>CBFGMM010000066.1:0-11164 GCA_965649855.1 uncultured Thermomonas sp. | reverse complement strand
CAATCGTGCCCACGTTCACGTGGGGCTTGGTGCGCTCGAACTTACCCTTTGCCATGGCTGCGTCTCGTTGGGATGTCAGGAAAAGCGGGAGGTGCTTGCAAGATGGTGCTCACGAAAGGAATCGAACCTTCGACCTCCTCCTTACCAAGGAGGTGCTCTACCGACTGAGCTACGTGAGCAGGTTGTGCGTGGCGGGCCGGGCGTTGCAATGCAATGGTGGAGCGGGAGACGGGAATCGAACCCGCGCTAGTAGCTTGGAAGGCTACAGTTCTACCATTGAACTACTCCCGCGCCGGGAGGCCTGCCTGTGGTGCGCCGCCGGCTGGTAAGGCCCGCGGGTGGAACGTGTCATGGGTGGAGCGTGTCGCGGTGGAGCTGGTGGAGGGAGGTGGATTCGAACCACCGAAGGCGTAAGCCAGCAGATTTACAGTCTGCCCCCGTTGGCCGCTTGGGTATCCCTCCGGATCGGAGTCCTTCGGATGCGCCAGGGCCCCCAAAGAGCCAGCAATTTTGGGGCCGGGCGCGACCGCTGTCAACGCTTTCCGAAGCGGCGGTCAGACGTTGAAGCGGAAATGCAGGACGTCGCCCTCCTGCACGCGGTACTCCTTGCCCTCCAGGCGCAGGCGCCCGGCATCGCGCGCGCCGGCTTCGCCGCGGTACCGGATGTAGTCGTCGTACCCGATCGTCTCGGCGCGGATGAAGCCCTTTTCGAAATCGGTATGGATCACGCCCGCCGCCTGCGGCGCGGTGGATCCCGCCCGCACCGTCCAGGCGCGCACTTCCTTGACCCCCGCGGTGAAGTAGGTCTGCAGGCCGAGCAGCGCATAGGCCGCGCGCACCAGCCGGTTCAGGCCGGGCTCGTCCAGCCCCAGGTCCTTCAGGAAGTCGTCGCGGTCGGCATCGTCCAGCTGGCTCAGTTCCTCCTCGATGGCCGCCGACACCGGCACCACCTGCGCGCCCTCGGCCACCGCGTGCGCGCGCACCGCATCCAGGTGCGGATTGCCCTCGAAGCCGTCCTCCAGCACGTTGGCCACGTACATCACCGGCTTGAGGGTGAGCAGGAACAGGTCGCGGACGGCCGCCTTCTCGTCCTCGTCCAGGGCCACCGAGCGCGCCGACTTGCCGGCGTCCAGCGCGCCGCGCAGCTTGCCCAGCACCTCGATCTTCGCCTTCGCGTCCTTGTCGCCGCTGCGCGCCACGCGCTCGAAGCGGGCGATCGCCTTGTCCACCGACTCCAGGTCGGCCAGCGCCAGCTCGGTGTCGATGGTCTCGATGTCGGCGATCGGGTCGACCTTGTTGTTGACGTGGATCACGTCCGGGTTCTCGAAGCAGCGCACCACGTGGCAGATCGCGTCCACCTCGCGGATGTGGGCCAGGAACTTGTTGCCCAGGCCCTCGCCGCTGGCCGCGCCGGCCACCAGCCCGGCGATGTCCACGAACTCCACCGCGGTCGGGATCACCTTCTGCGGCTTGACGATCTCGCTCAGGGCGCCCAGCCTCGGGTCCGGCACCGGCACGATGCCGACGTTCGGCTCGATCGTGCAGAACGGGAAGTTGGCGGCGGCGATGCCGGCCTTGGTCAGCGCGTTGAACAGGGTGGACTTGCCGACGTTCGGCAGGCCGACGATGCCGCATTTGATGCCCATGTCGCGTGTCGCTCCGTTTCCGCCCGGGCCCTGCCCGCGCGAGGAAGAATCAGGGGATCAGCCAGGGCGCGGCGTGTGCAGCCGGGTCATGGCGTCCATGAAATTGCCGGCCACCGCGAGCGGCAGCACGGCGATGGCGTCGTCGATGGCGCGCAGGATGCAGGCCTCGTCGTCGCGCCCGGGCCTGCCCAGCACCCACGGCGTGACCTTGTCCTTGTGCCCGGGATGGCCGATGCCGATCCGCAGACGGTGGAACCCCCCATGCCCGAGCAGGCGCATGGTGTCGCGCAGCCCGTTCTGGCCGCCGTGGCCGCCGTCGAACTTCAGCCGCGCACTGCCCGGCGGCAGGTCCAGCTCGTCGTGCGCCAGCAGGGCCTGCTCCGGCTCGATCTTCCAGTAGCGCAACGCGGCGGCGACCGACTTGCCGGAGAGGTTCATGAAGGTGGCCGGCTTCAGCAGCCAGACCGGCTGCCCGGCGATCTCGACCTTCGCGGTCTCGCCGAACAGCTTGCTTTCCAGCCCGAAACGGGCGCGTTCGCGCTCCGCCAGGGCGTCCACAAACCAGAACCCGGCGTTGTGCCGGGTCCGGGCGTGCTCGGGGCCGGGATTGCCCAGCCCGACGATGAGGCGCAGTCCTGCCATCGCGGCCTCGCAATGCGACGCGGGGCACCCGCCGGCGCGAACCGGCGGGGCCCGGCGCGATTACTTCTCGTCCTTCTTGGCGACCTTGGCCGCCGGCACGTCGGCGGCTTCCGGCGCCTCCGCCGGCTCCTCCACTTCCTCGGCCTGGGCGTGCTTGGCGATCACCACGGCCATGTCGTGCTCCAGCTTCAGCTGGGGCAGCTCCACCCCGTCCGGCAGCTTGAGGTCGGACAGGTGGACGATGTCGCCGAGGGCCAGCTTGCCCAGGTCGACCTCGATGAACTCCGGCAGGTCCTTGGGCAGGCAGCTGACCTCGACCTCGTTGAGCTCGTGCAGCACCAGCACGCCCGCGGTCTTGCCCGCCGGCGAGGCATCCTCGTTGAGGAAGTGCAGCGGCACCTTCGCGCGCAGGGCCTCGTTGGCGCTCACGCGCTGGAAGTCCAGGTGCATGATGATCTGCTTGAACGGGTGGCGCTGCATGTCGCGCAGGAGCACCTGCTCGACCTTGCCGTCCACGTCCAGGCTGAGGATCGAGGAGTAGAACCACTCGTGCTGGCTGGCCAGCCAGATCTTCTCGTGGTCCAGCTGGATCGCCTGCGGCGCGGCCTTGCCGCCGTAGACGATGGCCGGGATCGACGCGGAACGACGCAGGCGGCGGCTCGCACCCTTCCCCTCGACGTTGCGGCCGGTGGCCTTGATGTTGTGTTCGGTTGCCATGGTATTGACTCACTTCCGTTGCGATGACACCGCCTCGCGGCGGTGGAGACACTCACCCGCGACCAGGTGAGTGGGGTGCGATGCCGGCCTTCGCCGGCGTCGCGGATGCGGTCGTCAGTCGACGTAGAGCGAACTGACGGATTCGCCGAACGCCACCCGGCGGATGGTCTCGGCGAGGAGCTCGGCCACGCTGAGCTGGCGGATCTTGCTGCAGCCCCTGGCGGCGTCGGACAGCGCGATGGTGTCGGTGACCACCAGCTCGTCCAGCGCGGAGCGGGTGATGTTGTCCAGCGCCGGGCCCGACAGCACCGGATGGGTGATGTAGGCGACGACCTTGCGCGCGCCGCGCTCCTTGAGCGCGCCCGCCGCGGCGCACAGGGTGCCGGCGGTGTCCACGATGTCGTCCACCAGCACGCAGGTCTTGCCGTCCACGTCGCCGATGATGTTCATCACCGTGGCCACGTTGGCGCGCGGGCGGCGCTTGTCGATGATCGCGAGGTCGGCGTCGTCCAGGCGCTTGGCGATGGCGCGGGCGCGCACCACGCCGCCCACGTCGGGACTGACCACGATCAGGTTGTCGGTGCCGTGCGCGCGCCAGATGTCGGCCAGCAGCAGCGGCGAGGCGTACACGTTGTCCACCGGGATGTCGAAGAAGCCCTGGATCTGGTCGGCGTGCAGGTCCACGGTCAGCACCCGGTCGGTGCCCACCGCGCCGAACATCTTGGCCGCCACCTTGGCCGTGATCGGCACCCGCGAGGAGCGCGGGCGGCGGTCCTGGCGGGCGTAGCCGAAATACGGCACCACCGCGGTCACGCTGGCCACCGAGGCGCGCTTGAGCGCGTCAACCAGCACCAGCAGCTCCATGAAGTTCTCGGCGGTCGGCGCGTTGGTCGGCTGGATCACGAAGACCTCCTGCCGGCGCACGTTCTCCTCGATCTCCACCTGCACTTCGCCGTCCGAGAAGCGGCTCACCAGCGCCTTGCCCGGGCGCACGCCCAGCTCGCGGCAGACCGCCTCGGCCAGCGGCCGGTTGGCGTTGCCCGAAAACACCAGCAAGTTGCGTTCGTCCTGCATCGTTCAACTCCGCTGCGCTCTGACCGTGCGGTGCATGGGCCCCGCGGCGGCGCCGCGCGGAAGGAAACGGGATGACGCTGGAACGGACGCGGACTGGCAGGGGCGGAAGGATTCGAACCTACGAATGCCGGGATCAAAACCCGGTGCCTTAACCACTTGGCGACGCCCCTGTGTCGTACGCGTCCGCCGCATCCAGCAACGGCGACCTGTCCGCACCGCGCGCCAGCCAGGCACCAAGCCCGGCGGGCAACGCAGCGAGCGCGGCCTCGGCGGATTCGCGGTTGGCGAACTCGACGAAGCAGCCGCTGCCCGTCCCGGTCAGGCGTGGCGAACCGATGCGCGACAACTGGGCGAACACGGCCTCGACGGCAGGTTCGCGGCAGCGCAGCACCGGCTCGAACGCGTTGTCGAGGACGGTTCCGGACAGGAAGCCCGCTATTTTCGCGGGTGCAGCATTGCGCGTCAAATCAGGCGCTTGGAACAGCTCCGCCGTGGCCGCCCGGACCCCGGGCACCGCGCACACGTACCACGCGGGGGGCAACTGCAGCGGGGTGAGCACCTCCCCCACCCCTTCGGCCCAGGCATTGCCCCCGCGCACGAACACGGGCACGTCCGCGCCCAGCGCCAGGCCCAGGGCCGCCAGCCGATCCGCGCCCAGGCGCAGTCCCCAGAGGCGGTCCAGGGCCACCAGCACGGTGGCGGCATCCGAGGATCCACCGCCGAACCCGCCGCCCATGGGGACCCGTTTTTCGACGGCGATATCGACTCCTTGCGAGAGTTTGGCTCCTGTTTGCAGGAGTTTCGCAGCGCGGACCACCAGATCGTCGGCTTCGGCCACCCCCGGCGCGCCGGCGCCCACGCGTCGCACCACGCCGTCCGCGCGCAGGCGCAGGTGCACCGTGTCGCCCCAGTCCAGCAGGCGGAACACGGTCTGCAGCAGGTGATAGCCGTCGGTCCGCCGCCCGGTGACGCGCAGGAACAGGTTCAGCTTGGCCGGGGCCGGCCAGGCGCTCCAGCCATCGGACCCCGGGAACGAGGTCACTCGTCGCCCCAGCGATCCACCAGCAGGCGCACGCGATCCTCGCCGCGCTGGGCCTGGATCCGCCCCGGCAGGGCCTGCCCGCCGGCCGCGCCCTCGATCCAGTCGGAGAATTCCACCGTCCAGCCTGCCTGCTCCAGACGCACCGGGCGCAGGTCCGGCCCGAACGCCACCGTGGCCTCGCCATGCGCGCGCGCATCCGCGCGCGCGCCGCGCAGCCAGCAGCCCAGCGCGCCGACCGGTATGTGCCAGCCGGTGGTTTCGTGCAGCAGCCGGCTCGCGTCGTTGCCGCGCAACGGGCCGTTCGGCACCCCGTCCAGCGACGCACCGCCCGGACCGGCGGCCAGCGTCCAGCTCTGCCGCGTCACCGGCGCCGACAGGACCACCTCGGTGGCACCGCCGCCCTGTCGCCAGTCGATCCGCCCGCTGCCGCCCTCGCGTCCGTTCGACAGGGCGGCCCGCCCGGACAGGCCCCAGGCCGGGCCGTCGCAGGCCGCGCCGGGGGACAGGCCCAGCGCGGCCTCGCGCTGCGCCAGCAGGACCTGTGCCCGGGAAATGAGCGCGGGGTCGGCCAGGACCGCGTCGGTGCGGGCCGGGAACGCCTGGCAGCCGGCCAGCGCCAGGCCGGCGGCCAGCGCCGCGAGTCCGCGCCCGCTCACGCGCCGGTCTCCCGCAGCGCGCGCAGCAGCGAGCGATTCTCGGGATCGATCCGGCGCGCCTCGTCGAACAGCCGGCGGGCCTCGTCGCGTTGGCCCAGCACCCACAGCACCTGCGCCAGGTGGCTGCCGATCTCGGCGTCCTTCTGCAGCGCCCAGGCGTGCCGCAGGTGCGAGAGGGCCTCGCGGTGCCGGCCCAGCCGGAACAGCACCCAGCCGTAGCTGTCGATGATCGCGGCGTTGCCCGGCTCGGCCACGCGCGCCCGGTCGATCAGCTCCAGCGCCTCGCGGTAGCGCGTGGTGCGGTCCGCCAGGGTATAGCCCAGGGCGTTGAGGGCGTTCACGTCGTCCGGCGAGATCACCAGGATCCGCCGGAAATCCGCCTCCGCCTTGGCGATCTCGTCGCGCCGCTCCCACAGCAGGGCGCGCGAATAGAGCAGCGCCTCGTCGTCGGCGAACGCGGCCAGGCCGCGCGCGTAGGCGTCCAGTTCGCCGGCGGCGTCCTTGTCCTTCAGGCGCAGGTCCGCCTCCAGCAGATAGGCGTTGCGCTGCGCGTCGTCATCCAGCGTGGCATCCGCCTGCATCGCGCGCACGATGGCGAACGCCTCCTGCTTGCGCCCGGCGGCGTGCAGGACGCTGGCGCTGCGCAGCTTCGCGATGGCCTGCGCCTCGGGATGGGGGACGTTCGCGTACCAGGTCAGGGCCTCCTCGTGCAGCTCCAGCGCCTCGGCGATCTGGCCCAGCAACAGGCGGCGCATGGGATCGGGACGGGTCGCCTCGCGCTTGACCTCCGCGTACAGCGCGGCCAGTGCCGCCTTGTCCTTGGCCTTGTCCAGCAGCGCGGCGCGCTGCGCGTAGCCGGCATCGGTCTGCGGACCCTGGGCCAGGATGCGGGCCGCTTCGGCCGGATCGCCCAGGGCGTCGAACTCGCCGGCCAGCGACCACTGCAGGCCTGGCGCCAGGCTACCCCCGGCCTTCAGGGCGGCGAGCAGCGCGCGCGCCTGCTCCAGCTGCCCGGCCTCGCGCAGCATCTGGGCGCGCAGCAGCGTGACCCGGGGGTCGCCCGGGAAGCGGCGCACCACCTGCTGCAGCACGCGCTCCACCAGCGCGGGCTGGTCCAGCCGCTGGGCCAGGCCGCCAAAGCCGAGCCACGGCTCCAGCCGGTCCGGGAACCGTCCCTGGTCGATCATGTCCCCCAGCAGCGCCGCCACCAGCTTGGGCTGCTGCCCGACCGCGCCCACCAGGGCGGCCAGCGCATGCTTCCAGCCGTCGTCGCCGGACGCCAGCAGCGCCTGCAACTCGCGGCGCGCCGCGCGGCGCTGCCCGTCGCGCATCGCCAGGGTTGCGGCCACCACCCGCCGCGAGGCATCCGGCTCCGGAGCAAGCCTGGCCCACAGGGCATACGCTTCGCGGGCCAGGGCGGCCTGGTCCGCCAGCAGCGCGATGCGGGTCGCGCGCTCGGCCAGGATCGGATCCTGCAATGCGCGGGCGGCGGACAGGTAGCGACGCGCGGCGTCGGGCAGCTGCCCCGCCTGCAGGGCGAATTCCCCGGCGATGCTGTCTTCCAGCGGATCCTGCGGGGCGGCGGTGACCGCCAGGGGGAGCAGCAATGCCAGCAGGCTCGGCAACAGGCGTGGCACGCGGCGCGGCATGGGCATGGCGACGGGTCGGTACAATGCGGGGTTGTGCCCGCAGCTTAGCGCAGGCACCTGAATGGAATGGTCATCCGAATGCGCCTGCAGGTCCTCGGCATCAACCACCAGACCGCGCCGGTTTCCCTGCGCGAGAAGGTGGCGTTCGGCCCGGACGCGGTGGGGCCCGCGCTGGCCTCGCTGCGGGCGCTGCCGCAGGTGCGCGAAGCCGTGCTGCTGTCCACCTGCAACCGCACCGAGCTCTACGCGCATACCGCCGACGAGGGCGATGCGCTGGCGGACTGGCTGGCGACCCACCCCGAGGCGGGACTGGACCTGCATGCCTACCTCTACCGCCACCACGACGGCGATGCGGTGCGCCACCTGTTCCGGGTGGCCACCGGGCTCGACTCGCTGGTGCTGGGCGAGCCTCAGATCCTGGGCCAGGTGAAGCAGGCCTGGGCGGCCTCGCGGCAGGCCGGCGCGCTGGGCGGGCACCTTGACCGGATGTTCCAGCAGGCGTTCGCCACCGCCAAGCGCGCGCGCACCGATACCCGCATCGGCGCCAACCCGGTCTCCGTGGCGTCGGCCGCGGTTCGGCTGGCGCAGGACAATTTCGCCCGGCTGGACGAGTCCACCGTGCTGCTGGTCGGTGCCGGCGAGACCATCGAACTGGCCGCGCGCCACCTGGCCGAGGCGCGCGTCCAGAGGCTGCTGGTCGCCAACCGCACCCTGGCCCACGCGCAGGACGTGGCCAGCCGGCACGGCGGCGTGGCCCTGCCCCTGTCCGAACTGGACCGGCACCTGGCCGAGGCCGACATCGTGATCTCGGCGACCGCCAGCCGCGCGCCGGTCCTGCACCGTGCCCAGGTCGAGCGCGCGCTCAAGGCGCGCCGGCACCGGCCCATGCTGCTGCTGGACCTGGCGGTGCCGCGCGACATCGAGCCCGCCGTGTCCGGCCTGCGCGACGTCTTCCTCTACACCGTGGACGACCTGGAACGCGCGATCGAGGACAACCGCCGCGGCCGGCGCGAGGCCGCGGCGCAGGCCGAGGCGATCATCGAGGTGCAGGCGGCGCGCTTCCTGGAGCACCTGCATGCCGGCGACCGCCGGCAGCCGCTGCTGCGCCTGCGCGCGCACGGCGAGGCGGCGCGCCTGGAGGCACTGGCCAAGGCGCGCCAGCAACTGGCGGCCGGGCTGCCCCCGGAGCAGGCGCTGGAACTGCTGGCGCACACCCTGACCAATCGCCTGCTGCATGCGCCCACGGTCGCGTTGCGCGACGCCGCGCTGGGGGGCGACGCGGAGCTCGCGCGGGCGGCCGAGCGCCTGTTCCCCGGCGACGCGCGCGACGACGGCAGCGCATGACCCCTGCCCTGCGCCGCAAGCTGGAAGCGCTGCTGGAGCGCCGCGAGGAAGTGGAACGCCTGCTGGCGGAACCGGCCGTCGCCGCGGACCAGGGGCGTTTCCGCAGCCTCTCGCGCGAGTTCGCCGGCCTGCAGCCGGTCGCCGACGCGCTGGCCGCCGAGGACCGTGCCCGCGCCGACCTCGCCGCCGCGCAGGCGATGCGCGCGGATCCGGAATTGCGCGGGCTGGCGGACGACGAAATCCACGCCGCGACCCAGCGCCTGCAGCAACTGGAAGGGGAACTGCTGGCGCAGCTGGTGCCACGGGACGCGCGCGACGACGGCGGCCTGTACCTGGAGGTGCGGGCCGGCACCGGCGGGGACGAGGCGGCGATCTTCGCCGGCGACCTGTTCCGCATGTACGCGCGCTACGCGGAAACCCGCGGCTGGCGGGTGGAGGTGGAATCGGCCAGCCCCGGCGAGCATGGCGGCTACAAGGAAATCGTGGCGCGCATCGAGGGGGACGGCGCCTACGCCAGGCTGAAGTACGAATCCGGCACCCACCGCGTGCAGCGCGTCCCGGCCACCGAATCCCAGGGCCGCATCCACACGTCGGCCGCGACGGTGGCGATCATCGCGATCGAACCCGGCGACGAGGCGGGCATCGTCATCAATCCCGCCGACCTGAGGGTCGACACCTTCCGCAGTTCCGGCGCCGGCGGCCAGCACGTCAACAAGACCGAGTCGGCGATCCGCATCACCCACGTCCCCAGCGGCGTGGTGGTGGAATCGCAGACCGAGCGCAGCCAGCACGCCAACCGCGACAAGGCGATGAAGCGCCTGCACGCGATGCTGGTGGAGGCCGAGCTGGAGAAGCGCGCCGCCGCCACCGCGGCCGACCGCAAGCTGCAGGTGGGCAGCGGCGACCGCAGCCAGCGCATCCGCACCTACAATTTCCCGCAGGGGCGGATCACCGACCACCGCGTGGAGGGACTGACCCTGTACGACCTGCCCAACATCATCGAAGGCAACCTGGACCCGCTGGTCATGCGGCTGCAGCAGGAACGGCAGGCCGAGGAACTGGCGCGGCTGGCGCGCGAGGCCTGACATGACCCCGACCGGACCGGCCGCATGAGCCCCGCCACCGAATTCAAGCCCCTGTCGCTGTGCGTGCTGACCGTGTCGGACACCCGCACGGCCAGCGACGACACGTCGGGCGACTACCTGTGCGAGGCGCTGCACGGGGCCGGCCACCGCCTGCACGAGCGCGCGATCGTGCGCGACGACCGGTACGCGATGCGCGCGATCGTCTCGCGCTGGATCGCGGATGCCGGGGTCGACGGCATCCTGGTCACCGGCGGCACCGGCTTCACCGGCCGCGACTCCACGCCCGAGGCGCTCGCGCCGCTGCTGGACAAGCGGATGGACGGCTTCGGCGAACTGTTCCGCGCCATCAGCTTCGAGGAGATCGGCACCAGCACGCTGCAGTCGCGCGCGTTCGCCGGGCTGGCCAACGCCACCTTCCTGTTCGCGCTGCCGGGGTCCACCAGCGCGTGCCGGACCGGATGGGAGCGCATCATCCGCGCGCAACTCGACGCCCGCACGCGGCCCTGCAACCTGGCCAACCTGAAGCCGCGGCTGAAGGAATAGGCGCGGGGCTCAGCGCACCTCGAACCCCGCCGACCCCGTGGCCTCCGCCACGTCGCGGTGCACGGCATCCACCCGCGCCATCGGAGGCCCCTGCCGCAACCACTCGTGCAGGTGGTCGATGGCCTGCGCATCGCCTTCCGCAATCACTTCCACGCCGCCGTCCCCCAGGTTGCGGGCGTGCCCGCTCAACCCCAGGCGCAACGCAACCTCGCGGGTGGAGGCGCGGAACCACACCCCCTGGACCTTGCCGCGCACCAGGAAGCGCGCGGCGCTGCGTCCCGCGGCCACGCTCAGCCGGCCTTCGGCCCGCCCGCCGCGGCGATCTCGGCTTCCAGCTGCGCCGCGGTCACCGGCCCGGTGAAGCGCTTGGCCATTCGCCCGTCCGGCGCGATCAGGTAGGTGACCGGCAGCCCCCGCGGGGTCTCGAAATCGGCCGGCGGATCGAACACGTCGACCAGCGCGACCGGATAGACCACCGGCCGCTCCTCGAGGAAGGCGCGCATCGCCTCCGGCGTGGTCTCCTCGTAGGCCAGTCCGATCACGTCGATGTGCTCGCGCATCGCGTCCAGCGCGGAGAGCTCGGGCATCTCCTTCAGGCAGGGGCTGCACCAGGTCGCCCAGAAATTCACCACCACCCACTGCCCGCGCCGTTCGGCCAGGTCGAAGGTGCCCCCGTCGATGGTCTGCACCCGCAGCGTGGGCACCTGCGCGTCCCCGCCCGCGGCCGGCGCGGCGGGGGCCGCCACCTGCGGCGCGGGTGCGGGCG
>CBFGMM010000065.1:0-11254 GCA_965649855.1 uncultured Thermomonas sp. | reverse complement strand
GCGCTGTGAGGTCCTCCAGCAGCCGCAGCAGGGTGGCGATCTGCGCCTCGGTGTAGGGCTCGCCGATGTCGTTGTCCATCTCGATGCCGATCGAGGCGGAGTTGACATCGCTGATCGTGCCCCACGCGCCGCCACCCGCATGCCAGGCGCGCGCGCTGTCGGCCACCAGCTGGTACAGCCGGCCGTCGTCGCCAATCAGGTAATGCGCGCTGACCCGGCCCTGCCGGTTGGACGAGCGCAGGGTGTCCAGGCTCTGCTGCGCGGATGCCTGCTCGGTGGCGTGGATCACGATCAGGATCGGCTTGCGGGCGTTGTGGTTGTCCGAGGGCACCCATTCCGCCGGCGGGTTGCGCTCCGGCGCGGGCGCGTGCACGCAACCGGCCAGCAGGGCCAGGCACAGGGCGACGGTCGGCAGCAGCGCGCGCATCGCCGGCTCAGTGCGAGTGGCGCTTGGCCGGGGCGGGATAGCCGAAGGTCAGGCTGGAGAACACGGTCTCGTAGTCCTCGCGCGCGCCGATCAACGGCCGCGTCCAGGCCACCGCCAGCAGCCAGCGGCCGCGGGTGGGCGTCTTGAAGATCACCCGCCCCGCGGCGTCGGTGCGTTGGGTCTCCGCCGGCTTGGCGTCGTGGTCCAGGTCGATGCGCTTGACCAGGGCGCCGGCCAGCGGCTTGCCCTGGTAGTAGACGCGCACCGGCAGTCGCGCGGGCCGCGGGCTGGCGTAGGGATTGACCTCGGGCACCAGCTCCAGGGTCAGTCCCACGGGCGTGGTGACATGCGGCTGCGGCTTGCCGTCGGGCGCACCCACCTGCACCAGGGTCTTGGTGCGGCGGCCGTAGCGCTCCACGCCCTCCGCACCGGTGTGGCCAAGCTTCCGGCGCAGGGCGACGGCAGGGGTCAGGCCTTCCTCGGCCAGGTAGGCGTTGAACTTGGCGGCCGGCAGGCGACTGATGGCGGTGTCGTCGGTGGTCATCGCCACCAGGTACAGGCCCGGCTTGGCGAAGCTCACGCTGGCATCGCCCTGCGCCTTGCCCAGATGCAGCCGCGGGCGCAGGTCGGTGCGGCTGCCGCCCGGCCCGACCGCCTCCAGCCGCACGATCCGCTGCTGCGGCATGGCCGAACGTTCCCGCTCCGTACCGTGCCCCACCTGCAGGCTGAGCGGCACCGCGCCGCCCGGTGCCACCCGGAACGCCTTGGGCTGGATCCAGAAATCGTGCGCCAGCGCGGGCGCGGCGAGTGCGGCGGCGGTGGCGATGCACAGCGCCAGCGCGACGTAACGGGGTGTTGGCCGGTGCATGGGTGTCCTTCTCGGATGGGGCACGATGGGCGGGACCGCGGGCGATGCACGTGCTTACGGATGAAGGTGGACCAGCGATGCAGGCGCGGTGCCCGCACCGCTGGCCGGGTGCCCAAGACTGCCGCCCATGGCGTGGCTGGGCAAGTGACCGGCATTCAGGCTGATCATCTGGCCGATACGGGGGGGTGGACTCCGGGGGCGGCATTGCGCGGGAGTGTGACGCGCGCACGCCTGGACAGCGCTCGCCGCCGCGGGCTGGGTGAACACATCCACAACGCCGCGTGTCAGGATGGCCGCCAGGCCCCTGGGCCGCGCCGCATGCCCACCGTGGGGTTCTCCATGACCGAGTCCGCAGCACCGATGGCGCGTGACCCCAACGCCCCCGCAGCGCGTCCGGATCGCTACCGGACCTATGTGCTGCTGGCGACCTTCAACGTCGTCATCGTGGTGTTTTCGCTGCTGTTCAGCCACCAGCTCATGGGCCTGTTCACCGATTCGGTGGCGGCCCACGCGGACTGGGTCGCGCGGGGCAACACCTATGCCAGGCTTGCCGCGCTTGCGGCGGAGGCCAATGCCCCGGGCAACGACATCTTCAGCTCACGCGATCCCGACCGGGAGGCCGAACGCCTGGCCGCCGCCGAACGGGCGTTCGCCGCCCATGCGGCCACGCTGCGCCGCGAGCTGGAGGCCAACGTCCCCGAGCCGCTGCGCGCGCCCTTCACCCAGCGGCTGGATGTGGTGAGCCGTGCTATGGGTGAGATGACGGCCCACGCCACCGTGCTGCTGGCGGACTACCGGCGCGGCGATTTCAACGCCGCGGGCGCGCGCATGGCGGCGATGGATCGTGCCTACCAGCGCCTCGACAGGCACATCGAACGGCTGCGCAGCGACGTGAAGCTGCAGCAACAGGCCTTGCTCGACGGGCAGCTGGCCCAGGCGCGCCGGTTGCGCAATATCGAGATTCTGCTCGGCGTGCTGGTGCTGCTGATGGTGGGTGCGACGGTGGCCTACGGCCTCAGGCTGGCGCGCCAGGCGACGCAGCGCGCCCACGAGCGCACCCGCGATCTCTCGCGCCTGCAGCAGGCCCAGCAATCCCTGGCCGCCGCGCACGCCGAGCTCGAGGAACGCGTGCAACAGCGCACGCTGGAGCTCCAGGCCAGCGAAGCGCGCACCCGCGCGATCATCGCCCATGCGCACGATGCCTACGTCGGCCTCGATGCGGACGGCGTCGTCACCGACTGGAACCCGAGCGCCGAGGCGATGTTCGGCTGGCAGACGCACGAGGCGGTGGGCCAGCCGCTGCACGCGCTGATCATTCCCGAACGCCATCGCGAGCAGCACCTGCAGGGCATCCACCATTTCCACGCCAGCGGCGAGGGGCCGTTGCTGGGCAGGGTGGTCCAACTGACCGGGGTGCACCGCGCAGGCCACGAGCTGCCGGTGGAACTGATCGTCTCCGCCATCCCCGGCGGCGACCGCCACGTCTTCAGCGCGTTCCTGCGCGACATCACCGAGCGCCAGCGCGCGCAGCAGGAGCTGGACCGGTTCTTCCACCTGTCGCTGGACATGTTGTGCATCGCCTCGCCCGAGGGTTACTTCACCCGGCTCAACCCGGCCTGGGAAGCGACCCTGGGCTACACGCTGGACGAGCTGATGACGCGTCCGTTCCTGGAGTTCGTGCACCCGGAGGACCGCGCGGCCACTGCCGCGGTCATGCAGGGGCTGCTGGAAGGCGTGGAAACGCGCGACTTCGAGAACCGCTACCGCTGCAAGGACGGAACCTGGAAGTGGCTGGTGTGGCGGGCGGCGCCGACCAGCGACCGCTCGACGATCTACGGCGCGGCGCACGACATCACCCAGCGGCGCGAAGCCGAGGCGGAATTGCAGGCGCATGCGGCCCACCTGGCGGAAGCGCAGCGGATCGGCCGCCTGGGGACCTGGGAATGGGACATCGCCAGCGACCGCGTGTACTGGTCCGAGCAGATGTTCCGCGTGTTCGGCATCCGCCCAGCGGAATTCACCCCGACCGTGGCGGGTTTCATGCAGCTGGTGCATCCGGAGGACCGGGAGCGGGTGCAGTCGATCGTCGAGGGCAGCCTCGCCAGCTGCCAGGCGGTCAACTTCGAGCATCGCACCCTGCTTCCCGACGGGAGCGTTCGCCACATCTCCGCCCGCAACAAGGTCGTGGTGGACGCCGCCGGGGCGCCCGCCAAGCTGGTGGGCACGGCGCAGGACGTGACCGAGCGCAGCCTGGCGGAACTGGCGCTGCGCGACAGCGAGGAACGCTTCCGCCTGGTGTCCCAGGCGACCCACGACGTGATCTGGGACTGGGACCTCGCGAAGGGGCTGATCACCTACAACCGCGGTTACGGCCAGGATTTCACGCCCGCCGAGGGCGCCGCCGGGCCGCACATGACGCGTCCCCTCGAGAACGTGCATCCGGACGACGTGGGCCGCGTCCAGTCCAGCCTCAACGCATGCCTGGCCGGGAGCGCCGACACCTGGCTCGAGGAGTACCGCGTCCGCCTGAGCGACGGCTCGTACGCCCACGTGCTGGACCGGGCGCTGGTGCAGCGGGACGCGTCGGGAGTGGCCACCCGCGTCGTGGGATCGATGATGGACATCAGCGCGGAGAAGCTGCGCAGCGAGGAGTTGCGGCAGGCCCGCGACGCGGCGGAGGCCGCCAGCCGCGCCAAGAGTGATTTCCTGGCCAACATGAGCCACGAGATCCGCACCCCCATGAATGGCGCGCTGGGGACCATCGGACTGCTGCTCGACAGCGAACTGACGCCCACCCAGCGCGAACTGGCGAAACTCGCCAGGGCCAGTGGCGAAACCCTGATGACCCTGATCAACGACATCCTCGATTTCTCCAAGATCGAGGCGGGCAAGCTGTCCCTGGAGCCGATCGCGTTCGACCTGCTGCGCACCGCCGAGGACATCCTGGACATGATGGCGCCCCAGGCCGCGAGCAAGGACCTGGACCTGATCCTCCGCTTCGCGCCGGAGGTCCCGCGCCACCTGGTCGGCGACCCGGGCCGCATCCGCCAGGTCCTCACCAACCTGCTCGGCAACGCGCTGAAGTTCACCGCGCAGGGCCAGGTGCTGCTGGATATCGCCGCCGAAGAGCAGGACGAGGCGGGGGTCGCCCTGCGCGTCAAGGTGGAGGACACCGGCATCGGCATCGCCCCCGAGCAACTCGGCCAGATCTTCGACAAGTTCACCCAGGCAGACGCCTCCACCACCCGCCACCATGGGGGCACCGGCCTGGGCCTGGCGATCAGCGCGCAACTGGTGGACCTGATGGGCGGCGAGATCGGCGTGACCAGCACGCCCGGCGTGGGCTCGAGTTTCTGGTTCAGGATCCGCCTGCCGCGCCAGGCCGACGCGCCGGTGCCACCGCCGCCCCCGGGCGACCTCGCCGGGGTGCGGGTGCTGGTCGTGGACGACAACGCGGTCAACCGCCTGGTCCTGAACGAGCAGATCCTGGCCTGGCGGATGCGCGGCGGCAGCTGCGCGTCCGGCCCCGAAGCGCTGGACGCGCTCCACGCGGCCCACGCCTCGGGCGATCCGTACCGCATCGCCATCCTCGACTACCAGATGCCGGGCATGGATGGCGAGATGCTCGGGCGCGCGATCAAGGCGGACCCGGAATTGCGCGATACCGTGCTGGTGATGCTGACGTCGCTCGGCCAGCGCGGCGACGTGTCGCGCCTGCAGGCGCTCGGCTTCGCGGCCTACCTGCTCAAGCCCGCCCGCCAGTCCGAGCTGCTGGCGGCGCTGGGCGGCGCCTGGGCGGCGCACCTGCACGGTGATGGACGTGCGCCGCTGGTAACGCGCCACAGCCTGCAGGAGACCGGAGCGGTCCGTCGCCACGAGCAGGCATCGGCCGGCTTTGCCGCGCGCGTGCTGGTGGTCGAGGACCACCCGACCAATCGCCTGGTGGCTTCCATGATGCTGCACAACCTGGGCTGCGAGGTCGACCTGGCCGGCAACGGACTGGAAGCCCTGGCCATGATCGACGCAGGGCGCTACGACGTGGTGTTCATGGACTGCGAGATGCCCGGCATGGACGGATACGAAGCCACCGCCGCGATCCGCGCGCGCGCCGACGACAAGGCGCGCACGCCGATCGTCGCGGTCACCGCGCAGGCGTTGCATGGGGACCGCAACCGCTGCCTAGGCGCCGGCATGGACGATTACATCGGCAAGCCCGTGCAGGCCGAAGCATTCGCCGCCGCGATGCGACGCTGGGCGCCGGACACCCAGGCCCCGGGGAACGGGGCGCGTACGGGGGATGCCCGGAGCGCTGAAAGCAATGCAGGCCCGGTCACCGGGGGCGAGGCGCTGGACGCGGACGTGGTCGCACGCTTGCAGGCATTGGCGGGTACCCACCGCCCGGGGCTGCTGGCGCAGGTGTTCGCCTCGTTCCAGGCCGACTGCCACGAGCGGATCGCGACCCTTCTCAGCGCGGCGGCGCAGCATGACGCCGAGACCCTGCAACGGACCGCACACGCCCTGCGGGGCGCGTGCGCGAACGTGGGCGCGCAGGGGCTCGCAGGCCTGGCGCGCCAGCTGGAAACCCTGGCGGCCACCGGCGTGGTCACGGACGCCGAACCGCTGGTGCGGGCCCTGGAGGCGGAGTTCGACCGCGTCCGCCTGGCCATCTTCGAACTGGACACCGGGACGCCGGAACATCGGGCAAGGAGCCCCACCCATGAAGATCCTGATCGCCGATGACGACACCACGTCGCGCCTGCTGCTGGACGCGACCCTGCAGAAGCTCGGGCATGCCGTGACGCAGGCGGCCGACGGCGCCCAGGCGCTGGATGCCTGGCGGCGCGCGCAACCCGACGTGGTGATCTCGGACTGGATGATGCCGGGCATGGACGGCCTGGAGCTGTGCCGCCGCATCCGCGCCGAGCCGGCGCTGCAATACACCTACCTCCTGCTGCTCACCTCGCTCGACGGGAAGCAGCGCTACCTGGACGGGATGCAGGCGGGGGCCGACGATTTCATCAACAAGCCGCATGACGAGGACACCCTGGCGGCCCGGCTGCACGTGGCCCAGCGCATCCTCTCGTTGCACCACCTCCTGCGCGTGGAGGCCACCCACGACCGCTTGACCGGCTTGTGGAACCGCGCCGCGATCCTCGACCACCTGCAGCAGGCGATCGCCTGCCCGGCGGACGCGGGCCGCGGCATCGCGGTGATCCTGGCCGACCTCGACCATTTCAAGGCGGTCAACGACCTGCATGGCCACGCCGCCGGGGACTACGTCCTGCGCGAGTCCGCGCGCCGGCTGCAGTCCTGCCTGCCCGGCGGGCATGTCGGGCGTTACGGGGGCGAGGAGTTCCTGGCCGTCCTGCGCGACTGCACGTCCGCCGACGCGCTCGCCGTCGCCGACGCGATGCGCAACGCGTTGCGCGCCACCGCCATGGACACGGGGGCCGCGTCGATCATGGCCACCGCGAGCCTGGGCGTGGCGCTCGCCGCTGCGGATCCCGCGCTCGACGCAGCCTCGCTGATCGCGGCGGCAGACCGCGCGCTGTACCGCGCCAAGGCCGGCGGGCGCGACCGCGTGGAAGCGGCGCCGGATCCGTTGACATAGCGGGCGCCCGCGCCTGCGCCGCGGGCCGGTCATCCGCCGGCCGCGCGCGATGCGATCCGCCCGGCAGCGGCGTCAGATCGTGTAGTACATCTGGTATTCCAGCGGGTGCGTGGCCGCGCGGAATTTGGTGACCTCCTGCATCTTCAGCGCGATGTAGCCGTCGATGAAGTCGTCGGTGAACACCCCGCCCGCCTTGAGGAACTCGCGGTCCGCGTCCAGGGCTTCCAGCGCCTGGTCCAGCGAGTGGCAGACGGTGGGGATGTCCTTCGCTTCCTCCGGTGGCAGGTCGTAGAGGTCCTTGTCCATCGCCTCGCCCGGGTGGATCTGGTTCTTGATGCCGTCCAGGCCAGCCATCATCAGCGCGGCGAAGATCAGGTAGCCGGTGTTCATCGGGTCCGGGAAGCGGATCTCGATGCGGCGCGCCTTGGGGTTGGACACGTACGGGATGCGGCAGCTGGCCGAGCGGTTGGAGGCGGAGTAGGCCAGCATCACCGGCGCCTCGTAGCCCGGCACCAGGCGCTTGTACGAATTGGTGGTGGAGTTGGCGAAGGCGTTGATCGCGCGCGCGTGCTTGAAGATGCCGCCGATGTACCACAGCGCCATCTGGCTCAGCCCGCCGTAGCCGTCGCCGGAGAACAGGTTCTTGCCGTCCTTGGCCAGCGACTGGTGCACGTGCATGCCGCTGCCGTTGTCGCCCACCAGCGGCTTGGGCATGAAGGTGGCGGTCTTGCCGTTGCGGAAGGCCACGTTCTTGATGATGTACTTCATGGTCAGCAGCTCGTCGGCCTTCTTCACCAGCGAGTTGAACTTGGTGCCGATCTCGCACTGGCCGGCGTTGGCCACCTCGTGGTGGTGGACCTCGACCTCGATCCCGACCTCGGTCAGCGCCTTGCACATCTCGGCGCGGATGTCGTGCAGCGAATCCAGCGGCGCCACCGGGAAGTAGCCGCCCTTCAGGCCGGGCCGGTAGCCGCTGTTGCCGCCCTCGTACTCCTTGGCGGAGTTCCAGTGCGCCTCCTCCGAATCCACGTGGAAGAAGGTGTGGCCCATCTCGTTGGACCAGCGCACCGAATCGAAGATGAAGAATTCCGGTTCCGGGCCGAAGAAGGCCTGGTCGGCGATGCCGCTGGCCTTGAGGTAGGCCTCGGCGCGCCTGGCCACGCCGCGCGGGTCGCGCGCGTAGGCCTGCATGGTCTTGGGGTCCAGGATGTCGCAGGTCAGGACCACGGTGGGATCCGCGGTAAACGGGTCCAGGAACGCGGTCTCGGGGTCCGGCAGCAGGACCATGTCCGACTCGTTGATGCCGCGCCAGCCGGCGATCGAGCTGCCGTCGAACATCTTGCCGTCCTCGAACAGGGACGCATCGACGATCGAGACGGGATAGGTGACGTGGTGCTGCACGCCGCGCAGGTCGGCGAAGCGCAGGTCCACCCACTCGACCTTGTGGTCCTTGATCAGTTTCTCGACGTGTTCCTGGGACATGGGCGGCTCCGGGTTGGGATGCGTGGGATGCCTTTCCTATGCAACTCGCGTGCCAAGCTACAAGTCATTGTTTCGATTGATATTCGGCAGATTGCGCCGGCGGGCTTTTCCCCTGTATGGTGCAACATTGTGCGGCGTTGCACCGAGTTGGCGAACCGGGTGCTGCGGTATCCTGCCGCCCCCGTCCCCTGCCAGCCGACTGCATGACCGACCTGCTCGCCGCCCTGCTGCTCGGCATCATCGAGGGCATCACCGAATTCCTGCCGATCTCCAGCACCGGCCACCTGCTGATCGCCCAGCACTGGCTGGGGCACCGCAGCGACCTGTTCAACATCGCGATCCAGGCCGGCGCCATCCTGGCGGTGGTGGTGATCTACCGGCGCCGCCTGCTGGGCCTGCTGGCCGCCTTCACCGGGCGCGACATGGCCGCGCCCTACGACCCGCTGGGCATCGACATCCGGCCCGAGCAGGCGCGCGAGTACGGCCTCAAGCTGCTGCTGGCCTTCGGCGTCACCGCCGTGGGCGGGCTGGTGGTCAAGGCGCTGGGCTGGGAGCTGCCCGACACCGTGCAGCCGATCGCCTGGGCGCTGATCATCGGCGCGGCCTGGATGGTGATCGCCGAGCAGCTGGCCGCGCGCCGCGCCGCGCGCGAGGGCGAGCGCACCGCGATCGCGTGGAGCACCGCGGTCCTGGTGGGCCTGGCCCAGGTGGTCGCGGGCGTGTTCCCGGGCACCTCGCGCAGCGCCGCCACCATCTTCGTGGCGCTGCTGGCCGGCACCACCAACCGCGCCGCGGCCACCGAGTTCGCGTTCCTGGTCGGCATCCCCACCATGTTCGCGGCCACCGGCTACGAACTGCTGTCGCTGTGGCGCAGCGGCGGCCTGGGGCACGAGGACTGGGGTGCGCTGGCGGTGGCCTTCGTCGCCTCGGCGATGACCGCGTTCGCGGCGGTGAAGTGGCTGCTGCGCTACATCGAGACCCACCGCTTCACCGCCTTCGCGGTCTACCGCGTGCTGCTGGGCGGGGCGCTGCTGATCTTCATGCCGGGGGCGCAGTAGCGGCCGGCAGCGCCCGGTCGAAGCGTTCCGCCACCCAGCGCTCGGCGTACCCGTCCAGGCTGGCGCGCTCGATGAAGCCGCAGTGCCCGCCGTGGGCCGCGAGCTCCACCCGCAGGTTGGGATAGCCGGCCAGCGCCTGGAACTCCTGCAGCGGGATCACCGGGTCGTCGGCGGACATCAGCACGTCGGCCGGGATGGGCAGCTGGCGCAGGCGCTCACCGGCCACCGAATAGCCGTCGAAGTACTCGTCCAGGGTGGCGAAGTCGGTATGCCGCAGCACCATCCATTCGGTCAGCGCGCGCAGGCGCAGGCGCAGCACGTCGTCGCCGAAGTCGTGCGCCCGCGGGAACAGCTGGCGCTTGCGGCTGAGCGAGCGCCGCCACTTGCGCTCGAAGTAGCGCAGGTAGAGCGGCAGCCCCGCTTCCATCTGCGCCATGGTGCGCGCCGGGTCCAGCACCGGGCAGATCGCCGCGACCCGCAGCAGCGGCAGGCCGGCGGCCTGCGCGCGCAGTCCCAGGCGCAGCGCGAAGTTGCCGCCAAGCGAGTAGCCCGCCGCCAGCATCGGCAGGCCGGGCCAGCGCCGGGCGATGTCGCCGACCGCATGCACCACCTCGTCGATGCGGTTGGAATGGAACAGGCCCTCGTTGAGGTGGTGGCTGCCGCCGTGGTCGCGGAAATTCAGGCGGAACACCGCGTATCCGCGCTGCAGCAGGCGCGCCGCGGTCAGGCGCATGTAGTTGGAATCCGCGCTGCCTTCCCAGCCATGCAGCAGCACCGCCAGCGCACGCGCCGGGGCATCCGGCCGGGCGCTGTGGATGCCCTGCAGGCGCACGCCATCGCCCGCGTCCAGCAGCAACGGCTGGTGCACGGCCCCGGTGGCGCGCAGGCGCCGGCGCGCATGCAGGGCGCGCAACGGGCTGGACGACAGCACCGACTGCAGGTGCGGGCTGCGCAGCCAGCGGGGCGGGGCGAACGTGGACGGCACCAGGCTCATGCGCGGCGCATCGCCTCGGCGATCCGCGCGTGCGCGGTCTGCGCGATGCCGCGGCGGCCCGCATGGTCGGCGTGCAGGATGGGCTCCAGGAAGCAGACCCGCGCCGGCCGCACCGGCTCGCCCAGCAGGCGCACGAAATTGTGCAGGAAGCGTTCGCGCGGCCCGAACGCCACGATCGCCTGCGCCTCGCAGCCCGCGCCGTAGCACAGCGCCACCGGTTGCACCGGCGCGTCGGCGGCCACCGCCGCGGTGAAGATGCGCGCGTGGAAGGTGCCGAGCGCGGTGCCATCGCGGGTGCCGCCTTCCGGGAAGGCCGCCACCGCCCGCCCGGCGCGCAGGCGCTGGGTCATCACCGCCATCACCTGGCCCAGCGAGTCGGCGTTGCCGCGCTGCAGGAACACGGTCTCGGCATGCGTGGTGATCCAGCCCACCACCGGCCAGCGACGGATCTCGGACTTGGCGATGAAGCCCATCATGTGCTGCGAGTGCAGGGCCACGATGTCCACCCAGCTCACGTGGTTGGCCACGAACAGGGTGCCGCCCGGCAACGGCGTGCCCTCGCCCCGCACCTGCAGGCCGAACACGCGCAGCAGCCCGCGCGACCACCAGCGGATCGCCAGGTGCCCCCACCGGGGCCGGTCCGTCGCATCGCCCAGCGCCACCGCGGCCAGCACCAGCGGCAGGTGGACCAGCAGGTGCCAGGCGAGCATCGGCAGGCGCACCAGGTACCGCAGGGCGCGCGCGGCGACGGCGGGGGGCGACGCGCTCATGGGCGGGCCTTGGCGGATGCGGTCGGGCGCGGTCAGCCCGGCGC
>CBFGMM010000064.1:0-11487 GCA_965649855.1 uncultured Thermomonas sp. | reverse complement strand
GATCCGGACGCCATCGCCCGCACGCTGGGCCTGCGCACCGGGATCGCGCCGCGCGTGCTGCGCCTGGACCCGGCGCGCCGCGCCGGCGACGCGGGCGTGATGCTGGCCCCGGGCGAGCGCGACCTGGAGGTGCTGCCCAATACCCTGCCGCCGGAGCGCCACCTGGGGTACGCGGTGCAATGGTTCGCGCTGGCGCTGGCCGTGCTGGTGGCGGCCGGCGTGCTGACATGGAGACGACGCAGGCAATGACGATGACCCATACCCCCGAACAGCTGCGCGCGCGCCGCAGCAACCGCCGCATGCTCATCGCGCTGTTCCTGCTGTTCTTCGGCGGGATGCTGGTGGCCGGCCTGCTGCGCTTCTCCGGCTGGCGCCCGGACGGATTGAAGAACAAGGGCGAGATGCTGCAGCCCTACGGCGACCTGCGCGGCTACGCGCCCACGCTTGCCGACGGCGGGCGTTACGGGTGGAAGGACGACCCGCGCACCTGGCGGGTGGTGGCCGCGCCGCAGGGGTGCGACGGCATGCGCGCCGCCGCCTGCACGCGCCTGCTGGGTGACCTGGACACGGTGTGGCGGCTGATGGGCCGCAATGCCGACCGCGTGCACGTGCTCTGGGCCGCGCCGCTGCCGGCCGGCGCGCGCACCGATCGCGAGGTGCGCCTGGTGCGCGCCGACGCCGGCCTCCTTGCAGGCCTGGCGGGCTGGCAGCTCACGCCGGCCGAGCAGGCGCGCGGCGACGCGGCCTGGCTGATCGACCCGAACGGCTTCGTGGTCATGCGCTACGCTCCGGGTTTCGACCCCGGCGACCTGCGCAGCGACCTGGCGCGCCTGCTCAAGGTCAATTGACGATGACCCCGCATCCCCAGCTGTACCGGCACTTCCACCGCATCGCCTGGCTGGCGGTGGCGCTGGCCACCTGCGTGATCGTGTTCGGCGCATTCGTGCGCCTGTCCGACGCGGGGCTGAGCTGCCCGGACTGGCCGACCTGCTACGGCAAGGCGGCGTGGCCGACCCATGCCGACCAGGTGGCGGACCACGCCGGCACCGCGATCCGCCCGGTGATCCCGGAAAAGGCCTGGCGCGAGCAGGTCCACCGCCACCTGGCCGCGCTGCTCGGTGTGCTGGTGCTCGCGCTCGCCCTGCTCGCCACGCGCAAGCGGCCGCGCGGCTGGCTGCACGTGCTCGGCGCTGCAGGCATGGTCGCCATCGCCATCCCGCTGTACATGCGCGGGCAACACGTGGCCGCGTCCGCGCTGGCCGTGGCCGCGGAAGCCGTGTTGCTGATCGCGGCGCTGCGCTGGTCGAACGTGGACCTGGCCCGCGGCAGCACGCTCACCCTGGCGGTGATCATCTTCCAGGCCCTGCTGGGCATGTGGACGGTGACCTGGCTGCTCAAGCCGGTGGTCGTCATGGCGCACCTGCTGGGCGGGATGCTGACCTTCTCGCTGCTCACCTGGCTGGCCTGGCGCGCCACCAACCTGCCCATCCGCATCGCCGATGCGGGGCGCCTGCGCCGCCTGCTGGTGGTCGGGCTGGTCCTGCTGGGCGTGCAGATCGCGCTGGGCGGCTGGACCAGCGCCAACTACGCGGCGCTGGCCTGCGGCACCGATTTCCCGAAGTGCGCCGGGCAATGGTGGCCCGCGCACGACTTCCGCGAAGGCTTCGTGCTCTGGCGCGGGATCGGCGTGGACTACGAGGGCGGGATCCTGGACAACCAGGCGCGCGTGGCGATCCAGCTGGCGCACCGGCTGATGGCCCTGGTGGTCACCGGCCACCTGCTGGCGGTCGCCTGGTACCTGCTGCGCGGGCCCGGCCTGCGCGGCTGGGGCGCGCTGCTGCTGGCTGCGCTGGTGACCCAGGTGGGCCTGGGCATCGCCAACGTGGTGCTGTCGCTGCCGCTGCACCTGGCGGTGGCGCACAACGCCGGTGCGGTGCTGCTGCTGTTCGTGCTGGTCAGCCTGCTGGCCCGCGTGCGCGCGCCCGACGCATGACCAGCGGCGCGCCGCCCTGGACCCAGTACTGGGCGCTGACCAAGCCGCGCGTGGTCGCGTTGATCGTGTTCACCGCGGTGATCGGCATGCTGCTGGCGATCCAGCCGGGCGATGCCTGGCCGTGGACGCGGCTGCTGGCGGGCAGCGTGGGCATCTGGCTGGCGGCGGCCAGCGCGGCGGCGATCAACCACCTGCTGGATGCCCGCATCGACAAGGTGATGGTGCGCACCGCGGACCGCCCGCTGGCGACCGGCACGCTGCAGCCGCGGCAGGTGCTGCTGTTCGCAGTGGCGCTGGGCATCGCGTCGATGGCACTGCTGCTGGGGCTGGTCAATGCGATGACCGCGATGCTGACCTTCGCCTCGCTGATCGGCTACGCGATCGTCTACACCGGCTGGCTGAAGCGCGCCACCCCGCAGAACATCGTGATCGGTGGGATCGCCGGCGCCGCCCCGCCGCTGCTGGGCTGGTCCGCGGTCACCGGCATGCAGGGTCCGTGGGACTGGGCGCACGCGCTGCTGCTGGTGCTGATCATCTTCGTGTGGACGCCGCCGCATTTCTGGGCGCTGGCCATCTTCCGGCGCGAGGACTACGCCCGCGCGCTGGTGCCGATGCTGCCGGTCACCCACGGCGTGACCTACACGCGCTGGCAGATCCTGCTGTACACGGTGCTGCTGGTGGTGGCCTCGGTGCTGCCGTGGGCCGCGCACATGAGCGGCCTGTTCTACCTGTTCGGCGCGCTGGTGCTCGGCGCGGGGTTCCTGTGGCATGCCTGGAAGCTGCTGGACCCGCCCGACGAATTCTTCGCCATGCGCACGTTCAAGTATTCGATCTGGTACCTGATGGCGCTGTTCGCGCTGCTGCTCCTCGACCACTGGCTGCTGCCCTGGCTGCAGCCGGCACCGGCGCTGGAGTTCGCGCCGGTGGCCTGAGCCGGGCAGGCGTGGACGACCTGTTCGCCCGGCAACGCCACGGCACGCGCACCGGTCTTGCGGCGCAGGCCTGCGTCCTGCACGGCTTCGCGCTCGACGCCGCGGCGTCCTTGCTGGCCGAGCTGCGCGACATCGAGGCGCGCGCCCCGTTCCGCCACCTGGTCACGCCGGGCGGGCACACCATGCAGGTGGCGATGACCAACTGCGGCCGCTACGGCTGGTGCAGCGACCGCCGCGGCTATCGTTACGACCGGCTCGACCCGCTGTCCGGCGCGCCGTGGCCTGACCTGCCGGAGGGGTTCCTGCAACTGGCCGGCGCCGCCGCGCGGGAGGCCGGTTTCGATGGCTACGTCCCGGACGCCTGCCTGGTCAATCGCTACGCGCCCGGGACCCGGCTGTCGCTGCACCAGGATCGCGACGAGGACGATCGCGTCGCGCCGATCGTGTCGGTCTCGCTGGGCCTGCCGGCCACCTTCCTGTTCGGCGGCTTCGCGCGGGGCGACAGCGCGGTGCGGGTGCCCGTGTCGCACGGAGACGTGGTGGTCTGGGGCGGCGCGGACCGCATGCGTTTCCACGGCGTGCTGCCGGTGAAGCCCGGGCGCCATGCGGTGCTGGGCGAGCAGCGCATCAACCTGACGTTCCGCAAGGTGCGGTGAGCGGCGGCAGGCATCGCAAGAACCGGGATGTGGGGCCGGGCTGGCCGCCCTAGAGTGGCGGCACGCCATCGGGCACCATCCCCATGCACGCCATGACCAGACCCCCATCGCCATCCGCATCGAGCAGGCATGCCGCCCTGGTGGCGCAGGCGTGCCGGCGCATCGAGGCCGCGGACCGGCCCCCGTCGCTGGACGCGCTTGCGAAGGAGGCGGGGCTCAGCCCGTTCCATTTCCACCGCGTGTTCAAGGCTGCCACCGGCCTGACACCCAGGGCCTATGCGGCCGCCCGCCGCGCGCAGGCGGTCCGTGCGGAACTGGCGCGTGGCGGGCGCGTCACCGACGCGCTGCTCGACGCCGGCTTCAACGCCAACAGCCGCTTCTACGAACAGGCGGACGCGATGCTCGGCATGAAGCCGGCCCAGTACCGCGCCGGCGGCCGGGACGCGCGGATCGAATTCGCGATCGGCGACTGCTCGCTGGGCGCGATCCTGGTCGCGCGCAGCCAGCGCGGCGTGTGCGCGATCTCGCTGGGCGACGATCCCGACCTGTTGCTGCGCGAACTGCAGGACCGCTTCCCGCGCGCGGAGCTGGTCGGCGGCGATGCCGGGTTCGAGCAACTGGTCGCGCAGGTGGTCGGGCTCATCGAACAGCCGAACCTGGGCGGCGAGTTGCCGCTGGACGTGCGCGGCACCGCGTTCCAGCAGCGCGTGTGGCAGGCGCTGCGGCGGATCCCGCCCGGGGAAACCGCGAGCTACGCCCAGATCGCGCAGCGCATCGGTGCGCCGACGTCGGTGCGCGCGGTCGCCGGTGCATGCGCGGCGAACACCCTGGCGGTCGCGATTCCCTGCCACCGCGTGGTGCGCGGCGATGGCACGTTGTCGGGCTATCGCTGGGGCGTGGAGCGCAAGCGCGAACTGCTGTCGCGCGAGCGGGCGTCCGCGGGGCAAGCCCCGCAGCGACGTTCCTCGAACGACCCGTAGGTGCGGGGCTTTCCCGGGACAGGGATCGTTGTCCGGCGAGCGGACTCGACCGACCCGCAGGTGCCGGGCTTGCCCGGCACGGAGGTCACTCGTTCAGCAGGTGCTGCTGCCAGAACAGCATGGTGGCGGCGTCGAAATAGTCCCGGTTGGCCTTCTTGGCGAAGCCGTGGCCCTCGTCGGCGTACAGCAGGTACCAGACCGGCTGGCCGTTGCCGCGCACCGCCTTGACGATCTGCTCGGCCTCGGTCCACGGAACGCGGGGGTCGTTGCGGCCCTGCGCCACGAACAGCGGCGCGGTGATCTTGTGCGCGTTGTTGAGCGGGGAGATGCGCTCGAACACCGCGGCCATGGCCGGGTCGCGTTCGTCGCCGTATTCCACCCGGCGCAGGTCGCGGCGGTAGCTCTCGGTGTTCTTCAGGAAGGTGCCGAAGTGCGAGATCCCGACCACGTCGACGCCGGCGCGGATGCGCTCCGGGTAATGGGTCAGCGCGGCCAGCACCATGTAGCCGCCGTAGCTGCCGCCCACCACGCCCACCCGCGAGGCGTCCAGTTCCGGCTGCCGGGCGATCCAGTCCAGCAGCGCGCCGATGTCCCGCACCGAGTCCTCGCGCTTCTCCGCGTTGTCCAGCGACAGGTAGGTCTTGCCGTAGCCGGACGAGCCGCGCACGTTCGGCACCAGCATCGCCACGCCCAGCTCGTTGGCCAGGTACTGCGCGGTGGGGTTGAAGCTGGGGAACGACTGCGCCTCCGGCCCGCCGTGGATGTTGATCACCACCGGGTACTTGCCGTTCTTGGCCGGCCTGGCGGGCTTGTAATAGAACGCCGGGATGGTGCGCGGCCCGCCATCGACCTGGTCGAAGGTGGGGTAGCGCACCAGGGTGGGCGCGACGAACGTCGAGGCGTCCAGCCCGCCCACCTCGCTGCGGGTCCAGCGGGTCAGCGCGGCGCCGGCCAGGTCCACCACGTACACGTCGCTGGGCGAGGTGGCGCTGTTGAGGGTCAGTGCGAGGCGCTTGCCGTCCGGCGAGAACGCCAGCCCGCCGACCAGGCCGATCGGCAGCTCCGGCAGGCGGATCTCGCGGTGGCCGGGCAGGGCCAGCACGCGCAGCCGGCTGATCCCGTCCTCGTTGGTGACGTAGGCCAGGTGGCGGCCGTCGTCGGCGATGGAGAACCCGCCCACGTCCCACGGGACGTTCGCGCTGAGCACCTGCAGCCTGCCGGTGGCCGGGTCGTGGTGGCGCAGGGTCTTGAACTCCTGGGCCTTGCCCTGCACGGGCTCGTCGGAGACGTAGTAGACCGCCTTGCCGTCCGGGGCGAAGGCGAAGCCGCCGAACGCCGCCTTGCCGCCCTCCACCGGGAACATGGTGAGGGTGCCGCTGGCCACGTCCACCACGCCGGGGTGCGCTTCCGCCGCGGAGACATAGCGCATCACCAGCAGTCGGC
This sequence comes from uncultured Thermomonas sp., assembly GCA_965649855.1. GTDB lineage: Bacteria > Pseudomonadota > Gammaproteobacteria > Xanthomonadales > Xanthomonadaceae > Thermomonas. The sequence continues at coordinate 5,483 of CBFGMM010000064.1, read as the reverse complement.
TGCCGTCCGGCGAGAAGTCCAGCGGCGTCCAGCTGCCGCCGGCCTGCACCAGCACGCGCGCCTGGCCGGTGCGCGTGTCGCGCACCCACACGTCGCGGTCGGTGCCGTTGCGCGCGGTGCTGCTGTAGGCCATCAGCCCGCCGTCGCGGCTCAGCGTGGTGCCGCCGTTCTGGCTGCGCTTGCCGTCGGTGAGCAGGGTGGTGGTGCGGGTGGGCGCGTCGAACCAGTACAGCTGGCTGAATTCGTCGCCGCCCTTGTCCTTGCCGAACACGAAGCCGTCGCGCCAGCCCCTGGCCGGCGCCGGCGTCAGGCCGCTGACCGGTTCGGGATAGAAGGTCAGCTGCTCGCGCATCCCAAGCGGCTGGCAGACGCGGTGCGCCTGCGCGGTCTCGGCGAAGCGGGTGCTGATCAGCAGGCAGCCGTCCTTCGTCCAGCCGGCCACGCCCGCGCCGCGGGTGTTCTGGTAGCGGTTGAGCTGTTCGACCAGCTCCGGGGGGATGGCCGGAATGTTCTCGCTGGTGCGGTTGCCCACCACTTCGCGCTTCACATCGGCCGGGGCCGCCGCGGTCTGGGCGAAGGCGGGCAGGGCCGCGACGAGCGCGGCGAGCAGGACGGTACGGTGCAGCATGGTGCGTTCCCCCGGACGACTGGAACCCCGAGCTTACCGCGGCCCGAGCGCCCCGCCTGCGCCGAAGGTCACGGGCCGCCGATCCGGCCCAGCGCCAATGGCATCAGCGCGCGCAGTTCCTGCTTCTCCGCCTCGTCCAGGATGCCCTCCCGCTGGCGTTGCTGGAGCTGCGCGATGCGCTGCTCCAGTACCTGGCGGTCGAGTTCTTCGATCGCCCCGAGGAACTCCGCGCGCAGCGCCGCATCGTCGCCCTGCAGCGGCTGCGCCGCCAGCTTCTGCAACGCGGGCTGTTCCTCGCGGTCGGCGAAGTGCTCCAGCACCGCGCCGGTGTTGATCTCGGGACGCGCGCGCACCAGCGCCACCAGTTCGGCCAGCAGCGGGATGCCCGGCTGCTGCAGGGAGGCGAAGCGGTCGGGCGGGGCCAGTTCCAGCGCGAACGCAGGCTGGTGCAACAGGTGCGCGATCGCGCTGCGCACCAGGCTGGGCTTGGCCGCGCCCGCATGCGATGCGTGGTGCGCGCGCTGCGCCGTCGCGTGCGACTGCGTCGCGCCGCCGCGCGCGCCCACGCCGGTCAGCTCGGTCAGGCGCTGGCGCATCAGGTCGCCGAACGCGCCATCCGGGATCTGCGCCAGCAGCGGCTTGCAGCGTTCGGCCAGCCGCGCCTTGCCATCCAGGCTGGACAGGTTCACGTCCGCGGACAGCGAGGCGTAGAAGAACTCCGACAGCGGCGTGGCGTCGCGCAGGCGGGCCTCGAAGCCGGCCTGGCCCTCGCTGCGCACGATGGAGTCGGGGTCCTCGCCGTCGGGCAGGAACAGGAACAGCGCCTGCCGCCCGTCCTTCATCCGCGGCAGCACCGATTCCAGCGCCTTCCACGCCGCGGCGCGACCGGCGCGGTCGCCGTCGAAGCAGAAGAACACGTCCGGCGCGTTGCGGAACAGCAGCTCGGCGTGGTCGGGGGTGGTCGCGGTCCCCAGGGTGGCCACCGCCTGCGACACGCCGTGCTGCGCCAGCGCCACCACGTCCATGTAGCCCTCGACCACGATCAGCCGGTCCAGCTTCGCGTTCGCCTGCTTCGCCTGCCACAGGCCGTAGAGCTCGCGACCCTTGTGGAACAGCGCGGTCTCCGGCGAGTTGAGGTACTTCGGCGAATCCTCCGGATCGATGACGCGGCCGCCGAACGCGATGGTGCGGCCGCGGCGGTCGTGGATCGGGAACATCAGGCGGTCGCGGAACTTGTCGTAGACGTTGCCCTTGTCGTTCTTCGAGAACAACCCGCCGCGCTCCAGCAGCTGCATCCGCCGTGGGTCGGTACCCAGCGCGTCGCGCAGCGCGGAGAATCCGTCCGGCGCATAGCCGATCGCGTAGCGCTCGGCGATCTCCGGCGCGATGCCGCGGCGCTCGACGTAGCCGCGCGCCTTGTCGCTGCGCGCCAGCTGGTCGCGGAAGAAGGTCGACGCCGCTTCCATCGCCCCGTACAGGTCGCGGGTCTCGGGATTGGCGTTGCGCTGCTGGGTGTCGCGCGGGATCTCCATGCCCACGCGCCTGGCCAGTTCGTCGACGGCATCCAGGAACTCGAGGCGGTCGTAGTTCATCAGGAAGCTGATCGCGGTGCCGTGCGCGCCGCAGCCGAAGCAGTGGTAGAACTGCTTGGTCGGCGACACCGTGAAGCTGGCCGAGCGCTCGTCGTGGAACGGGCAGCGCGCCGCGTATTCCTTGCCCTGGCGCTTCAGCGGGACGCGCGCGCCGACCACCTCCACGATGTCGGTGCGCGCGAGGAGGTCGTCGATGAACGCGTCCGGGATCCGCGCCATCCGCTCAGACCTTCGCGCGCCGGGCGGCGAGGCGCTCGTCCACCGTGGCGGTGACCACCGCGCCGGCGAACAGGATCATCGCCGCGTAGTAGACCCACAGCATCATCAGTGCCAGCGCGCCCATCGCGCCGTACGCGGACCCGGTGGGCGCGCGCAGCAGGTACCAGGCGATCGCCGCGCGGCCCAGCACGAACAGCGCGGCAGTCAGCGCGCCGCCGGCCAGGGCCAGCCGCCAGCGCACCCGCCGGTCGGGCAGGAAGTGGTACATCAGCGCGAACGACAGCGCGTACACGAACAGCGATGCCAGCATCGCCACGCTGGGCTGCAGCAGGTCGAAGCGGGACAGCGCCAGTTGCAGCACGGTGGTGACCGTGAGCGAGATCACCAGCAGGAACCCCACCGCCAGCAGCAGGCCGAACGAGAGCAGGCGCTTGCGCAGCCACTGGCCCAGGCTGGCCAGCGCGGTGGCATCGGTGCGGAAGATCCGGTTCAGCGCGTCCTGCAGTTGCGCGAACACCGCGCTGGCGCCGACCAGCAGCAGGCCGATCGACCACCAGCCGGCCAGCGAACCGGTGTCGGGCCGCGCACGCGCGTTGGCGATCACCGTGCGCGCGACGTCCTGCGCCTCCTGGCCGATCAGCACCCCGATCTGGCCCACCGCCGCATCCTGCAGCGCCGCGTCGGAGGCGGTCACCCACAGCAAGAGCAGCAGCAGCGGGGCCATCGACAGCGCCGCATAGAAGGCCAGCGCGGCGGCCTGGGTGATGACGTCGGCGTCCAGGAAGCGGCGCAGCAGGGCCATCGGCAGGCCGCCCGCCGTGGCCTTGCGCACGGTCTGCTTGACGTCGGCCGGGGGCGGGGCGCCATCCGCCGCGGTCAGCGCCGGCTTCTGCGTGGGGTCCAGGCGCGCGGCCGCTACGGCCGGCGGAGTCGAACGCGTGTTCATGGCCGCAGTGTGCCGCAACCGGCGCGCGCCATCAGAGCGCGTCGTGCGAGGCCAGGGCGTGCAGGGCGTCGCCCTCCAGCCGCTGCACGGTCCATTCGTCCAGGCCGACCGCGCCCAGCCGGCGGTAGAAGCCGATCGCGGGCGCGTTCCAGTCCAGCACGCTCCACTCGAAGCGCCCGCAGTCGCGCTGCACGGCGATCCGCGCCAGCGCGGCCATCAGGTGCCGGCCCAGGCCCGCGCCGCGGAACGCCGGGCGCACGAACAGGTCCTCCAGGTACAGGCCGCGCTTGCCCAGGAAGGTGCTGAAGTTGTGGAAGAACAGGGCGAAACCGGCGGGCTGGCCATCGACCTCCCCGACCAGCACTTCGGCGGCCGGCTGCGCGCCGAACAGCTGCGCGCGGAGGTCATCGTCGGTGGCCACGGCGGCGTGCGCCAGGCGCTCGTACTCGGCCAGCTCGGCGATCAGCTGCCGGATCAGCGGCACGTCGTCGGCGGTGGCCGCGCGGATCGAGAGCAGCGGGTTGGCGGCCATGGCTCAGGCCAGGCGCTGCTTGACCAGTTTCGAGACCAGGCCCATGTCGGCCTGCCCGGCCAGCGCGGGCTTCAGCACGCCCATCAGCTTGCCCATGTCGGCGGCGGTGGCGGCGCCGGTGGCGGCAACCGCCTTGTCGATCTCGGCCATGATCGCGGCCTCGTCCAGCTTCGCCGGCAGGTAGGCCTCGATCACCCCAAGTTCGTAGCGCTCGATCGCGGCCAGGTCCTCGCGCGCGGCGGCGGCGTACTGGGTGATGGAGTCCTTGCGTTGCTTGACCATCTTTTCCAGCACGGCCAGCACCAGCGGATCGGTCATCTCGACCCGCTCGTCGACTTCCTTCTGCTTGATCGCGGCGTTGATCAGCCGGATCACCGCCAGGCGGTCCTTCTCGCCGGCCTTCATGGCGGTCTTCATGTCGTCGGTGAGCTGCTGCTTGAGGCTCATGTGGGGCTCCGGTACGTTCGATTTCGGCTGGGTCGATTCAGGCTGGCCAGAAACGCGAAAAGCCGGCCACGCTCGCGCGTGCCGGCTTTCGCAGCCACCGGGCCGCGCTCAGTACAGGCGCTGGCGCTTGGTGACGTCGCGCGAGCTGCGGCGCGCCTGGCGCTTCACCGCCGCGGCGGCCTTGCGCTTGCGCTCCTGGGTCGGCTTCTCGTAGAACTCGCGCTTGCGGGTCTCGGCCAGCACGCCGGCCTTCTCGCAGGTGCGCTTGAAGCGGCGCAGGGCAAACTCGAACGGTTCGTTTTCGCGGACTTTGACGCTGGGCATCGGGAACGATCTCGGGATTCGGATGATCCGCCCGAGCGTTCGGGCGAGCCGCGCATGATAGCAGCGCCGCCCATTTCGGCGCAACATAGGCGCCATGAAGGTCCTCGGCATCGAATCCTCCTGCGACGAAACCGGCGTGGCCGTCTTCGATACGGGCAACCACGGCACGGCCCTGGACGGCGCGGCCGGCCTGCGTGCGCATGCGGTCTACAGCCAGGTCGCGCTGCACGCCGAATACGGCGGCGTGGTGCCGGAGCTGGCCAGCCGCGACCACGTGCGCAAGCTGCTGCCGCTGGTCCGCCAGACCCTGGCAGAGGCCGGTCTCACGGTTGGGGAGATCGACGGGGTGGCCTACACGGCCGGTCCGGGCCTGGTGGGGGCGCTGCTGGTCGGTGCCGGGGTGGCGCGTTCGCTGGCGTGGGCACTGGACGTCCCGGCCATCGGCGTCCATCACATGGAAGGCCACCTGCTGGCACCGCTGATGGAGGACGATCCCCCGGCGCCGCCGTTCGTGGCCCTGCTGGTATCCGGCGGGCACACCCAGCTGGTGGCGGTGGACGCGATCGGCCGCTACCGGTTGCTGGGCGAGACCCTGGACGATGCCGCCGGGGAGGCCTTCGACAAGACCGCCAAGCTGATGGGACTGCCGTACCCGGGCGGGCCGCAGCTGGCGAAGCTGGCCGAGACCGGCACGCCGGGCGCGTACAGGTTCTCGCGGCCGATGACCGACCGTCCCGGGCTGGATTTCAGCTTCAGCGGGCTGAAGACGCAGGTGCTGCTGGCGTGGCGGGATTC
>CBFGMM010000063.1:0-11493 GCA_965649855.1 uncultured Thermomonas sp. | reverse complement strand
CCCCTACAATGGCGCCATGAAGACCAAGACCCTTCCCGTCGCGCTGGTGCAGGAACGCAACCAGGGCGATGCCGATGCGAACCTGGACCTGATCGAGCGGCGCGTGGCCGACGCCGCCGCCGCGGGCGCCAGGCTGGTGCTGCTGCAGGAACTGCACAACGGGCCGTACTTCTGCCAGCACGAGTGCGTGGACGAGTTCGACCTGGCCGAGCCGATCCCGGGCCCCTCGACCGAGCGCCTGGGCGCGCTGGCGAAGCGGCACGGGGTGGTGCTGGTCAGCTCGCTGTTCGAGAAGCGCGCGACCGGCCTGTACCACAACACCGCGGTGGTGTTCGACGCCGACGGCAGCACCGCCGGCAAGTACCGCAAGATGCACATCCCCGACGACCCCGGCTTCCAGGAGAAGTTCTACTTCACCCCGGGCGACCTGGGCTTCACCCCGATCGACACCAGCGTGGGCCGGCTGGGCGTGCTGGTGTGCTGGGACCAGTGGTACCCGGAAGCCGCGCGCCTGATGGCGCTGGCCGGGGCGGAACTGCTGCTCTACCCCACCGCGATCGGCTGGGACCCGGGCGACGACGCCGCCGAGAAGGCCCGGCAGCGCGACGCGTGGGTGCTCTCGCACCGGGGCCACGCGGTGGCGAACGGCCTGCCGGTGCTCAGCTGCAACCGCGTGGGGCACGAGCCGTCGCCGCTGGGCGCGGCAGGCATCGATTTCTGGGGCAACAGCCACGTGCTGGGGCCGCAGGGCGAGTTCGTGGCCGAAGCCGGGAGCGAACCCACGCTGTTGCTGGCCGACGTGGACATGGCGCGCAGCGAGCACGTGCGGCGCATCTGGCCGTTCCTGCGCGACCGCCGCATCGATGCCTACGGCGACCTGACGAAGCGTTACCGTGACTGATGCCCTGCCGCCGGCCAGCGCCGGCTTCGCCGGGCAGCCGGTCGTCGAGGTGGAGCGCGACGGCGTCCACTACACCCTGCTGGGCACCGCGCACGTGTCCAGGGCAAGCATCGACGCGGTGCTGGCGGCGATCGACACCGGCCGCTTCGACGCGGTGGCCGTCGAACTGGACCAGCAGCGCCACGCGGCCCTGACCAGCCCGGACACGCTCGCCCAGCTTGACCTGGTCAAGGTGATCCGGGAGCGCAAGGTGGCGCCCTTCGCCGCGAACCTGGCGCTGGCCGCCTACCAGCGCCGCCTGGCCGAGCAGCTGGGCATCGAGCCGGGCGCCGAGCTCAAGGCCGCCGCCACCGAAGCCGTGGCCCGCGGCCTGCACCTGCAGCTGATCGACCGCGACGTGGGCATCACCTTCCGCCGCATCCTGCAGGGCCTGAGCTGGTGGGACCGGGCCAAGCTGATCGGCGGCGTCGCGGGCGGCCTGTTCGCCGACGAGGACGTCTCCGAGGAGGACATCGAGCGCCTGAAGGAAGGCGACATGCTGGAGTCCAGCTTCGGCGAGTTCGCGCGCGACACCCCGTCGCTGTACGCCACCCTGATCGACGAGCGCGACCAGTACATGGCGGCGCGCCTGCGCGAGCGTGGCGATGGCGCCAGGCACGTGCTGGCGGTGGTCGGCGCGGGCCACCTGAAGGGCATGGCCGGTTACCTGTCGCAGGAAACGCGCGCACCGGCGGAGCTCACCCGCGAGTTGTCGCACGTGGCCTCCAGGCGCAAGGTCCCCTGGATCACCATCGCGCTGATGCTGCTGATCGGCGGCGGGATCGCCTGGGGCTACTTCAACGGCGGGCAGGACCTTGGCCGCGAGCTGTTGCTGCAGTGGGTGCTGTGGACCGGCGGCCTGGCGGGCCTGGGGGCGCTGCTGGCGCGCGGCCACCCCTTCAGCATCCTGGCCGCGGCCATCAGCGCGCCGCTCAAGCCGTTCCGTCCCGGCCTGCCGCCGGGCATGTTCAGCGCACTGGCGGAAGTGCACCTGCGCAAGCCCGCCTACCCCGACTTCCTGGCGCTGCGCGACGACGCGCAGACCCTGGCCGGCTGGTACCGCAACCGCGTGTGCCGCGTGGTGCTGGTGTTCCTGCTCACCAACCTCGGCAGCATGGCCGGGGTGTGGATCTCCGGCGCCGCCATCGTGCGCAAGCTGATGGCCTGAGTCGGGGGGGCGCGCCCCCCCGGCCCCCCGCGGCCCCCGGCGCCCCCCCCCGCCCCCCCCCCCACCAGCCGATTCATCCGTGCCTGCCCCAGCACCCGCGCCGTGCCGTTGCGCAGGTCGTCCAGCATCGCGTAGATGGTCGGCAGGAACAGCAGGCTGACCACGGTGGAGAACGCCAGCCCGCCGGCGATCGCGCGCGCCATCGGGTAGTAGGGCGGCATGCCGTCGGCCGTCTGCGTGTTCAGCGCGATCGGGATCATCGCCAGGATCGCGGTGCCCATCGTCATCAGGATCGGGCGCAGGCGCTCGCGGCTGCCCTCCACCAGCGCGTCCGTTCGCGACATCCCGCGCCGCCGCAGGTTGTTGATGTGCTCGATCATCACGATGCCGTTGTTCACCACCACGCCCATCAGCACCAGGATGCCGATCACCGCCATGATGTTCATCTCGGTGCCGGTCAGCCAGAACAGCCAGTAGACGCCGAAGATCGAGAACAGCACGCAGGACATGATCGCCAGCGGGAACAGCAGGGACTCGAACACCGCCGCCATGATCACGAACATCAGCACCAGCGCGATCATGATCGCGCGCAGCATCTGGTCCATGCCATCGAAGTTGATGTTGAAGCTGGCGCCGGCGAAGGTGTAGCCGTAGCCCGGCGGGAACTGGGTGTCCTCCAGCGCCTCCTCGATCGCCTTGCGCGCCTCCTCCACCGGCACGTCCTTGGCCACGCCCGCCTCCACCCGCAGCATGGTCTGCCGGTTGAGGCGCTGGATCGAGGTCGCCGCGGGGTTGACCGAGACGTCGACCATGGCCAGCAGCGGCACCTCCTCGCCTCCCGGCGCGCGCACCATGAACGTGGACAGGTCCTCCACGCCGTACTGCTCGGACCCCGCGAACCGGACGTTGACCGGCACCTCGACGTCGCCGCGGTGGAAGTCGCGCAGGGATGACCCGCGCAGCGCCATGCCGACGAATTGCGCCACCTGCTGCGCGCTGAAGCCGTAGGCGGCCGCGCGCTCGCGGTCCACCTGCACGGACAGCTCGGTGTTCGCGTCGCCGGTGTCCACGCGCACGTCGCGCAGCCTGGGGTCGCGCGCGAGCATCGGCACGATGTTGTCGGCCAGTTCCTTCAGGGTCTGGGTGGAGTCGCCGATCAGGCTGAAGCGCACGCCCTGGTCGCCGTTGCCGGAGTCGCCCGGCCAGCCGATGCCGATGTTGGCGCGCGCCGACTTCGGCAGCCCCTTGCGCAGCTGCTCCTCGATCTGCTTGCTGCGCTCGCGGTCCTCCACGTCCAGGTACAGGCGGGTGGCCGCCCAGCCCTGCTCGCTGTAGCGGCTGTACACGCGGTCGATCTCGAACGCGTCGCGGTTGGCGTTGACGAAGGCCTCCACCCGCGCCACTTCCCGGCCCATCTCCTCCTTGGAATAGGCGCCGCGCCACTGGTAGAAGATGTTGATCTCGCTGGGGTCGTTCTCGTCCTGCGCCCCGGGGGTGTTCATCATCGGCACCAGGCTCGCCAGCGAGATGGCCAGGATGCCCGCCACGCTCCAGCCGCGGTGCTCCAGCGTCCAGCGCAGCACCTCGGCGTAACGCCGCTGCATGGCGTTGATCAGCGGCGACTTCAGCGCCGGCGGCGTCTTCATCCGCGCGGACAGCATCGGGATCAGGCTGACCGCGACCAGCCACGAGGCCAGCAAGGAGACCGAGATCGTCACCGCCAGCTGGGCGAGGTAGATGCTGATGATGTTCTTCTCGCCGAACAGCATCGGCAGGAAGACCACGCAGTGGCACAGGGTGCCGGCGGACAGCGCGATCGCCACGTGGCGGGTGCCGATGATCGACGCCAGCCGCGGCTGGCCGGGGTACTTCTCGCGCTCCTGGTAGATGCTCTCCACCACCACCACGGCGTTGTCCACCAGCATGCCCACCGCCAGCAGCAGGCCCATCATCGAGATGATGTTGAGCGAGATGCCCACGAAGTACATGAAGCCCAGGGTCATGATGAAGCAGATCGGGATCGCGGTGCTGACCATCAGGGTCGACGGCCAGTGCCGCAGGAATGCGTACAGCACGACCAGCGACAGCAGCAGGCCGATCGCCCCGGCCTCGGCCAGCGCCAGCAGCGACGCGGTCACGGCCTCGCCCTGGTCGTCGGTCACCTCCACCGCCACGCCGCGCATCGCCGGGTCGTCCTCCAGCGCCGCCAGCTCGGCGCGCACCGCGCGCGACAGGTCCACGAGGTTCGCCGAGCGTTCCTTGTAGATGTCCACGCCCACGCTGGGCTTGCCGTCCATGCGCCGCACGTAGTTCATGCGTTGCGGCTGCAGGCTGACCTCGGCGATGTCGGACAGGCGCGTGCCGCGCGCATCCAGCGGCAGGTCGCGCAGCGCCTGCAGGTCCTGCAGCTCGCCGCGCGGCTGCACCCGCAGGCGGCGCCCCGCCTCGTTGATCTGGCCGGCGGAAACCGAGAAGTTCGCCGCCTGCAGGCGCTGCACCAGATCGTTCAGCGCCACGCCATGCGCGCTCAGCCGGTCCTTGTCCAGCGCGACCAGCACCTCCTGCTTCGCCACGCCCTCCACCTCCACCCGCGCCACCCCGGGCAGGCGCTCCAGGCGCTGCTTCAGGCTGCGCTCGATGAGGTCCGCGCGCGCGGTCAGGTCGTCGGCGCTGGACAGGCGCAGCGAGATCGCCTCGCGGTCGCTGGTGCTGAAGCGCTGCACCACGTAGCGGCGGAAGTCGTCGGGCAGCTCGTCGCGGATCGCGTCGATCCGCTCGCGCGCCTCCGACGCCGCGATGGCGATGTCGCGGCTCCAGTCGCTGAACTCCACCTGGATCGAGGCGCCATCGGCGTTCGCGCGCGCGTTCATCGAGCGGATGCCGGGCATCGTGGCGATCGCCTCCTCGACCGGCCGCAGGAGGTTGCGCTCCACTTCCTCCGGGGTGGAACCCGGGTACGGCAGGGAGACGAAGAAGAACGGGATCGTGGCCTCGGGCTCGGCCTCCAGCGGCAGGCGGAACGAGGCGATCAGCCCGATCGCCACCATCGACACGAACAGCATGATGGTGGTGACCGGGCGGCGGATCGACAGCTCGGTGATGTTCATGCCTGCGGCGCCCCCAGCGGATCGTGCTCGTGCGCCAGCACCTCGGCCACCGCGGCGGCGTCGCGGCGCGCGCGGCGGCCCCGCTCCGCGTAGTGCTCGTCCGGCTTGCGGTCCAGCAGGTCGTAGACCACCGGGATCACCAGCAGGGTCAGCAGGGTCGAGACCAGCAGGCCGCCGATCACGGTGATCGCCATCGGCGAGCGCACCTCCGCGCCCTCGCCGAAGGCCAGCGCCAGCGGCATGAAGCCGAACACCGCGGTCAGGGTGGTCATCATGATCGGCCGCAGGCGCGAGCGCGCGCCCTCCACCAGCGCCTCGCGCTTGGCCACGCCGGCCTCGCGCAGCTGGTTGACCTTGTCGATCAGGATGATCGCGTTCTTCACCACCAGGCCCACCAGCAGGATCAACCCGATGAAGACCACCACCGACAGGGTGGAGCCGGTCAGCAGCAGCGCCGCCACCGCGCCCACCAGCGCCAGCGGGATGGTGAACAGGATGACGAAGGGGTGCAGCAGCGATTCGAACTGCGAGGCCATCACCAGGTAGACCAGGAAGATCGCCAGGGCGAAGGCGAACAGCAGCGAGCGGATCGATGCGTCCAGTTCCTGGCCCTGCCCGCCGATGCGCATGCGCACGTCGGCGCCCAGCGGATCGGCGGCCACCATCGATTCCACCTCCGCGATCGCGGTGCCGAGGTCGATGTCGCGCAGGTTGGCCGAGACGATCGCCACCCGGCGCTGGTCGGCGCGGTGGATCTCGCTGGGGCCCGTGGTCGAGACCACGTCGGCCACCGACGAGAGCTCCACCTGGGCACCGCTGCCGGGATTGACGATCAGCCGGCGGATGTCGTCCAGCGAGGCGCGATCGGACTCGCGCGCCCGCACCAGCACGTCGATCTTGCGGTCGCGGAAGCTGTAGCGCGTGGCCACCTCGCCGCGCACCTTCTTCACCACCGCATCGGCGATCTGCCGCGTGGTCAGGCCCAGCGCGGCGGCGCGGTCCTGGTCGAACACGATCTGGATCTCGGGGAAGCCCTGCTCCACCGTGGACTTCACGTCCGCGTAGTGCGGGTTGCCGCGCAACAGGTTGGCCAGCTTGGCCCCGGCCACGCGGATGGTCTCCAGGTCCTGGCCTTCCACCTCGATCTCCAGCGGGGGCGCCAGGCTGAGCAGCTCGGGCCGGCTGAAATCGGCCTGCACCCCGGCGCGCCCCTGCAGGGTGTCGCGCAGCCGCTCCACCAGGCGCGGCTCGGCGTCGGCATCCTCCATCACCACGGTGAGCTTGCCGATGTTCTCGCCACTCTCGGTGGGGCTGGCGTCCAGCCGCGTGCCGGTGCCGGACACGCCGTACAGCACACGCACGCCGTCGTCCTTGGCGTGCTTGCCCTGCAGTTCGCGGACCAGCGCGTCGGTCTGCGCCAGGGGCGTGCCGGGCGGCAGCTTGGCGGTCATCTCGAACCGGTCCTGCGCAAGCTGGGGAATCAGGTCGGTGCCCAGCAGCGGGATCGCCGCCAGGGTGAGGGCGAACGCCGCGCCCGCGACCAGCAGCACCGGCGCCGGCCTGCCCAGCGCCGCCGGCAAGGCGCGCAGGTAGCCGCGTTCGGCGCGCGCGTACGGCGCCATCGCCAGGTCGCTGGCCTTGCGCATCACCGGCCCCACGATCGCGGCCAGGCCGCGCCAGGCCCGCACCACCAGCCACGCGATCGAGAAGAACGCGTACCGGAACATCGCGCCCAGCCCGCGACCGGCGTGCGCCACCGGCTTCTGCCAGCGCTTGCCCGGCTCCCAGCGGCCCCGCGACGCTTCCTCCGGGAAGCCCAGCGGCGGGCGGCCCTTGAGCGCGCTGAGCATCGGCACCAGGGTCATCGACACCACCAGCGAGACCGCGATCGCGATCGCCACGGTCAGCGCCTGGTCGCGGAACAGCTGGCCGGCGATGCCTTCCACGAACACCAGCGGCAGGAACACCGCGATGGTGGTGAGGGTGGAGGCGACCACCGCCATGCTGACCTCGCGCGTGCCCTGGATCGCCGCGTCCAGCACGCCCAGCCCGCGCTCGCGCGCCTTGGCGATGCTCTCCAGCACCACGATCGAGTCGTCCACCACCAGGCCCGTGGCCAGCGCCAGGCCGCCCAGCGACATCACGTTGAGCGACAAGCCCAGCTGGCCCATGAAGAAGAAGGTGGCGATGATCGAGATCGGCAGCGACAGGCTGATCACGAAGGTGCTCCAGCCGTCGCGCAGGAACAGGAAGATGATCAGCACCGACAGCAGGCCGCCGATCACCGCATCCAGCTTGACGTCGCTGATCGCGTGGCGGATGAAGACCGACTGGTCCTCGACGGTGGTGAGCGCGATGTCCGCCGGGAGTTCCTTGCGGATCTGCGCGAGCCGCGCCTCCAGCGCGTCGGCGGTGGCCACGGTGTTGGCATCGCCCTCCTTGTAGATGGCCAGCTCAACCGCCTCGCGCCCGTCGATGCGGATGATCGCCTCGCGTTCGCGGAAGCCCTGGCGCACGTCGGCCACGTCGCGCAGGCGCAGGGCCATGCCGCCGCCGGCCGCGCCGCGGGAGGCGCTGCCCTGCTGCGCGAGCGCCGCCATCACGCTGGCGTCCCCGCTGGCCGCGGCCACGCGCATCGCCTGCTCCGTGCCGGAATTGCCGCTGGCCGCGGCGCGGGTGGTGAGCAGCATCTCGCCGATCGCCTCGACCGTGGCGAACTGGTTCACGGTGCGTACCAGGTAGCGCTGCGCGCCCTCCTCCAGGCGGCCGCCCGAAACGTTGATGTTCTCCTGCTGCAGGCGCTGCACCACGGCATCGACCGACAGCCCGAACTGCGCCAGCTTGCGCTGGTCGATGTCGACCTGGACCTCGTCCTCCAGGCCGCCACCCACCTTCACCGCGGCCACGCCCGAAACCGGTTCCAGCTTGCGCTTCAGGTCGTCGTCGGCGTAGCGCCGCAGTTCGATCAGCTGGCGCGCCTGTTCGGCGGCGTCGCCGCCCGCCCGGCTGGGCGACAGCGCCAGCCGCATGATCGGCTGGGTGGAGGGGTTGAAGCGCAGCAGCACCGGCGGCTTGGCCTCCAGCGGGAACTGCAGGGTTTCCATCTTGTCGCGCACGTCCAGGCTGGCCTGGTCCATGTCGGTGCCCCAGGCGAACTCCAGCACCACGTCGCTCTGCCCGGTGCGCGAGACCGACTTCAGCTTGCGCAGGCCCTTGACCACGCCCAGCGCCTCCTCCGCCGGTTGCGAGATCAGCGTCTCCACCTCGGTGGGGGCCGCGCCGGTGTAATCGGTGCGCACGGTCAGCGTGGGATAGCTGAGGTCCGGCAGCAGGCTGACCTTGAGCGAGCCCAGCGCGATCAGGCCGAACAGCACCAGGGTCAGCGTCATCATCGCCACGGTCACGCGGCGCCGGGTGGAGAACTCCACCAGGCTGAAGCCGCCCGTTGCATGCGTGGGATCGTGGTCGGACGGGCTCATTGCGGGGCCTTCGCCGGGGCCTTGGCCGCCACCGGCGCCGCAGCGGCCTGCGCACCGATCACCTGGACCTCGCTGCCCTCGCGCAGGGCCGCCTTGCCCGCCACCACCACCGCGTCGCCCGCGGCCAGGCCCTCGCGCACCTCGACCCATTCGCCTTCCGAATAGCCCAGGGTCAGCGCGACGCGCGCCGCCTTGCCATCACGCACCCGGTAGGTGGCCGGCTGGCCACCGTCCTCGAGCAGCGCGGCGCGCGGGATCACCAGCGCACTGGCGCGCTGGTCGTAGTTGATGCGGATGCGCCCGAACATGCCGGGCTGCAGCAACCCCCCGCCCTCGAACGCGCACACCACGCGGAACGTGCCGCTGCCGGCGTCGACCACCGGCGCCACTCGGTCGATGCGTCCCTCGAACACCTTGCCCGGCAGCGCGTCCACGGTGAGCTGCACGGCCTGGCCGGCCTTGAGGGTCTCGATCTCGCGCTCGGGCGCGTTGAGCGTCGCCTCCAGCCTGGAGGTATCGACGATGCGCATGATCGGGGTGTTGATCTGCACCAGGTTGCCGGGCTTGATCGAGCGCTCGGCCACCACGCCGGAGATCGGGGCGACCACGGTGCCGTAGCCCAGCTCCAGCCGCGCCAGGCGCAGGGTGGCGCGTGCGTTCTCCAGGTCGAAGCGCAGCTGGTCCACGTCGTTGGCGCTCACCATCTGCTGCCCGGCCAGCTGGCTGGCGCGGCGGTAGTTGGCTTCCAGCTTGCGCACCTGCGCATCGGCCTGGGCCACCTGCAGGGCGGCGCGGTCGCGGTCGATCTGCACCAGCGGCTGGCCGGCGCGCACCGCCTGGCCCACGTCGGCGTGCACGCGCATGGCGATCCCGGAGGTCTTGGCGACGACCTGCGCCTCGCCACGCGCCTCCAGCGGCGCGGTGCCGGTGTAGCTGGCCGCGATCGGCCGGCGCGCGGCGCGCACCACCTCGACCGCCACCGCCTCGGGTCCCTTGGACGTCTCCTTTTCACCATCCTTGCCAGCCTTCTCGCCGGCATCGCCGCCCTTGCACGCGGCCAGCAGCAGGGCCGCGCCCAACAATCCGGCGCGCGCCGCGTGGATGAGGGCGCCGGGACGCGAGGCCGGGGACGGCGCGGAAAACTGATGCATGGGAAGAGACCCTTCTGGTGTTGTAGTCAAGTATGTCACCTGCCCCGAAGCGCATTCATGCGCCGAAGGTCATGGTGCGGATCGGCAGGCGACCGCCGGTTCGCAACGCCGCGAATCCCCGGCCCCTCGCCCGCGATCCGCATCGATCTATATACTTGTGCGATTGCGTGCCGCCACCCGGCCCGCGTCGCACTTTCGAACCGGAACCGACCCATGAAGCGACCGTTGCCGATCGCCGCCAGCCTTGCATTCCTCATCGCCGCCTTCGCCGTCACCGCGCAGGACGCCGCCACTGCCCCAACGGATACCGCCGCCGCGGCGCCGGTTGCACAGCCCGCCACCCCGGCCGCCGCCGTGCAGGCCGATGCGACCCGTGGCAAGGGCCTGGCCTATACCTGCCGCGGTTGCCATGGCGTCACCGGCTACCAGAACGCCTACCCGACCTACCGCGTGCCCAAGCTGGGCGGGCAGTCGCAGACCTACCTGAACTCGGCGCTGCTCGAATACCGCGCGGGCAGCCGCAAGCACCCGACCATGCAGGCGCAGGCGGAGAGTTTCTCCGAGCAGGACATCGCCGACATCGCCGCCTACCTGGCCAGCATCAAGTGAGCCGCACCATGACCAAGACCCACACGATCCTGCTGGCGCTGGCATGCGCGTGCGCCCTGACCGCCTGCGGCGCGCAGGAAGGGACGGCCGATGCCGCGCACGCCGACGCGGCTGCCAAGTCCTCGTCCGCCGGCCTGCCCCAGGGCAACGCCACCGCCGGCAAGGCGCTGGCCGAGAAGAAGGGCGCGACCGGCCAGGCCTGCGTGGACTGCCACGGCGCGGAGGGCAATGCGCCGATCGACGACAGTTACCCCAGGCTGGGTGGCCAGTACGCCGACTACCTGGCGCACGCGCTGCAGGCCTATCGCTCGGGCGACCGTGGCGGCAGCGCGGCCAGCGACCTGATGGCCGGGCAGTCCAAGGACCTGACCGACCAGCAGATCGCCGACCTGGCCGCCTATTTCGGTGGCGTCAGCGGCCAGTTGCGGGATCTCAGCGGCGCCAACTGAGCGCTCCGCGCGGCATCGGGGGAAGGGGCCGCAAGGCCCCTTCTCCGTTGGCGGCTACCGGCTCCGGCACGCGGCCGACAGGCTCACGATCCGGGCCGCCGGCTCCCGTTGTCTTCCTGCAACTCCGGCTTGAACGGCACGTCGGGCGGCGGGCGCGCGGTGGCCGGCTGCTCGTTCATGTCGGGATTCACCGGGAAGCAGCCGCCGCCCAGCTGCAGCAGCGAGACCACGCACTCCAGGCGGGTGTTGGTGCCCGGGATGGGAATCGCCACCCGCTTGATGCCGCGCCGCACCCATTCCTGCAGCAGCGTGCCCTGCGGGATCCAGTAGCGGTCGAAGCGGGTGCCGCGGTACTCGAGTCCCGGGCGCTGGAGCCACGTGCCGGCGGTGTCGACGTTCACCCCGCTTGCCTGCGCCCACTCGTCCGAGAGGCGCACGCTGCCGTCGTCGTTGAACAGGCCGGGGCGGCCACCCGCACCGCTGCCGCTCCCGGTGCCGGTGCCCGCCACGTTGCGGGTGGACGCGCCCCAGTCGTCGCTGCGCGCGGGACCGGGCCAGCCGCCGGGAGCCGCGCGCGGTGCCGGGCGTGG
>CBFGMM010000062.1:0-11505 GCA_965649855.1 uncultured Thermomonas sp. | reverse complement strand
CGATGCGGTCGATGCCGAACGCGATCCCGCCGTGCGGCGGCGCGCCGTACTTCAGCGCGTCGAGCAGGAAGCCGAACTTGGACCGGGCCTCCTCCGCGCCGATGCCCAGCAGTTCGAACACCGCGCCCTGCATCGCCGAGTCGTGGATGCGGATCGAGCCGCCGCCGATCTCGTTGCCGTTGAGCACCATGTCGTAGCCGCGCGACACCGCGGTCTTCGCATCCGCGCGCAGGGCGTCGATGGAATCCACCGCCGGGGCGGTGAACGGGTGGTGCAGGGCGACGTAGCGCTGCGCCTCGGTATCCCACTCGAACATCGGGAAGTCGGTGACCCACAGCGGCGCCCAGCGGTCCTCGACCAGGTCGAAGTCCCTGCCCGCCTTGAGCCGCACCGCGCCCATGAAGTCGCTGACCGTGTTGTAGGCGCCCGCGCCGAAGAACACGATGTCGCCGTTGCCCGCGCCGATGTGCTGCAGCAGCGCCGCGAAGGCGCCCTCGGCGAAGAACTTGGCGACGGGCGAATTCACCGCGCCGGCCTCGTCGATCCTGGCGTAGGCCAGCCCCTTGGCCCCGAACTTCGCCGCATGCGCGGCGTAGTCGTCGATCTGCTTGCGCGACAGCGCCGCGCCACCGGGCACGCGCAGCGCGGCCACGCGTCCATCGGCATCGTTGGCGGCCGCGGAGAACACCGCGAAGTCGCAACCCTTCACCAGTTCCGCGACGTCCACCAGCTCCAGCGCGATGCGCAGGTCCGGCTTGTCCGACCCGAAGCGCCGCATCGCCTCCGCATAGGTCATTCGCGGGAATTCGGCAGCCAGCTCGACGCCCGCCACCTCGCGGAACACGTCGCGCACCATCGCCTCCACGGTGTCCTGCACGTCGCGCTCGGCCACCCACGCGAACTCCATGTCCAGCTGGGTGAACTCGAGCTGGCGGTCGGCGCGCAGGGCCTCGTCGCGGAAGCAGCGCGCGATCTGGTAGTAGCGGTCGAAGCCCGCCATCATCAGGATCTGCTTGAACAGCTGCGGGCTCTGCGGCAGCGCGTAGAACTCGCCGGGATGCATGCGCGCGGGGACCAGGAAGTCGCGCGCGCCCTCGGGCGTGGCCTTGGTCAGGATCGGCGTCTCGATGTCCTGGAAGCCGCGCGCGTCCAGCCAGTGGCGCAGCGCGCTCACCAGCCGGGTGCGGATGCGCATCTTGCGCTGCATCTCGGGGCTGCGCAGGTCCAGGTAGCGGTACGTCAGGCGGGTTTCCTCGCCCGGGTGCTCGTGGTGGTGGAACGGCAGCGGCTCGGCGCGGTTCAGCACCTCGATCGCGGACGGCAGCACTTCCACGCGGCCGCTGCGGATCTTGTCGTTGACGGCCTGGCGCGCGCGCACCGTGCCGGTCACCCGCACGCAGCTTTCCAGCGACAGCGCCTTGGCGGTCTCGAACAGGCCGCCCATGTCCGAATCCACCACCACCTGGACCACGCCCTCGTGGTCGCGCAGGTCGGTGAACACGGTGTGGCTCTGCACGCGGTTGGTGTTGATCCAGCCGCACAGGGTGATGGTCTGGCCGATCAGGGTCTCGTCGACCAGGCCGCAGAGATGGGTACGCATGGGGGCTCCGGTGGGGGCACCGGCCGCGACGGGAGCGGGCCGGGAACCGGGCATTTTAGCGGGCAAGCGCACCCGCCGCGGGCGGGTGCTCAGGTCGCGGGCGCGGCGGTGCCCGCTGCGGGCTTGGCCGGGGCAGGCGCAGGCGCGGGCGCCGCGGCGGGCTTGGCCTCCGGCTTGGCGTCGCCGGCCGGCTTGGCCTCCGCGGGCTTCGCCCCTTCGCCGCCCTCGCCGGCCAGGTTGCGCTTGCGCTCGCCGTCCTGCTTGAAGTCGGTCTCGTACCAGCCGCCGCCGGACAGCCGGAACTGCGGGGCGGTCAGCCGCCGCCGCACGCCGCCCGTGGCACCGCAGGCCGGGCAGGTCTCGGGGTCGGCATCGGACAGCTTCTGCAGGCGGTCGAAGGCGTGGCCGCAGGCATCGCAGGCGAAGGCGTAGATCGGCATCGTGGGATCAGTCGGACGGCGGGGCTGCCGATGTTGCGGCGGCAGCCGGGCATTTCAAGCCCGTCACCAGCCCCAGGGCGTGGGCGGCAGCGGCACCGGGCGGGTCAGGTCGAACTCCACCCGGAACAGGCGGCCCTGCGGGTTGAGCGCGGTGGTGGGGCGTGCCAGCTCGTAGGCGAACATCGCCGGGTGGATCTCCATCGCCCAGGTGTTCTCGGTGGACACCGTGCGCCCGTCGCGCTGGAACATCGCGATGGAATGCGCGTCCACCGGGAACTCCTGGCGCACCGCGGTGCCGGCGCGCGCGGTGTCGCCGCCGTACATCGTGCTGCTGGCGTCGGGGCTCCCGTCCGCCTTGCGGTGGTCGTGCTTCAGGCGCAGGCCCGCGGCGGTGCGGGTCAGGATCCAGGTGCGCGAATGGTCGTCGCCCACGTGGAACGGGATCTCCAGGCGCCGCGTCGGCGCATCGCAGCCGCGCACGTGCATCACCAGCGCCTTGCCCTCGAACGGATCCGGCGTGGCCGCGGGCGGCGTGTTGGCGACGATGCGGCCCGCGTAGGCCTTGCCGCAGTGCGCGGCGATCGCCGCCATGAAGGCGTCCGCGGGGGCGGTCGGCGCGGGCGCCGAGGCGCAGCCGGCAAGGGCGAGCGCCGCGGCGGCGAGGCTGGATCGGATCATGCGGCGGTACTCCCGGTGGGTTGCGTCCAACCCGGGTTATACCCCAGCCGCGCGCTCAGCCCCCTTCGTACAGCGCCAGCAGGTCGGCTTCGGCCGCCTCCAGTTCCGCGCGCACCTGCATCTGCTCGCGGCCCAGGTCCGCCACGCGCCCGGCATCGGAATAGACCGCGGGATCCGCCATCTGCGCCGCGCATTCGGCCAGCCTGCCTTCCAGCCGCGCCACCCGCGCCTCGGCCTGCTGCAGCTTGTGCGGGTTGACCCTGGCGGCCTTCTTCGCGGGCGGCGGCGGGGGGGCAGGCGCCGCGGGTTCGGCCCTGGGCGCAGACTCGCCCTTCGCCGCCTTGCCCGCGCCGTCGCTGCCCGGGCGCGAGCGCAGCCACGCGGCGTATTCGTCCAGGTCGCCGTCGAAGGGTTCCACCTTGCCGGCAGCCACCCGCCAGAAGCTGTCGCAGACCAGTCCGATCAGGTGGCGGTCGTGGCTGACCATCACGATCGCGCCGTCGAAGTCGGACAGCGCCTCGGCCAGCGCCTCGCGCATGTCCAGGTCCAGATGGTTGGTGGGCTCGTCCAGCAGCAGCACGTTCGGCCGCTTCCACGCGATCAGCGCCAGCGCCAGCCGCGCCTTCTCGCCGCCGCTGAAGGTGTCGATCACCTCGAACGCGCGGTCGCCCGGGAAATTCCACTTGCCCAGGAAGTCGCGCAGCTCCTGGTTGGCCACGTCCGGCGCGAGCTTGCGCAGGTGGTCCAGCGGGGTGGTGCCGAACACCAGCGACTCCACGGTGTGCTGGGCGAAGTAGCCGATGCGCAGGTCGGGGTGCGCCTTGCGCTCGCCGGCCATCGGCGCCAGCTCGCCGACCAGGGTCTTCACCAGCGTGGACTTGCCGGCGCCGTTCGGGCCCAGCAGGCCGATCCGGTCGCCCGCTTCCAGCCCGAAGCCGACGTCCTTGAGGATCCGCGCGCCGTCGCCGTAGCCGGCGTCCACGTCGTGCAGCGACAGCAGCGAGTTCGGCAGCCGCAAGGGCTCGGGGAAATCGATGCGCAGCGAGCGCTCGGCGCGCACCGCTTCGGTACCGGCCAGCTTGGCCAGCCGCTTCATGCGGCTTTGCGCCTGCCTGGCCTTGCTGGCCTTGGCCTTGAAGCGGTCGATGAAGCTCTGCAGGTGGGCGCGCTCGGTCTGTTCCTTGTCGTGCGCGATCTGCTGCTGGCGCAGGTGCTCGGCGCGCTGGCGCTCGAACGCGGTGTAGTTGCCCGCGTACAGCTTCGCCCGGCCCTCGTGCAGGTGCAGGATGTGGGTGGTGACGTTGTCCAGGAACTCGCGGTCGTGGCTGATCACCAGCAGCGTGCCGGGGTAGCGCTTGAGCCATTCCTCCAGCCACACCACCGCGTCCAGGTCCAGGTGGTTGGTGGGTTCGTCCAGCAGCAGCAGGTCGCTCGGGGTCATCAGCGCGCGCGCCACGTTGAGGCGCACCCGCCAGCCGCCGGAGAAGTCGGAGACCGGCTTCTCGTGCGTGTCCGCGGCGAACCCAAGGCCGTGCAGCAGGCGCCCGGCGCGCGCGGTGCCGTCGTAGCCGTTGACTTCCTCCAGGCGCTGGTGCGCCTCGGCCACCGCCTCCCAGTCCTCGGCGGCGAAGGCGTTGGCCTCGGCCTGCACCGCGGCGTGCACGGCGGCATCGCCGGACAGCACGAAGTCGATGGCCGGGTCCGGCAGGTGCGGGGTCTCCTGCGCCACGCTGGCGATGCGCGCCTTGCCCGGCAGGTCGATGTCGCCGCGGTCGGGCTCCACCTCGCCCATCAGCGCGGCGAACAGGGAGGTCTTGCCGGCGCCGTTGCGGCCGACCACGCCGACCCGGTAGCCGGCATGCAGGGCCAGGTCGACGTCGGACAGCAGCAGGCGCTCGCCCCGGCGCAGGGCGAAGTTGCGGAAGGAAATCATCCCGCCATTGTAAGTCGACGGGCCGCCCCGACCGGGCATGCGATCATGGCCCGCTCCCCCGGTCGAGCCGCGCATGCCGCACCACACCTCGCTGATCGCCATCCTGTGCATGGGCTTCGTGCTGGCGTTCCTGTTCGGCACCCTGGCCAAGCGCCTGAAGCTCTCGCCGCTGGTGGGCTACCTGGTGGCGGGCATCGTGGCCGGCCCCTACACGCCCGGCTTCGTGGGGGACCAGGAGCTGGCGCCGCAGCTGGCCGAGGTCGGCGTGATCCTGCTGATGTTCGGGGTCGGCCTGCACTTCTCCTGGCGCGACCTGATGTCGGTCAAGGCCATCGCGCTGCCCGGCGCGGTGGTGCAGATCGCGCTGGCCACCGCGCTGGGCTGGGCGATGGGCCACTACTGGATGGGCTGGTCGCACGGCGCCGGGATCGTGTTCGGCCTGTGCCTGTCGGTGGCCAGCACGGTGGTGCTGCTGCGCGCGCTGGACGACCGCCGGCTGCTGGACACCCAGCGCGGGCGGGTGGCGGTGGGCTGGCTGATCGTCGAGGACATGGCGATGGTGCTGGCGCTGGTGCTGTTGCCGCCGCTGGCGGGGATGATGGGTGGCGAGGCGGTGGACCCGGCCACGGGCGAGGCCGTGCGCGGAAGCGTGACGACCGTGCTGCTGACCACCATCGCCAAGGTGGGCGCGTTCATGGCGCTGATGCTGGTGGTGGGGCGGCGGGTGATCCCGTGGATCCTGGGCAAGGTGGCCGGGCTCGGCTCGCGCGAGCTGTTCACCCTGTGCGTGCTGGCGATCGCGATGGGCGTGGCGTTCGGCTCGGCGATGCTGTTCGGCGTCTCGTTCGCGCTGGGCGCGTTCTTCGCCGGCATGCTGCTGAGCGAGTCGGAGTTCAGCGCGGAAGCCGCATCGGAGACGCTGCCGCTGCGCGATGCCTTCGCGGTGCTGTTCTTCGTGTCGGTGGGGATGCTGTTCGACCCGCGCTTCCTGCTCGACAACGTGCTGCAGGTGGCGGCCGTGGTGGCGATCATCATCTTCGGCAAGTCCGCCGCCTCGTACGCCATCGTGCGGATGTTCGGCAAGCCGCACGCCACGGCGCTGACGATTTCCGCCAGCCTGGCGCAGATCGGCGAGTTCTCCTTCATCCTGGCCGCGCTGGGCGTGGCGCTGGAGGTGCTGCCGGAGGAAGGCCGCGACCTGGTGCTGGCGGGGGCGCTGATCTCGATCATGCTCAATCCGCTGATCTTCGCGCTGCTGGACCGCATCCTGGCGCCGCGCGGCAGCGAGAAGAACCCGGTGGTGCCCATCGCCCCGGGCGTGCCCGACGACATGGCCGGCCATGCCCTGGTGATCGGGCACGGCCGGGTGGGCCAGGAACTGTCGAAGCTGCTGGCGCGCCGCGGCGTGCCGCTGGTGGTGGTGGAGGAGGACGGCGACAAGGTGATGAGCGCGCGCGCGGACGGCCTGCTGGTGGTGCGCGGCAATGCCACGTCCACCACCGTGCTGGAGGAGGCGCGCGCCGGCCACGCCCGGCTTGCGATCGTGGCGGTGCCGCAGGCGCTGCAGGCGGCGGAAATCGTCACCCACCTGAAGGCGCTGTCGCCGGAGATCACGGTGCTGGCACGGGCGCACAGCGAGCAGGGGCTGGCGATGATGCTGGCCCGCGGCGCCGAGGCCGCGGTGCTGGCGGAGCGCGAGCTGGCCCACGCCCTGGCCGAGATGGTGCTGGCCACCCCGCCCTACCGCGACCTGCGCGCGGCGCCCGCGACGCCCCCCTGACCCGCGGCGCGCCGGCTGGCCGGGCGCGCCCCGAGGGTCCACCACGCCGCCTTCTCGCGGTCCCCGCTATTTTCCGGGACTCCGCTCGCCCCGCCCTGCCCGCCAAGTAATCGCGCCCCGCACCCTGGAGTGTCCGATGGACCCCGTTGCACGTACGCCCCCCACCCTGAGCTCCGGCGTCGAGGGCCTGGACACCGTCCTGGCCGGCGGCCTCACCGCGGACCGCCTGTACCTGGTCGAGGGCGTGCCCGGCGCGGGCAAGACCACGCTGGCCATGCAGTTCCTGATGGAGGGCGTGCGCAAGGGCGAGAAGGTCCTGTACATCACCCTGTCGGAAACCATCGACGAACTCCACGAGATGGCCGCGTCCCACGGCTGGTCGCTGGATGGCGTGCACGTCCACGAGCTGCTGGCCGAGAGCGAGCACGTGGAGGGCGACGCGCCCTACACCATGTTCCACCCCTCGGAGATCGAGCTGGCCGAGACCACCGAGCGCGTGCTGGGCCTGGTCGCCTCGCACCGGCCGCAGCGGCTGGTGCTGGACTCGCTGGCGGAGCTGCGGCTGCTGTCCGGATCCCCGCTGCGCTACCGGCGCCACGTGCTGGCGTTCAAGCAGGCGCTGGCGGGGCAGCACTGCACCACCCTGCTGCTGGACCACGCCGGCGGCAGCGACCCTGGGCTGACCGTGCACACCATCGTGCACGGCGTGATCAACCTGTCCTCCACCGGGTCCGAGTTCGGCGGCGACCGCCACCGGCTGCGGGTGATGAAGTACCGCGGCCGCAGGATCGCGGGCGGCTACCACGACTACCGCATCGAGACCGGCGGCATGCGCGTGTTCCCGCGCCTGATCGCGGCCGACCACCGCCGCGACGCGGAGCGCGGCACCGTCCCCACCGGCTCCGCCTCGCTGGACGCGCTGCTGGGCGGCGGCATCGACCGCGGCACCAGCACGCTGCTGGTGGGCGCGGCGGGCACCGGCAAGTCCTCGCTGGCCACCCAGGTCGCGGTCAGCGCCGCGGAGCGCGGCGAGCGCGTGGCGATCTTCGCCTTCGACGAGAGCGTGCGCGCGCTGACCACCCGCGCCGAGGGCATGGGCACTCCGCTGGAGCCGTACATCCAGTCCGGCCTGCTGCGCGTGCAGGCGGTGGACCCGGCGGAATTCACCTCCGGCGAGTTCACCCAGCTGATCCTGGACGCGGTGGACCGGCAGGGTGCGCGGGTGGTGGTGATCGACAGCCTCAACGGCTACCTCAACGCGATGCCGGAAGAGAACCACATGCTGCTGCAGCTGCACGAGCTGCTCGCCTACCTGGCGTCGAAGGGGGTGGTGACCCTGCTGGTGAGCGCGCAGCTGGGCCTGATCGGCAGCATGACCAGCAGCGTGGACGTCAGCTACCTGGCCGACTCGGTGGTGCTGCTGCGCTACTTCGAGGCCGACGGCGAGGTGCGCCAGGCGATTTCCGTGCTGAAGAAGCGCACCGGCAACCACGAGCGGACCATCCGCCCGCTGCGCCTGACCTCCAGCGGGCCGGAGATCGGCGAGCCGCTGCGCAACTTCCGCGGAGTGCTCACCGGGGTGCCGCACGAACGCACGGCAAGCCCGCCCGACGGCGCCGCATGAACCCGGATCCGGCAGGCGAAGGCCTGCACATCAGCCTGCTGCTGCCCACCCCGCGCGACGCCGCGCTGACCGCGCGGCTGCTGGGCGAGGAGGGCATCGCCACCCGCGTGCTGGCGGGCCTGCACGCCCTGGACCCGGCCACGGTGCTGGCGTCCGGCGCCCTGATGGTGGGCGAGGAATGGCTGGCCATGGGCGCGCTGCCGGCCCTGCGCGAGGCGCTGGCGCGCCAGCCCACCTGGTCCGACCTGCCGATCATCGTGGTCGCGCGCGCCGGCATGGGTTCGGACCACATCGGGCGGGTGCTGGACCAGCTGGGCAACGCCACCCTGCTGGACCGTCCGCTGCGGGTGGCCGCGCTCACCAGCGCCGCGCACGCCGCGCTGCGCGCGCGGGTGCGGCAGTACCAGATCCGCTCGCAGCTGGACGCGCTGGAGTCGGCGCGCGCCGAACTGGCCGAGGCGGCCGAGCGCAAGGACGAGTTCATCGCCATGCTGGGCCACGAGCTGCGCAACCCGCTGGCGCCGATCCGCAATGCGCTGTACATGCTGCGCCAGCAGGAGCAGACCAACCCGGAGCACCGCCGGCTGCTGGACACCATGCAGCGCCAGACCGACCACATGGTGCGGCTGATCGGCGACCTGGTGGACGTGGCGCGCCTGAGCCGCGGCACCATCGAGCTGCGCCGCGAACGGGTGAGGCTGGACGAGGTGGTGGCCGCGGCGGTGGAGCTGAGCAGGCCGCTGATCGCGCGCGCGGGCCACCGCCTGCACGTGGACGCGGACACGCAGGGGCTGGAGATCGTGGCGGACCGGGTGCGCATGGCCCAGGTCTTCAGCAACCTGCTCAACAACGCCGCCAAGTATTCCGAGCGCAACGGCAGCATCGAGGTGCGCATCCGCCAGGAGGACGGCCAGGCGCTGGTGGAGGTCGCCGACCGGGGCAAGGGCATCGATGCGCGCACGTTGCCATCGGTGTTCGACATGTTCGTGCAGGGCGCGCGCGATCCCGGGCAGATCAACGACGGGCTGGGGATCGGCTTGTCGCTGGTGCGGCGGCTGGTGGAACTGCACGGGGGCCGCGTGGCGGCGCGCAGCGCCGGCCCGGGGCAGGGCTCGACCTTCGAGGTGCGCCTGCCGCTGGCCGCGCCTGCCGCGGGGCTGGCCCGCCCCGCCCCGGCCCGTCCCGCCGCACCGGTCGCGTCGAAGGCGGATCCCGGCAAGGCGCCGTTGCGCGTGCTGGTGGTGGACGACAACCGCGATGCCGCCGACACCCTCAGGCTGCTGCTGGACACCCTGGGCATCGAGGCCGCCACGGCCTACTCCGGCGATGCGGCGCTCAAGGCGGTGGAGGACTGGGCGCCCGCCGCGCTGTTCCTGGACATCGGCATGCCGCACATGGACGGCTACGAAGTGGCGCGGCGCATCCGCGCGCGCGCCGGCGGCCCGGGCATCTGGCTGGTGGCGCTCACCGGCTGGAGCCAGGCGCGCGACCAGGCGCGCTCGCGCGCGGCCGGCTTCGACTTCCACCTCAGCAAGCCGGCCGACTTCGAGGAACTCCAGCGCATCCTGTCGGTGGTGGCGCAGGGCGCGCGCGCCGCGCAGCCGCTGCCGGCGCGCGACGCGGGCTGAAGGGGCGCCCGGCGGTCAGGCGAACGCCAACCTGCCGCCCTCCGCGTCCACCCGCACCACGTCGCCGCCGACGAACCTGCCGGACAGGATCGCCTGCGCCAGCGGATTCTCCAGTTGCTGCTGGATGGCGCGCTTGAGCGGCCGCGCGCCGTACACCGGGTCGAAGCCGACGTTGGCCAGCAACTCCAGCGCGGCGTCGGTCAGCTCGATGCGGATGCCGCGTTCGCCCAGCCGCTTCTCCAGCCCGCGCAGCTGGATCCGCGCGATCGCCTTGATCTGCGACTTGTCCAGCGGGTGGAAGACCACGATGTCGTCCAGCCGGTTGATGAACTCGGGGCGGAAGTGCGCCTGCACCACGCCCATCACCGCGGCCTTCATCTGGGTGTAGGCCTCCGCCGAATCGTCGCCGGCCATGTCCTGGATCATCTGGCTGCCCAGGTTGGACGTCATCACGATCACGGTGTTGCGGAAGTCCACGGTGCGGCCCTGGCCATCGGTCAGGCGGCCGTCGTCCAGCACCTGCAGCAGGATGTTGAACACGTCCGGGTGCGCCTTCTCCACCTCGTCCAGCAGGATCACGCTGTACGGCCGGCGGCGCACCGCCTCGGTGAGGTAGCCGCCTTCCTCGTAGCCCACGTAGCCGGGTGGCGCGCCGACCAGGCGGCTGACCGCGTGCTTCTCCATGAACTCGCTCATGTCGATGCGCACCATGGCATCGGTGCTGTCGAACAGGAATTCCGCCAGCGCCTTGCACAGCTCGGTCTTGCCCACGCCGGTGGGGCCCAGGAACAGGAACGAGCCACTGG
Organism: uncultured Thermomonas sp.; assembly: GCA_965649855.1. GTDB lineage: Bacteria > Pseudomonadota > Gammaproteobacteria > Xanthomonadales > Xanthomonadaceae > Thermomonas. The sequence continues at coordinate 1,016 of CBFGMM010000062.1, read as the reverse complement.
GACGGTCCGGGTCGCTCAGCCCCGCCCGCGAGCGGCGCACCGCGTCGGACACCACCTTGATCGCCTCCTCCTGGCCGACCACCCGCGCGTGCAGCTGCGCCTCCATCTGCAGCAGCTTCTCGCGCTCGCCCTCCAGCATCTTGCTGACCGGGATGCCGGTCCAGCGGCTCACCACCTGCGCGATCTCCTCCGCGGTGACCTTGTCCTGGAGCAGGGTGAAGCCCTTGTTCTCCACTTCCTGCGCGGCGGCCAGCTGCTTCTCCAGCTCCGGCAGGGACCCGTACTGGATCTCGCTCATGCGGGTGAAGTCCTGCTTGCGCTGGGCCGCCTCCAGCTCCAGCCGGGCAGCCTCGATCTGCTCCTTGATGCGGGTGGCGCCCTGCAGGGTGGCCTTCTCCGCCTTCCAGACCTCCTCCAGGTCGCTGAACTCGCGCTCCAGCACCGCGATCTGCTCCTGCAGGTCGGCCAGGCGCTGCTTCGACTCGGCGTCCTTCTCCTTCTTCAGCGCCTCGCGCTGGATCTTGAGCTGGATCAGCCGGCGCTCCTTGCGGTCCATCTCCTCGGGCTTGGAGTCGATCTCCATGCGGATGCGCGACGCCGCCTCGTCCATCAGGTCGATGGCCTTGTCCGGCAGCTGGCGGTCGGCGATGTAGCGGTGCGACAGCGTGGCCGCGGCGACGATCGCCGGGTCGGTGATCTCCACGCCGTGGTGCACCGCGTAGCGCTCCTTGAGGCCGCGCAGGATCGCGATGGTGTCCTCCACGCTGGGTTCGCCGACGAACACCTTCTGGAAGCGGCGTTCCAGCGCGGCGTCCTTTTCAACGTACTTGCGGTACTCGTCCAGCGTGGTCGCGCCGATGCAGTGCAGCTCGCCGCGCGCCAGCGCCGGCTTGAGCATGTTGCCCGCGTCCATGCTGCCCTCGGCCTTGCCCGCGCCGACCATGGTGTGCAGCTCGTCGATGAACAGGATGATCTGGCCCTCGTTCTTCGACAGGTCATTGAGCACCGCCTTCAGG
>CBFGMM010000061.1:0-11555 GCA_965649855.1 uncultured Thermomonas sp. | reverse complement strand
TGATCACGGTCAGCGGCTACACTTGGAGGACGTCCGGGAATGTTATAATATTCCAATCATGTCGCGACAGCCCCCAAAGGCCATGCCCTCCCGCCCCACCGGCAGCGCCGTGCTGGGCGTCGCCGATCGCGTCGGTGTCGGCGCCTCGCTGCTGTGCGCCCTGCATTGCGCGCTGTTGCCCATCCTGGTGGCGCTGGTGCCCGCGACCGGCCTTGGCCTGGGGGGATGGGTGGACTTCGACCAGGCCTTCGTGGTGTTCGCCACGCTGCTGGGCCTCACCACCCTGACGCTGGGCTACCGTCGCCACCGCGCGTTCCATGCGCTGGCGCTGTTGCTGCCGGGACTGGCGATGGTCTGGCTGGCCTCGTTCACGTCGCTGCACGACCACTCGGTCGTGCACTGGTCGCTGATGGTGGGCGGCGGCACCCTGCTGGCCCTGGGCCACTTCGTGAACCTGCAGCTGACCCACGCGGCCGCGCGCAGCGGCTGATCCGCGGCGGACCTGGCCGGGGGCCGCCGGCTCCCGGGGCGCGTGCTAGAATGTCCGACTTCGCGCGCGCCGCGATCCCTCTTTCACACGCAATCGAATCGATCCAGGAGCACCACGATGGGCAAGGGCGACCGCAAGACCGCCAAGGGCAAGCGCTACAACAGCAGCTACGGCAATGCGCGTTCGCACGCGACCACCAAGGCCGCCGGCACCGCCGCCGCGCCCGCGGTGAAGAAGGTGGCCACCAAGACCGTGGCCAAGGCCCCGGCGAAGAAGGTGGTGGCGAAGAAGGCCGCGTCCTGATCCTCCGGATCGACGCCGCGGCTGGCCGCGCTTCACGAAGCCCCGCTCCGGCGGGGTTTCGCGCATCTGGGGGCGGGTATCGTGGCCCGTGAGAGCGCCGGCTAGGCGACGCGACGGCCGGCGACGTAATTGCCCCGCAACAGGCTGCCACCCAGCCAGTAGCACAGCTCGGCCGGGTGCCCGGCGTCCCACACCGCGACGTCGGCGCGCAGTCCTTGCCGCAGCACGCCGCGGTCAGCCAGCCCCAGGGCGCGCGCGGCGTGCACGGTCGCGCCGCGCAGGGCTTCGTCCGGGGTCAGCCTGAAATGCGTGCACGCCAATTGCATGGCCTGCCGCAGCGACACCAGCGGCGAGGTGCCCGGGTTGCAGTCGGTGGCCACCGCCATCGGCACGCCGTGCGCCCGCAGCAGGTGCAGCGGCGGCAGCCGGGTCTCGCGCAGTACGTGGAAGGCGCCGGGCAACAGCACCGCCACGGTGCCCGATGCGGCCATGGCGCGCACCCCGGCCTCGCTGGTGTATTCGATGTGGTCGGCCGACAGCGCGCGGAATTCCGCGGCCAGCCCCGCGCCATCCAGGTCGCTGAGCTGGTCGGCATGCAGCTTCACCGGCAGGCCCAGCGCGCGCGCGGCGTCGAACATGCGCCGGGTCTGCGCCGGGGAAAACCCGATGCCTTCGCAGAACGCGTCCACCGCATCCACCAGGCCCTCCGCGTGCAGCCGCGCCAGCCAGCCGACCGCCTGCGCGATGTAGCCGTCGGCATCGGCCGCGAATTCCGGTGGCAGCGCGTGGGCGCCCAGGAAGGTGGTGCGCACGGTGATGGGGAAGCGACGGCCCAGCGCCCGTGCCACGCGCAGCATCTTGCGTTCGTTCTCGAAGTCCAGGCCGTAGCCCGACTTGATCTCCAGCGTGGCCACCCCGTCGCGCACCAGGGCGGCCACCCGCGGCGCGGACTGGGCCAGCAGGTCGTCCTCGCTGGCCTCGCGCACGGCACGGACGGTGGAGAGGATGCCGCCACCGGCGCGCGCGATGTCCGCGTAGCTGGCGCCCTGCAGCCGCGCCTCGAACTCGGTGGCGCGGTTGCCGGCGAACACCACGTGGGTGTGGCAATCCACCAGCGCGGGCGTCACCAGGCCGTGGGCCTCGATCACCTCGTCCGCCAGCGCCCCGGGATCGCCCGGCAAGCCACTGCGCGGACCCACGAACGCCAGTACGCCGTCCTTCCAGGCGAGCGCGCCATCCTGCACCAGGCCGTGGCCGGCCGGCGCGTCGAGGGTGGCCAGCAGCGGGGCCAGCAGCAGTCCATCCCAGCGTGCGTCGTGCGCCATGGCGGGATTGTAAGCGGCGCCGCGCATACAATCGCGGCATGTCGCCCCTTGTCTCGCACGGCCCCCGCGGCTGGGAACTCCCGGGCATCGCCAACCTGCATTCGCATGCCTTCCAGCGCGCGATGGCCGGGTTGGCGGAACGCCAGACCGATCCCGCCGACAGCTTCTGGACGTGGCGCGAGACGATGTACGCGATGGCCGCGCGCTTCACGCCGGAACTGCTGCACGCGGTGGCCGCGCAGCTCTACGTGGAGATGCTGGAGTCCGGGTACACCACCGTCTGCGAGTTCCATTACCTGCACCACGCGCCGGATGGGCGGCCGTACGCCACCCCCACGGCGATGAGCGATGCGCTGGTCGCCGCGGCCGAAGAGACCGGCATCCGCCTGACCCTGCTGCCGGTGCTGTACATGACCGGCGGCTTCGACGGACGCCCGTTGTCCACGCGCCAGCGGCGCTTCGGGCACGCGGTGGAGGATTACCTGCGCCTGCTGGACGCGCTGCGCGCGCGGCAGGGCGCCACGCTGCGGGTTGGCTGCGCGCTGCACAGCCTGCGCGCGGTGCCGCCGCAGGCGATGCGCGAGGTGCTGGCCAGCGTGCCGGCCGATGCGCGCATCCACATCCACATCGCCGAACAGGCGGCCGAGGTGGACGAATGCGTGGCGCTGCGCGGCGCGCGCCCGGTGCAATGGCTGCTGGACAACGCCCCCGTCGATCCGCGCTGGACGCTGGTGCACGCCACCCACCTTGACGATCCGGAAGTGCAGGGCGTCGCCCGCAGCGGCGCCACCGTGGCGATCTGCCCGACCACCGAGGCCAACCTCGGCGATGGCCTGTTCCCCTTGCGTGACTACCTGGATGCGGGGGGCGCCTGGGGGATCGGCTCGGATTCGCACATCTCGGTATCGCCGGTCGAGGAGCTGCGCTGGCTGGAATACGGGCAGCGGCTGGCCACGCGCCGGCGCAACGTCGCCAGCAGCATGCGCAGCCCGAGCGTGGGCGCGACCCTGCTGTCCGGTGCACTCGCCAGCGCCGCGGCGGGCACCGGCTTCGATGCCCGGGACCGCGTGGTGCTGGATGCGGAAGCGCCGGTGCTGGCGGGCGCGACGGAGTCCGACGTCGCCGACCGCTGGATCTTCAGCGGCAACATGGTCCTGGTGCGCGAGGTGGAGGTGGCCGGCGCGCGCGTGGTGGACGGCGGCCGCCACCGCGGGCGCGAGGCGATCGCGGCGCGCTATCGGGACGCCATCGCCACGCTGCTGGCGTAGCTGCTGGGCAGCCGCGGGTCGGGCATCGATGGGCGGGGCAAGGCCCGCGCCTACGGATCGCGCAACGCCGGGCGCAGCGGCGCCAGCGAGCCGTCGTTCGCGGCGGGACGGATGCGCAGCAGGTGCGCAAGCAGCGGATACACGTGCACGTTGTCGAACGCGGGCAGGCGCACGCCGGCGCGGAACGACGGCCCGCTGGCCACGAACACCGCGCGCATCGCGGGTTCCTCCGGCGCATGGCCGTGCTCGCCGCGCACCGCAGCCTGCGCCGGCCAGCGGCGGAGCGCCAGGCGCCAGCCGGGATCCGCCTGGCAGACGATCGGCGGGATCCGCGGGTGGCCCCCGTAGTGCCAGCCGGCCGGCAGTTCCGCCTTGCGCCAGCAACCGTAGTGGTCGTGCCGTCCCAGCAGGGCGGCCTCCACCTGGCGTTCGAATCCGGCGCGCGGCGCCAGCCCGGCAACGGCCCCCGCGTAATGCACGTCCATGGCCTCGGCCGGGATGCGTTCGTCCAGCAGGCGGACGTTGCCGGGCGGCAGGTCGTGCATGCCATGGTCGGACAGCACGACCAGGTCCACGCGCCGCTCCAGGCCGCGCGTGCGCACGCCCTCCCGCAGGCGGGCGAGGCCGGCGTCGATGGCCTGCAGCGCCTGCAGGGCCTGCGCCGAGTCCATGCCGCCGGCATGCGCGGCCACGTCGTACTGCTCCAGGTACAGGGTGAGCAGGTTCGGGCGCTGCTCCGGCGGCAGGTCCAGCCAGGCCAGCACCTGGTCGACGCGCGCGACGATCGGCAGGCTGCCGTCGAACGCATGCCAGTGCCGCGGGCGCTGGCCGGCGATTTCCGCCTCCGACCCGGGCCAGAACATGGTCGCCGCGATCCCGCCCTGCCGCTGCAGCGTCGCCCAGATCGGCTCGCCCCCCCACCAGCGTCCGTCGCGCGCGCTGGCCTCCTTGGATACGAAGCGCCCGAGCGCGGGATCGCGCATGGTGTTGTGGACGATGCCATGGCGGTCCGGGCGCAGGCCGGTGGCCAGGGTGTAGTGGTTGGGGAAGGTGGCGGTCGGGAAACTGGGCGAGAGCCAGTCCGCCCGCACCCCGCCGCGCGCGACGGCGTCCAGCACCGGCATGCGGCCGCTGCCGGGCACGCTGGCGGGCAGGCCATCGATCGACACCAGCAACACGATGGGGGACTCGCCCGCCTGCGCGACGCCCGCCGGGCGGGCGCTGCATGCCGACAGGCAGCACAGGAGCAGGGCGAGCAGGACGCGAACGGTCATGCCCGCGATGATAGCGAGGCTCCCCCGGAGTCGAGCGGGGCCGGTGCGATAATCGCGCCTCGCTTGCAGGAGCCGCGCCCGATGTCCAGCCGTGTTGACCCGTCCCGTTCGATCCGCGCGCCACGCGGCGCCACGCTCACCTGCCGTTCCTGGCTGACCGAGGCGCCGTACCGGATGCTGCAGAACAACCTGGACGCCGAGGTCGCCGAGAATCCGGCGGAGCTGGTGGTGTACGGCGGCATCGGCCGCGCCGCGCGCGACTGGGACTGCTACGACCGCATCCTGGAAACGCTGGAGACCTTGGGCGACGACGAGACCCTGCTGGTGCAGTCCGGCAAGCCGGTGGGCGTGTTCCCCACCCATGCCGACGCGCCGCGCGTGCTGATCGCCAACTCCAACCTGGTGCCGCACTGGGCCACCTGGGAGCACTTCAACGAACTCGACCGCAAGGGCCTGATGATGTACGGCCAGATGACCGCCGGCAGCTGGATCTACATCGGCAGCCAGGGCATCGTGCAGGGCACCTACGAGACCTTCGTGGAGATGGGCCGCCAGCATTACGGCGGAAGCCTGCAAGGCAAGTGGCTGTTGACCGCCGGACTCGGCGGCATGGGCGGCGCGCAGCCGCTGGCCGCAAGCCTGGCCGGCATGAGCAGCCTCACGATCGAGTGCCGCCAGAGCAGCATCGATTTCCGCCTGAAGACGCGCTATGTCGACGAACAGGCGGCCGACCTCGACGACGCGCTCGCGCGCATCGGGCGTTACACCTCCGCTGGCGCAGCCAAATCCATCGCCCTGCTGGGCAATGCGGCGGAGATCCTTCCGGAGCTGGTGCGCCGCGGTGTGCGCCCGGACTGCGTCACCGACCAGACCAGCGCGCACGACCCGGTGCACGGCTACCTGCCGATCGGCTGGACCGTCGAGCAGTGGCTGGCCGGGCAGAAGACCAATCCGGACGCGGTGCGCGACGCGGCGAAGCAGTCGATGCGCGTGCATGTCGAGGCGATGCTCGCCTTCCACGCCGCCGGCATCCCCACCGTCGATTACGGCAACAACATCCGGCAGATGGCGAAGGACGAAGGCTGCACGAACGCGTTCGACTTCCCCGGCTTCGTGCCGGCCTACGTGAGGCCGCTGTTCTGCCGCGGCATCGGCCCGTTCCGCTGGGTCGCGCTCTCCGGCGATCCGGAGGACATCTACAGGACCGACGCGAAGGTCAAGGAACTGATCCCGGACGACGCCCACCTGCACACCTGGCTGGACATGGCGCGCGAGCGCATCAGCTTCCAGGGCCTGCCCGCGCGCATCTGCTGGGTCGGGCTGGGCCTGCGCCACACGCTGGGCCTGGCCTTCAACGAGATGGTCCGCAATGGCGAACTGAAGGCGCCGGTGGTGATCGGTCGCGACCACCTCGACAGCGGCAGCGTCGCCTCGCCGAACCGCGAAACCGAAGCGATGCAGGACGGCAGCGACGCGGTATCCGACTGGCCATTGCTCAACGCCATGCTCAACGTCGCCGGTGGCGCGACGTGGGTCAGCCTGCACCACGGCGGCGGCGTCGGCATGGGCTACTCGCAGCACAGCGGTGTGGTGATCGTCTGCGATGGCACGCCGGAAGCCGACACGCGCATCGCGCGCGTGCTGTGGAACGACCCGGGCACCGGGGTGATGCGGCATGCCGATGCGGGCTACGAGATCGCGATGGCCTGCGCGCGGGAGCAGGGCTTGAAGTTGCCGATGCTTCCCGCATGAAGACCCTGCGCATCGATTTCGTCTCCGACGTCGTCTGCCCGTGGTGCGCCATCGGCCTGGCCGCGCTGGAGCAGGCCATCCAGCGCGTGCAGGGCGAAGTGGCCATCGAGTTCCACGTGCAGCCGTTCGAACTGAACCCGCAGCTGCCGGCCGAGGGCGAGGCCATTTCCGAGCACCTGGGCCGCAAGTACGGCCTGGACGCGGCGCAACTGGCGCAGAACCAGGAGCGCGTGCGCCAGCGCGGCGCGGAGCTGGGCGTGGCATTCGACATGGATGCGCGCAGCCGCATCTGGAACACCTTCGACGCGCACCGGCTGCTGCACTGGGCCGGCATCGAGGGCGATGCGCTGCCGCTCAAGCGCGCGCTGCTGCGGGCCTACTTCGCCGAGGGCCGCAACGTGGCCGACCACGACACGCTGGTGGGGATCGCCGCGCAGGCGGGGCTGGACCCGGCACGTGCGCGCGCCATCCTGGGCTCGGACGACTACGCCGCGGAGGTGCGCGAGGCCGAGCAGTTCTTCCTGCGCAACGGCATCAACGGCGTGCCCGCGGTGATCATCGACCGCAAGCACCTGGTCTCCGGCGGCCAGCCCGTGGACGTGTTCGAGCGCGCACTGCGGGAGATCGCCGCGCGGGGGTGACTTGGCGGCATCCGTTCATGCCGGCGCCGGGGGGCGCGGTGGTAAACTCGCGCGATGCTGCGACGCCTCTGCCAGATCGTGCTGCTCGTGTGCCTCGTGCTCAATGGCATCGGCGGCGCGTCGGCCTCGGTCGCGATGCACCGCGGATCCACGCCGGGCGACGCCGTGACGGTGGCTGCCGACGCGGCAACCCATGCGCAGCCGCATGCGCATGCGGGCGCTTCCGGGCAAGGCGGGGCCCTGCATGACACCGGCGCCGCCCATGCCGCGCACGCCGAACGGCTGGCCGCGACGGACCCGTGCGACAGCGGTTGCTGCAGCGACCCGGACGGTTGCGCGTGCCTGTGCCTGCACCACGCGCACGCACTGGTGCCGCCTGAGTCGGCGATCCAGGACCGATCCGTTGCCGGGCAGGAAGCGATCCTGCGCAGCCCGCGTCGCCCATCCCCGCTCCCGGGGCAGGACATCCGACCTCCCATCGGCTAGGGCTCCTTTCGCGCCGTCGGCGCCCTTCGTCGTGCCCCGCCGCCGGTGGGTGGACGCATGGCCGGTCTACCCGGCCCACCGATTCCATGGAGTTCCAACATGTCGATTCTTCGACCCGGCCCCGGGGCCGGTGTGGCGTCGCCCGCGCGGCGTCGATTCGTGCAGGGCCTGGCCGCGGCCGGCGCCGTCGGCTCGCTAGGGCTCTGGCCCAAGGCCGCCTGGGCGCTGCGCTCCGACGGCCAGCCCGAAGTCCTGGCCGGGACCGACTTCGACCTCAGCGTCGGCGAGACCCTGGTCAACTACACCGGCCAGACGCGCCCGGCGGTGACCATCAATGGCAGCCTCCCGGCCCCCACGTTGCGCTGGAAGGAGGGGACCACGGTCACCCTGCGCGTGCGCAACGCGCTGCCGCGCGGCTCCATCCACGGGCCCGACACCTCCATCCACTGGCACGGCATCCTGCTGCCGGCGAACATGGACGGCGTGCCGGGCATGAGCTTCGACGGCATCCGCCCGGGCGAGAGCTACCTGTACCGCTTCAACGTGAACCAGTCCGGCACGTACTGGTACCACAGCCACTCGGGCTTCCAGGAACAGGGCGGCATGTACGGCGCGCTGATCATCGACCCGATCGAGCCGGAGCCGTTCGCCTACGACCGCGACTACGTGGTGTTCCTCTCCGACTGGACCGACATGGATCCGGCCCGGCTGTTCCAGCGGCTGAAGAAGATGGCCAGCCACGACAACTACTACCAGCGCACCGTCGGCGACTTCCTGCGCGACGTGGAGCAGAAGGGGGCCGCCGCCACGCTGGAGGACCGCAAGGCCTGGGGCCGGATGCGGATGACGCCGAGCGACCTGTCGGACGTCAACGGGCACACCTACACCTACCTGCTCAACGGGATGACGGCGCTGGGCAACTGGACGGCGCTGTTCAAGCCCGGCGAGAAGGTCCGCCTGCGGCTGGTCAACGGCTCCGCGATGACCTACTTCGACGTGCGCATCCCCGGCCTGAAGATGACCATCGTGGCGGTGGACGGGCAGTACGTGCACCCGCTCACGGTCGACGAGTTGCGCGTGGCCGCGGCGGAAACCTTCGACGTCATCGTCGAGCCCGCCGGCCAGGACGCCTACACGATCTTCGCCCAGGACAGCGCGCGCACCGGCTGGGTGTCCGCCACGCTGGCGGTGCGCGAGGGCCTGCGCGCGCCGGTGCCGGGACTGGATCCGCGCCCCCTGCTCACCATGGACGACATGGGCCACGGCGGCATGGGCCACGGCGCGGCAGGCGGCGAGATGGCCTGCGGCGCGGCGATGATGAAGTCGGGCGAGATGGCATGCGGGGCGAGCATGGGGCATGCGCCGGCCGCATCGGCGGGCCACGGCATGCACGGCGGCGCCGGCATGCAGGCGCACCCCGCCAGCGAGACGAACAACCCGTTGGTGGACATGCAGACCATGGCGCCGCAGCCGCGGCTGTCCGACCCGGGCATCGGCCTGCGCGGCAACGGCCGCAAGGTGGCCACCTACGCGGACCTGAAGAGCGCATTCCCCGATCCGGATGGCCGCGAACCGGGCCGCACCATCGAGCTGCACCTGACCGGGCACATGGAGAAGTTCGCCTGGTCGTTCGACGGGGTGAAGTTCGCCCAGGCCGAGCCGCTCAGGCTCAACTACGGCGAGCGCATGCGCATCGTGCTGGTCAACGACACGATGATGAGCCACCCCATCCACCTGCACGGCATGTGGAGCGACCTGGAGGACGAGGACGGCCGGTTCCACCTGCGCAAGCACACCGTGGACATGCCGCCCGGCACGAAGCGCAGCTACCGGGTCAGGGCGGACGCGCTGGGGCGCTGGGCCTACCACTGCCACATGTTCTTCCACATGGAGGCGGGCATGTTCCGCGAGGTGCGGGTGGAGGAGCGCGCATGAACAAGACGACCACACTGTGCATGGGGCTGGCCGCCGCGCTGGCCTCGGGACCGGCACTGGCCCAGCACGCGGGCCATGCGCCACCCGGGCCGCCCGCGCCGAAGCCTGCGCCGCGGGAGGTGCAAGGCCACGACAAGCACCGGGACGCGCAACCGGCCAAGGCGGCACCGGTGGACCACTCGACGATGGACCACTCGACGATGGATCACTCGACGATGGATCACTCGACGATGGATCACTCGACGATGGATCACTCGACGATGGAGCATGCCGCCGACCTGCCCGCCGACGCGGCGCCGCGCGAACCGATCCCGGCCGTCACCGACGCGGACCGGGCCGCGGCGTTCCCGCCCGTGCATGCCCATCACCAGCACGGCACCAGCATCCACAGCCATTCGGTGATCGACCGGCTGGAAGCCTCCCGGGGCGACCACGGAACCGGCGTGGTCTGGGACGGCTACGGCTGGGTCGGCGGCGACGTGCAGAAGTTCTGGTGGCGCACCGAAGGCCACGGCATGCACGGCCGCGTCGAGGACGCCAGCGTGGAGGCGCTGTACGGGCGCGGCGTGCGCGCCTGGTGGGACGTGGTGGCGGGCGTGCGCCACGACATCGGCGAGGGCCCGGACCGCACCTGGCTGGCGGTCGGCGTGCAGGGCCTGGCGCCCTACAAGTTCGAGGTCTCGTCCACGGTCTACCTGGGCCAGGGCGGGCGCACCGCGCTGGTGGCCGAAGCGGAGTACGACACCCTGGTCACCAACCGGTGGATCCTGCAGTGGCGCGCGGAAGCCAGCGTGCACGGCAAGGACGACCCGGAGCGGGCGATCGGTTCGGGCCTCTCCGGCGTCGAGGCGGGTGCACGCCTGCGGTACGAATTCCACCGCCAGTTCGCGCCTTACATCGGGATCGAGCACGACCGGGCGTTCGGCCGCACCGCGGACTTCCGGCGCGCGGCGGGCGACAGCGCAGGCGATACCAAGCTGGTCGCCGGCGTGCGGATCTGGTTCTAGGAGGCCAACCGACATGACGACCAGCAAGCGCGTGATCGTACTCGCCGTCCTGGGCGCCGCGGCCGTCGGCGTCGCTGCGGGCTTCGTGTGGTCCGGCCGCTACAACGTGGCCGCCGACGACGCCCATACCGCTCCGGTGATGTCACTGCTGCAGACCGCCCGCGAACGCTCCATCGCCCACCATGCGGCGACGATCGAGGTGCCCGACCTGTCGGACCCGGAGATGGTCCGCCAGGGAGCGGGCAACTATGCGGCGATGTGCGCGGGATGCCACCTTGCGCCGGGAATGGGACCGACCGAGCTCAGTCGCGGCCTGTATCCGGCGCCTCCCGTGCTTGCGGAATCCGCCTCGGATCCCGCCCACCAGTTCTGGGTGATCAAGCACGGCATCAAGGCCACCGGCATGCCCGCATGGGGCCCGAGCATGGAGGACGGGTACATCTGGGGCATGGTGGCCTTCCTGCAGGCCCTGCCGGCGCTGGACGCACCAGGTTATGCCGCACTGGTCGCCAGCAGCGAGGGCCACTCGCATGGCGGCGGGGAGTCCGGGGACCATGGGCATGGCCAGCCGGAGACGTCGCCGGCCGACCCGGCCCGCCCCGCATCGGATGCGAACGGCGCCGTGCACCTGCACGCCGACGGCAAGGCGCACCTGCATCCGCCAGGCGCAACCCCTCCCGTGCCCGCGCCGGCAGCCACCACGCGGACCGCGGCGCCGAAGCCATCAGGCCCCAGACAGGCGCCGGCAGCCACCCCAGCCCCGAAGGCGGCGCCTGCGGAGCCTCCTGTCCACGAAGACCACCAAGACCACGGAGACCACCATGAAGGCCATTGAACACGCGACTGGCATGCCGTTGATCCGATCGCTGGTCGCCGTCCCCTTGCTCGCCGTTGCGGGCAGCCTGTCGGCCTGCGACGCGCCGGTTACCGCCCCCGCGGACCGCGAGACCGCGCAGGCGGCACAAGCGACGGCTGCGCCCGGTCCGGCGCCGGTGTCGGGCGAGGCCGGGGCCGTTCCCGCCGACGCGGACGCGATGCCGCACATGGTGGTGCACAAGACGCCCACCTGCGGAT
>CBFGMM010000060.1:0-11771 GCA_965649855.1 uncultured Thermomonas sp. | reverse complement strand
GCGCGCGGCAGCGCGGCGGGCGCGGCCGACGGCGCCTGCACCGTCGGCGGGGGTGGTGCAGGCGGTGCCCGGCAGCCGGCCAGGGCGGCCAGCAGCACCAGGCCCGCCAGTACCCGCGTCAGTCCTCGCGGATGGAGAAGCCCGGATGCTCGTTCAACGTGCCATCCGGCTCCAGCACCCCGTAACGCTTGCGGTCGCCATCGAACACCACCGGGACGGAGGGCTCGAACAGCGGCCTGCGCACGAATTTCAGCTGCCATCCGAAGCGCTCCAGCTCGCCCAGCGTCTGCCGCTGGGCCGCGTTCAGTTCCGCGCGCAATTCGCGCGTGGTGCGTGGTTCGCTCTTGCGGCGTTCCCGTTCGACCATCGGATGCCCCCTGTCGGCGTCCAGTGCCCGGACGCAGGATGAAGCGGTGCCAGGGTGCGCGCAAGTCCACGGCGACCCCGCGGGACCTTTGGCATCGGCACCCGCGCCGCGTCCGGAGGCGGCGCTCAGGGGACCCGGTCGATGCGCAGCACCGGGTACCGGTGGGTGTCCTGGTCCCAGGCCGGGTGGCGGCGGTAGAAGAACTCCAGGCGCGCCGCCGGGCTGGCGGCGAACGCGGCGTCCTCGCGCAGGCGGCGCTCGAAGTCCGCCTTCAGCGCCGGGTCGCGCGCGAGCATGCGCTCGGCCTCCTCCTCGGCCACGTAGGCCTCCATGTACTCCTTGCGCTCGAACGCGTTGTTGAAGTCGCCCCAGGCCGCCATCGAATCCGGCGCCTGCGGTTCCAGCAGGTGCATGGCCAGGCGCGCCAGCGGCTGCGCGATCGGCACGAACAGCCAGCCCGCGCCCAGGTCGACGCGTTGCGGCGACCAGCTGCCGGCCAGGGTGGCGCGCTGGCGGCCTTCCAGCGACGCGCCCGCGAACTGCACCTGGTCCGCGACGAACGCCTCCACCGCGACATCCGCCCGCGCGGCGCCCGGCGTGCGGAACTGCACGCCGTGCAGCGCGAGCTTCCGCGCCACCTGGGCCGCGTGCTGCGGCGGCACCAGGTAGCCGCCGCGCGGGGCCTGCACCACGGTGCCCGGCACGATGGTGTCGCGCAGCGGGATGCGCCAGGTCTGCGGCGTGGATTCGTCGTAGCGCGTCATCAGCGCGCCGGAAATCGCCGACGGCGCGCGCGCATACGCGTAGCCGAGGAAGTCGATGCTGCGCGCGGCCTCCGTGGTGCGGTAGTCCAGCGCCACCGGCGTGCCGCCCAGGGCCGCGCCGCGCGCGTCGGCCTCGCGCGCCAGGCGCTGCCATGCCGCGGCGTTGGCAGCGGTCAGCCGCAGCGCCGCCAGCACGGTGGTGTAGGTGGCCTGCACGCGCTCGGGATAGGTGCGCCAGGAATGCGTTTCCACAAGGATCGCCAGCCGGTTGCGCAGCGGGAAATACCCGTGCGAGAAGCGCGGCGGGCTGACCCCGTGCGAGAACCCCGAGGCCGGATCGTCGTCGACCACGAAGCTGGGATAGAAGCCGACCGGCTGCGACCCGGCCTGGCGCAGCGCCTGCATGATCCCGTCCTTCAGGGCATTGCCCGCCACGCGCAGGGCCGCATCGCCGGAGTTGGTCGGCTCGCCGGTGATCGAGATGTCGTGGCGGAACTTGGCGCCGTTGGTGACGTGCAGGTCCAGCACCGCCAGCGGGTCCCAGGCCTGCACCAGCCGCAGCATGGCCTGCATCTCCGGGCTGTCGGCCTTCACGTAGTCGCGGTTGAGGTTGTAGCGCTGCGCGGTGACCCGGAAACCCATCGCCTCGGGGCCGCGCTGGTTGGGCCGGTTCCAGGCGCGGAAGTTCTCGTGGCCGTCCACGTTGAAGACCGGCACGAACAGCAGCACCTGGCGGTCCAGCAGTCCCTTGCCCGCCGTGCCCTGCAGCAGGTCGCGCAGCAGCCTGAAGCCCGCGTCCTTGCCGTCGATCTCGCCGGCATGGATGCCGCCCTGCGCCAGCACCACCGGCAGGCCGCGGGCGCGGGCGGCGTCGGGATCCAGCGTCCCGCCGGTGGAGACCGCCATCGCCTTCATCGGCCGGCCCTGCGGGGTGGTGCCGAAGTCGAAGCAGCGCACGGCGCGCGGATGGGCCGCCTGGAAGGCGTCGCACAGCGCGATGACCTCGTCGTAGCGACCGGTCTGGCGGTAGCCGCTGCGTTCGGCCAGGGTGGTCAGGGCCGGGGTCGTGGCAGGCGCCTGCAGCGCCAGGGCAGGCGGGGCCAGCAGGCAGCAGGCGAGCAGGGCGGGGCGCAGGCGCATCGGGAAGCCTCCATCGGGGTCGGGCGATGGTAGCCGAGCGCGGCGGATCGCCACCCGCGCCGCGCATGCCCCGCGCGTGCGAGCATGCGCGTCCTTCCGCACGCGGGGACCCGCCATGACCATGACGCTGTACTACGCGCCCGGCGCCGCCAGCCTGCTGGTGCACTGGCTGCTGATCGAGCTGGACCTGCCGCACGACCTGCAGCTGGTCGACACCGCGGCGAAGGCGCACAAGTCGCCCGGCTACCTGGCGCTCAACCCGAACGGCGTGGTGCCCACCCTGGTCGTGGATGGGCGGCCGCAGTACGAGGCGGCGGCCCTCGCGCTGTGGCTGGCGGAGCAACACCCGCACGCCGGCCTGGTGCCGCCCCCCGGCCATGCGCGCCGCCTGGACTGCCTGCAGTGGATGTTCAACCTGGCCAACATGGTGCAGCCCGCGTTCCGCCAGTGGTGGTACCCGGCCGAACCGGCCGGCGAGGAGCAGCGCGAGGCGGTGCTGGCGCATTGCGCGCCGCGCATCGAGGCGCACTGGCAGCGCATCGACGCGCACCTGGCCGCGCACGGTCCGTACCTGCTTGGCCAGGATCCGACGGTCGCGGATTTCTACCTGACCATGCTGATGCGCTGGTCGCGCAACATGCCGCGCCCGGCGACCGACTGGCCGCAGCTGGACGCGCTGGCCACGCGCATGAAGGCGCGCCCGTCCTTCGCGCGGCTGTGCGCGCGCGAAGGCCTGACCGAATGGACCTGATGCGGGTTTCGGGCCGGCCGGGCGGATCGGTTAGGCTTGGCCCTTTCCGGCCAACGACGACTGCATGAACCAGACCGCCGCGCCCGCCTCGCCGATGCCGAGGCAGATCCCCTACATCATCGGCAACGAGGCGTGCGAGCGCTTCAGCTTCTACGGGATGCGCAACATCCTGGTGCCGTTCCTGATCAGCTCGATCCTGCTTGGCTACCTGCCGCAGGGCCCGGACCGGGAAGGCGCGGCGAAGGACATCTTCCACACCTTCGTGATCGGCGTGTACTTCTTCCCGCTGCTGGGCGGCTGGCTGTCGGACCGCTACTTCGGCAAGTACAACACGGTCCTGTGGTTCTCCCTGATCTACTGCGCGGGGCATGCGTGCCTCGCGCTGTTCGAGGACAACGCGCGCGGGTTCTACACCGGCCTGTTCCTGATCGCGCTGGGCAGCGGCGGCATCAAGCCGCTGGTGGTCAGCTTCTGCGGCGACCAGTTCGACCAGAGCAACAAGGACAAGGCGAAGCTGGTCTTCGACGCGTTCTACTGGATCATCAACTTCGGGTCGTTCTTCGCCTCGCTGTTCGCACCGTTGCTGCTGCGCAACTACGGGCCGGCGGTGGCGTTCGGCGTGCCGGGCGTGCTGATGTTCATCGCGACCTTCATCTTCTGGCTGGGCCGGCACAAGTACGTCAACGTGCCGCCGTCCAAGGCCGACCCGCATTCCTTCCTCAACGTGGTGCGCACCGCGCTGCGCCAGCGGCGGCCGGGGCAGGGCAACGCGGGGTCCAGCATCGCCTGGACCGGCATCGCCATCGCCGCGCTGATGCTGGCGATGTGGGCGCTGGGCGCGGTCGGCGTGCCGCTGCCGTGGCCGGATTCCTTCGGCTTCGTGATCACCGCCTGCCTGGCGCTGGGCGTGCTGATCGGGTTCGGCGGCTGGGGCGCCTCGCTGCAGCTGGAGCGCGCGCGCGGCCTGCACCCCGATGCGGCGGTGGACGGCGTGCGCGGCGTGCTGCGGATCCTGATCGTGTTCGCGCTGGTGACGCCGTTCTGGTCGCTGTTCGACCAGAAGGCCAGCACCTGGATCATCCAGGGCAATGCGATGGTGGTCCCGCACGACGCGTGGTGGTGGCCCAGCTGGCTGGTCAAGGAAGCGGCGCAGATGCAGGCGCTCAACCCGCTGCTGGTGATGCTGCTGATCCCGTTCAACAACATCGTGCTGTACCCGGCGCTGCGGCGGATGGGGCTGCAGGTCACCGCGCTGAAGCGGATGGGCTGGGGCATCGCGATCTCCGGCGTGTCGTGGATCGTGGCCGGGATCCTGCAGCTGTGGCTGGACGGCGGCGCGCAGGTCTCGCTGGCGTGGCAGAGCCTGCCCTACCTGCTGCTGACCTTCGGCGAGGTGCTGGTCTCGGCCACCGCGCTGGAGTTCGCCTACAGCCAGGCGCCGCAGGCGATGAAGGGCGTGATCATGGCGTTCTGGTACCTGACCAGCACCTTCGGCAGCCTGTGGGTGCTGCTGACCAACGCCGGCGTGCGCAACGACGGCTTCAAGGCCGTGATCGCGCAGACCGGCCTCAGCGAACCCGCCTTCCTGATGTTCTTCTTCGCCGGGTTCGCGTTCCTGGCCGCATTGGCGTTCGCGGCGTACGCGCGCCGCTACCCGATGCAGGACAACTACCGGCCCGCCTGACCGATGGAGCTGTCGATCACGCTGGCGATCATCGCCGCCACCGTGCTGGTGTCGTGGCGCGCGTTCAACGACCGCGCCCTGCTGGAGCGGCTGATCCTGTGGCCGCCCGCGCTGGCCCGGAAGCACCAGTACGAGCGGCTGCTGACCCACGGCTTCATCCACGCCGACTGGGTGCACCTGGCCTTCAACATGATCACCCTGTTCTCGTTCGGGCGGATGCTGGAGGGGATCCTGGCCCAGTGGATCGGGCGCGGGGGCTTCCTGCTGTTCTACCTGTCGGCGATCGTGATCGCGATCCTGCCGACCTGGCTGCGCCACCGCCACGATGCCGGCTACCGGAGCCTGGGTGCGTCGGGCGGCGTGTCCGCGGTGCTGTTCGCCTTCATCCTGTTCGACCCGTGGTCCAGCCTGATCATCTTCCCGATCCCGCTGCCGATCCCGGCGTTCCTGTTCGCGGTGCTGTACGTGGGCTACAGCATCTGGATGGACCGACGCGGCGGCGGCAACGTCAACCACAGCGCGCACCTGTTCGGCGCGGCCTACGGCGTGCTGTTCGTGCTGCTGCTGGAGCCGCGGGTTTTCGCCCACTTCACGCAGGCGCTGTTGAGATCGGGCGCCCCCTGACGCGGAGCCCCCCATGGACGCACCGATCCACCACGATGCCGCGGCGCGCCGCTTCACCCTCCAGGCCGACGGCCATGCCGGCTACGTCGAGTACGAGTCGGGCGACGGCGCCCTGGTCCTGACCCATACCATCGTGCCCGCCGCCATCGGCGGACGGGGCATCGGCGGGAAGCTGGTCCAGGCCGCGTTCGACCATGCCCGCGCGCAGGGCCTTACGGTCGAGCCGCGCTGTTCGTTCGCCGCCGCCTGGCTGGAACGCCACCCGGAGTATTCGGACCTGCGGGCCTGAGCGCGCCGGGCGCGTAGAATCCCCGCCCCCGACCCGCCTGATCCCCATGCGCCTCAACCGCCACATCGCCGACGCCGGCGTCTGCTCCCGCCGCGAGGCCGACCGCCTGATCGCCGAAGGCCGGGTCACCGTGAACGGCCTGCGCGCCCGCATCGGCGCCGAGGTGGGCGAGGGCGACGCGGTGCGCATCGACGGCAATCCGCTGGCCGCGCGCACCGCCGCCAAGGGCCAGCGGCGGCACGTCTACATCGCGCTGAACAAGCCGGTGGGCGTGACCTGCACCACCGAGAGCGCGGTGAAGGGGAACATCGTGGACTTCGTGGACCACGACCAGCGGATCTTCCCGATCGGCCGGCTGGACAAGGATTCGGAAGGACTGATCCTGCTCACCAGCAATGGCGACATCGTCAACCGCATCCTGCGCGCGGAAAACGCGCTGGAAAAGGAATACCTGGTGGCGGTGAACCGCCCCGTCACCCCGGAATTCCTGCGCGGGATGAGCCGCGGCGTGCCCATCCACGGGGAGGTCACCCTGCCGTGCCGGACCGGCAAGCTGGGCAGCCAGGGCTTCCGCATCGTGCTGGTGCAGGGCCTGAACCGGCAGATCCGGCTGATGGCCGCCCATTTCGGCTACCGGGTCAAGCAACTGCTGCGCGTGCGGATCGGAAACGTGAAGCTGGGGCGCCTGAAACCCGGGCAGTGGCGAAACCTCACCGACGCCGAATTGCGGGGGCTGCTGCCCGCGCATACCGACTGGTAACCCGGGCCAACCGGCAGTCGGAAAAAAATCCCGGGCCGTTCACACATGTGCAGAAAAACCGGTTATCGTGCGCCCACTGTTTAAGCGGGATCACGGTACATCGTGACCCGATGCGGTAGATCCATCGCGATCCGCTACATCGTGTGCGTTACCCCTTGCTCGACAGTCGCGTCCTCCGCGGGCGTGTATCCAACCCAACTGTTCTCCAGGAGTAGCAAACATGTCGGATCGTCAGACCGGTACCGTCAAGTGGTTCAACGACGCCAAGGGCTTCGGCTTCATCACCCCCGAAAGCGGTCCGGACGTGTTCGTCCACTTCCGCTCGATCCAGGGCACCGGCTTCAAGTCGCTGCAGGAAGGCCAGAAGGTCACCTTCAAGGTCGTGCAGGGCCAGAAGGGCCTGCAGGCCGACGAAGTGCAGGCTTCGTAAGCCAGCCGCCAGCGTTCCCGGAAAGCCCGGCTTCGGCCGGGCTTTTCGTTGCGGCCTCACGCGCCATTGAATGGCCGTCCACTACGCTGCACTGCGTCAAATCCCCCGGACATCCGTGACACGCGCCATGCACCCGACCCGTGCCCGCCTGCTGCCGTGCCTCATCGCGCTGGTCCTGCTCACGGCCTGCGCGCGCGATCCGGACCCGGAGGCGGCCACCCCGTCGGGTGGGCAGGCGGCCAAGGCCGATGACGCCCCGGTGGACCTGGCCGACGTGGTGGAAACCCGCCCCGACTACATCGTGGGCATCAGTTACCCCGAATCCGCGGCCGGGCACCCGGCGCTGGCGCGCATCCTCAAGGGCTATGCGGAGGCGGCGCGCGCCGAGCTCATGACCGCGGTGGAGGCGCTGGGCGGGGCGAAGCCCACCGCGCCCTACGACCTCAGCCTGCAGTTCAGTACCCTGGTGGACCGGCCGGACATCCTGGTGGTGGCCGCCGATGGCTCCAGTTACACCGGCGGCGCGCACGGCCGGCCGCTGGTCGCGCGCTTCGTCTGGCTGCCCGGCCCGGAGCGCCTGCTGACCGCCGAATCGCTGGTGGCCGCGCCGGACGGGTGGGGGGCGGTGGCCGATGCGGCCCGCGAGCAGCTCATGACCGATCTGTCGCAGCGCCTGGACGCGGACGGCCTGGAGGGCGCCGAGCGGGCCGAGCAGTTGCAGCTTGGCACCCGCATGATCGCCGAGGGCACCGAGCCGAGCGCGGACAATTTCGCCCAGTTCGAGCCGGTGGTCGATGCCGACGGGCGGATCCGCGCCCTGCGCTTCGTGTTCCCGCCGTACCAGGTCGCGCCCTACGTGGAGGGCACCCGCACCGCCGACGTGCCGGCGGCGGTGCTGTTGCCGGTGCTGGCCGCCGAGTACCGCGGCCTGTTCCGCGGCGGCTGAGGCGTCGCAGCCACTGCGACGCCGCGCGCGCACCGTGCGCGGGTGAGCGCGCAAATCCGTTTCGCCTTCGAGTTCGGCGCCGCCGACCGGCATGTTCAGGCCGCCGGCGCCGCGCGGGCGGATAATCCGGGCATGTCCGTGCATCCGGCCCTGTCCGGCTTCCACCCCGCGGTCGCGGACTGGTTCGCGCGCCGCTTCCCCGCGCCGACCCAGGCGCAGGCGCTGGCCTGGCCGGCGATCGCGCGCGGCAGCGACGTGCTGGTGGCCGCGCCGACCGGTTCGGGCAAGACCCTGACCGCCTTCCTGGCCGCCATCGACGCCCTGGTGCGCGAGGGCCTGGCGCACGGGCTGCCGGACGCCACCCTGGTGCTGTACGTCTCGCCCCTGAAGGCGCTGTCCAACGACATCCACCTCAACCTGGAGGCGCCGCTGGCCGGGATCCGCGAGCAGCTGGCGGCGCAGGGACTGCCCGACGTTGCGATCCGCACCGCGGTGCGCACGGGGGACACGCCGCAGTCCGAACGGGCGGCGCTGCGCAGGCGACCGCCGCACATCCTGGTGACCACCCCGGAATCGCTGTACGTGCTGCTGGGCTCCGACTCCGGCCGCGCGATGCTGGCCAGCGTGCGCACCGCGATCGTGGACGAGATCCATGCGTTGCTGCCGGGCAAGCGCGGCAGCCACCTGGCGCTGTCGCTGGAACGGCTGGATGCGCTGGTGGGCCGTCGCGCCACCCGGGTGGGCCTGTCCGCCACCCAGAAGCCGATCGCCGACGCCGCGCGGTTCCTGGTCGGCAGCGCGCGCGTGGATGCGGACGGACGCGCCGACTGCACGATCGTGGACGTGGGCCACGGCAAGGCGCGCGACCTGGCGCTGGAGCTGCCGCTCTCGCCGCTGGGGGCGGTGGCCAGCGGCGAGCAGTGGGAGCAGGTGCACGACCGCCTGCAGGCGCTGGCGCTGGAGCACCGCACCACCCTGGTGTTCGTCAACACCCGGCGCATGGCCGAACGCGCCGCGCGCCACCTCAGCGAACGCCTGGGCAGGGAGCACGTGGCCGCGCACCACGGTTCGCTGTCCAGGGAACTGCGGCTGGATGCCGAGCAGCGGCTCAAGCGCGGCGAACTCAAGGTGCTGGTGGCCACCGCATCGCTGGAGCTGGGCATCGACATCGGCGACGTGGACCTGGTCTGCCAGCTGGGCAGCCCGCGCAGCATCGCCGCCTTCCTGCAGCGGGTGGGGCGCGCCGGCCACCACGTTGGCGGCATCCCGAAGGGCCGGCTGTTCGCCACCACCCGCGAGGACCTGGTGGAGTGCGCGGCGCTGCTGGACGCGGTGCGGCGCGGCGAGCTGGACCGCCTGCCGATGCCCGAGGCGCCGCTGGACGTGCTGGCGCAGGTGATCGTGGCCGAGGTGGCCAGCCGCGACTGGGACGAGGACGCGCTGTACGCGCTGGTGCGCCGGGCCTGGCCGTACCGCGCGCTGGAGCGGCAGGCGTTCGATGCGGTGCTGGCGATGCTGGTGCAGGGCTACGCCAGCCGGTTCGGCACGCGCGGCGCGTGGGTGCATCGCGACGCGGTGCACGGCCAGTTGCGCGCGCGGCGCGGCGCGCGCCAGGTGGCGGTGCAGAACGGCGGCACCATCCCGGAAGTGGGCGATTACGGGGTGCTGCTGGAGCCGGAGGGCATCGGCATCGGCACGGTCAACGAGGACTTCGCGATCGAGAGCCTGGCCGGCGACATCTTCCAGCTGGGCAATACCAGCTACCGCATCCTGCGGGTGGAGCCGGGCAAGCTGCGGGTGGAAGATGCGAAGGGCGCGCCGCCCTCGATCCCGTTCTGGCTGGGCGAGGCGCCGGGCCGCACCGACGCGCTTTCGCACGCGGTCTCGCGCCTGCGCGAGGAGCTGCAGGCCCGCCTGGCGGACGGCGAGGGCGTGGCGTTGGCCTGGTTGAACGACACGTTGGGGCTGTCCGCGGAGGCCGCGCGCCAGCTGGTGGAGTACTGCGCGGCGCAGCTGGCGGGCTTCGGCCTGCTGCCCACCCAGCGCCAGCTGGCGATGGAGCGCTTCTTCGACGAGGCGGGTTCCACCCACCTGGTCATCCACGCCCCGTTCGGCAGCCGCATCAACAAGGCCTGGGGCCTGGCCCTGCGCAAGCGCTTCTGCCGCAGCTTCAACTTCGAGCTGCAGGCCGCGGCCACGGACAATGCGATCGTGCTGTCGCTGTCCACCAGCCACAGTTTCCCGCTGGTCGAGGTGGCCGGCTTCCTGCATAGCGCCAGCGCCCGCGAGATCCTGGTGCAGGCGCTGCTGGACGCGCCGCTGTTCCCCACCCGGTTCCGCTGGAACGCCGGCACCGCGCTGGCGCTGCCGCGCTTTTCGGGCGGCAGGAAAGTGGCGCCGCAATTGCAGCGGATGAAGTCCGAGGACCTGCTGGCCACCGTGTTCCCGGACCAGGTGGCCTGCCTGGAGAACATCGTCGGCGACCGCCAGGTGCCCGACCATCCGCTGGTGCAGCAGGCGCTGACCGATTGCCTGACCGAGGCGATGGACGTGGAGGGGTGGCTCGCGGTATTGCGCGGACTGGAGTCGGGCGCCATCGACCTGGTGGCGCGCGACCTGACCGCGCCCAGCGCGTTCGCGGCCGAGGCGATCAACGCCGCGCCGTATGCCTTCCTGGACGATGCGCCGCTGGAGGAGCGCCGCACCCAGGCGGTGCAGGCGCGCCGCTTCGGGGATGGCGCCGCGGTGCGCGACCTGGGCCTGCTGGATGCGGAGGCGATCGCCGGGGTGCGCGAGGACGCCTGGCCGGACGCGCGCACGGCCGACGAGGTCCACGATGTGCTGATGCAGCTCGGGGTGCTGGGCGCGGCGGAAGCGGCGGCATCGGGGTGGACGCCGCTGCTGGACGTCCTGGCGGCGCGCCGGCGCGCGTGCTGCGTGCAGGTCGGCGCTGGCCTGTGGACGGCGGCGGAACGCCTGCCGCAGGTGCAGGCCGTGCACCCGCAGGCGGCCTGGCTGCCGCTGATCGATGCCGCGCCCGGCGCGCCGGTGCCGGATTCGCGCGAGGCGGCGGTGCGCGAGCTTGTACGCGGGCGGCTCGGCGCCAGCGGGCCGGTCCGGGCCGCCACCATCGCCGCGCTGCTGCATGTGGATGCATGCGAGGTGGAGTGCGCGCTGGCCGCGCTGGAAGTCGAAGGCACCGCCATGCGCGGCCAGTTCGACCCCACGCTGGACGGCGAGCAGTGGTGCGAGCGCCACCTGCTGGCGCGGATCCACCGCAACACGGTGGGCCGGCTGCGGCGCGAGATCGAACCGGTGCCGCTGGCGGATGCGGTGCGCTTCCTGTGCGACTGGCAGCACCTCTCCGCGCGCACCCGCCTGCGCGGTCCCGACGCGCTGGCCGCGGTGCTGGGCAAGCTGGAAGGCTGGGAGTCGGCGGCCAGCAGCTGGGAAGCCGACCTGCTGCCGGCGCGGCTGGCGGACTACGGCATCGACTGGCTGGATGCGCAGTGCAGCGCCGGGCGCATCGCCTGGGCGCGGGTCCGGCAGCCGCTGGGCGCGGACACCGGCAAGGGCGGGCGCGCGCCGGTGCGCGCCACCCCGCTGGTGCTGGTGCCGCGCCGCGAGCTGGGCCGCTGGGCGCGGCTGGCGGGGGCAAGCCCGGCGACCGAGGGCCTGTCCTCGCGCGCGCTGAAGGTGGTGGATGCGCTGCGCGGGCAGGGCGCGCTGTTCTTCGAGGAGCTGCAGGACGCCACCCGCCTGCTGCACGTGGAGCTGGAGGACGCGCTGGCCGAGCTGGTGGCGCGCGGCGTGGCGGGCTGCGACAGCTGGGCCGGGCTGCGCGCGCTGCTGCTGCCGCAGGGCAAGCGCCCGTCGCCCGGTGGCCATCAGCTCGCGCACCAGGGTCTCCATCTGCGCGTTGGCCTCCCGCAGGGCCAGCCGCTCCAGGCTCACCGTGTCCCAGCCCGGCAGGGTGAAGAGGGCGTCGGCGGCCACCAGACGCGGCGGCTCCCACA
>CBFGMM010000059.1:0-11788 GCA_965649855.1 uncultured Thermomonas sp. | reverse complement strand
GTCATCGCCCCGTCCATCCTGTCCGCCAATTTCGCCCGGCTGGGCGAAGAGGTCGACGCGGTCCTCGCCGCCGGCGCCGACTGGGTGCACTTCGACGTGATGGACAACCATTACGTGCCCAACCTGACCATCGGCCCGCTGGTCTGCGAAGCGCTGCGCGCACACGGGGTGACCGCCCCGATCGACGTGCACCTGATGGTCGAGCCGGTGGACCGGATCATCCCGGACTTCGCCAGGGCCGGCGCCACCCATATCAGCTTCCACCCGGAGGCCAGCCGCCATCCGCACCGCAGCGTGCAGCTGATCAAGGCGCTGGGCTGCCAGGCCGGGCTGGTCTTCAACCCGGCCACGCCGCTCGACGTGCTCGATTACCTGCTGGACGAGATCGACTACGTGCTGCTGATGTCGGTCAACCCGGGCTTCGGCGGGCAGGCGTTCATTCCCTCCGCGCTGGACAAGCTGCGCCGGGTGCGGTCGATGATCGATGCCGGTGGGCGCCCGGTGCGCCTGGAGATCGACGGCGGGGTGAAGCCCGACAACATCGGCGCGATCGCGGCAGCCGGCGCCGACACCTTCGTGGCCGGCAGCGCGATCTTCGGCCAGAGCGACTACGCGGACGTCATCGCCCGCATGAAGCAGGCCGTGGCCGACGCCCGCTGAGGCGGGAAGACTGCAGGCAAGAAAAAGCCGGCGCCGCGGGAGGGGTGCGGAAGCCGGCTTTGGAGAAAGGGGGGCGTCCTGCCCATCAATCGTCCCTGCGATGGCCTGCAATCTTGCGCATGCATCGTGACGGGGGCGTGACAGGGCATTCACGCCGCGGGCGTACGCTGCGCGCCTCCGCCCGCCACCGCCCGCCGCATGGACACCCGCCCGCGCTGGACCCTGATCCTCAACGGCAAGTCCGCGGGCGACGACGACGTGCGCGACGCGGTCGCGCGCCTGCGCGAGGACGGCGTCGCGCTGGACGTGCGGGTCACCTGGGAGGGCGGTGACGCCGAGCGCTACGTGGCGGAGGCGCTCGCCGCCGGCGTGGACACGATCGTGGCCGCTGGCGGCGACGGCACGCTGAGCGAGGTGGCGACCACCCTCGCGCATCGCGACGAGGATGCCGCCATGCTCCCCAGCCTGGGGCTGGTGCCGCTGGGGACGGCGAACGATTTCGCCGCCGCCGCCTGCGTCCCCGCCCAGGCGCTTGCGGCGCTGCAGGTCGTGCGCGAGGCGCCGGCCGTTCCCGTCGACCTGCTGCGCCTGCATGCCAACGGCAACGTGCACTGGGCGGCCAACCTGGCCAGCGGCGGATTCGGCACCGAGGTCACCACGGACACGCCCGAATCGCTGAAATCGGTGCTGGGCGGCCTGGCCTATGCCATCACCGGATTGGCGAAGCTGGGCCGCATCGAGCCCCAGGCCTTGCGCGTGTCGGGGCCGGACTTCGCCTGGCAAGGCGAATTCATCGCCCTGGCGGTGGGCAACGGCCGCCAGGCCGGCGGCGGGCAGGCGCTGTGCCCGGACGCGCGCATCGACGACGGCCTGCTGGACCTCACCATCGTCCCGCCGCTGGACGGCGAGCTGCTGGCCACGCTGGGCACGGTGATGGCCGAGGGCAAGCAGGCCGCGCTGGACCGGGTGGCGCTGCGCCGCGCGATGGCCTGGGTGGAGCTGGAGGCGGCACGCCCGCTGACCCTCAACCTGGACGGCGAGCCGGTGCAGGCGACGCGCTTCCGCATCGAGTGCGCGCCCGGCCGCCTGCGCATGCACCTGCCGCCCGATTGCCCTCTGCGCGCGGATGCGGCTAGAGTGGATGCATGAAGCGGGTGGACATGTCCTTCAATGCAGGCTCGACCGAGCATGGCTGGCGATGGTGGCGGAGTTCCGTCGCACCGATCGCCCGCCTGCCCATGAGGGATACCCTGCTTGAACACGTCCGCACAGCGCCCGCCCGTCCAAGGTTCGCCTGACCCGGGTTCGCCCGCCCAGGTTCCGCCTGCGCACGGCGCGCACGCCCCGGCTCCGCCGCCGCAATTCGCCCGCCATGCCGCCGGGGGCCACACCCTGGTGCCGGTGGTGCGCGAGGTGCTCTCGGACCTCGATACCCCGCTGTCCGTCTACCTGAAGCTGGCCGACGGCCCGCATACCTACCTGTTCGAGTCGGTCGAGGGCGGCGAGCGCTTCGGCCGCTATTCGATCATCGGCCTGCCGGCGCGCCGGGTCTACGAATTCCGCGGCCACGCGCTGACGGTGCGCGAGCACGGCGAGGTGGTGGAGACCCGCGGGGTGGACGATCCGCTGGCCGAAGTGGAGCGCCTGCGCGCCGAGCACTCGGTGCCCCGGCTCGAGGGGCTGCCCGGCTTCACCGGCGGGCTGGTGGGCTGGTTCGGCTTCGAGTGCATCGAGTACATCGAGCCCAGCCTGCGCGCCAACCCGCGCCCCGACGAACTGGGCACCCCGGACATCCTGCTGATGCTCAGCGACGAGCTGGCGGTGTTCGACAACCTCAAGGGCCGGCTGTACCTGATCGTGCATGCCGACCCGCGCGAGCCGCAGGCCTGGGCGCGCGCCAATCGCCGCCTGGACGCGCTTGGCCATCGCCTGCGCCACGGCGGCGCGCCGTACCCGGAAACCCTGCACGGCAAGGTGCTGGACGAGGCCGACTTCGTCAGCGGCTTCACCCGCGAGGGCTTCATCGACGCCGTCAAGCGCAGCAAGGAGTACATCGCCGCCGGCGATGCGTTCCAGGTGGTCCTGAGCCAGCGCCTCTCGGTTCCGTTCCACGCGCGCCCGGTGGACGTGTACCGCGCGTTGCGCGCGATGAACCCATCCCCCTACATGTACTTCCTGGACACCGGGTCCACCCAGGTGGTCGGCTCCTCGCCGGAGATCCTGGTGCGCCTGCAGGGCGACGCGGTCACGGTGCGCCCGATCGCCGGCACCCGCCCGCGCGGCCGCACCCCCGAGGAGGACCTCGCGCTGGAGGCGGAGCTGCTGGCGGATCCCAAGGAACGCGCCGAGCACCTGATGCTGATCGACCTGGGCCGCAACGACGCCGGCCGGGTGTCGGCGCCGGGCACGGTCGAGGTGGGCGACCGGTTCGTGATCGAGCGCTACAGCCACGTCATGCACATCGTCAGCGAAGTCACCGGGCGCCTGCGCGACGGCCTGACCTACATGGACGTGCTGCGCGCCACCTTCCCGGCCGGCACGGTCAGCGGCGCGCCGAAGATCCGCGCGCTGCAGATCATCCGCGAGCTGGAGCCGGTCAAGCGCAACATCTATTCCGGCGCCGTGGGCTACATCGGCTGGCATGGCGATGCCGACACCGCAATCGCCATCCGCACCGCGGTGATCCAGGACGGCCGGCTGCACGTGCAGGCCGGCGCCGGCATCGTCTTCGACTCCGACCCGCAGTCCGAGTGGGACGAAACCATGAACAAGGGCCGCGCGCTGTTCCGCGCGGTGGCCCAGGCGGCGAAGGGGCTGTGACGTGCTGCTGATGCTCGACAACTACGACAGCTTCACCTTCAACCTCGTGCAGTACCTGCAGGAACTGGGCGCCGAGGTGCGGGTGGAGCGCAACGACGCGCTGACGGTGGACCAGATCGAGGCGCTGGCGCCGCAGCGCATCGTGATCTCGCCGGGGCCGTGCACGCCGAACGAGGCGGGGGTGTCGATGGAGGTGATCGCGCGCCTGGGCCCGACCACGCCGATCCTCGGCGTGTGCCTGGGCCACCAGAGCATCGGCCAGGCGTACGGCGGCCACGTGGTGCGCGCCGGGCGGATCATGCACGGCAAGACCTCGCGCATCCGGCATCGGGGGCAGGGGGTGTTCGCCGGGCTTCCGGACGATTACCAGGCCACCCGCTACCACTCCCTGGTGGTCGACAAGCACGCCCTGCCGGATGCGCTGGAAATCACCGCATGGACCGACAACGCGGACGGTTCGATGGAGGAGATCATGGGCCTGCGCCACCGCGAGTTCCCGGTCGAAGGCGTGCAGTTCCACCCCGAATCCATCCTCACCGAGCACGGGCACGCACTGCTGAAGAATTTCCTGGAGCGCGCGTGAGCGCCTGCGCGAACGACAAGGGACCACGCTGATGGCATTCACGCCGCAGGACGCGCTGCAGCGCGCGATCGAGAACCGCGAGATCTTCTTCGACGAGATGGTCGCGCTGATGCGCCAGGTGATGCGCGGCGAGGTCAGCCCGGTGATGACCGCGGCCATCCTCACCGGGCTGCGGGTGAAGAAGGAGACCGTGGGCGAGATCGCCGCCGCCGCCACCGTGCTGCGCGAGTTCGCGCGGCCGGTGGAGGTGACCGATCGCCGCCACCTGGTCGACATCGTGGGCACCGGCGGCGACGGCGCGCACACCTTCAACATCTCCACCGCCTCGATGTTCGTGGTGGCCGCGGCGGGCGCCAAGGTGGCCAAGCACGGCAACCGCAGCGTGTCCTCCAAGTCCGGCAGCGCCGACGTGCTGGAGGCCCTGGGCGCCGACATCGAGCTGCAGCCGGAGCAGGTGGCCGCGTGCATCGAGCGCTGCGGCATCGGCTTCATGTATGCGCCGGTGCACCACCCGGCGATGAAGGCGGTGGCGCCGGTGCGGCGCGAGATGGGGGTGCGCACCATCTTCAACATCCTTGGCCCGCTGACCAACCCGGCCGGCGCGCCGGCGATCCTGATGGGCGTGTTCCACCCGGACCTGGTGGGCATCCAGGTGCGGGTGCTGCAGGAGCTGGGCGCCGAGCGCGCGCTGGTGGTCTGGGGGCGCGACGGCATGGACGAGTTCTCGCTGGGCGCGGGCACCCTGGTGGGCGAGCTGCGCAACGGCGTGGTGCGCGAGTACGAACTGCACCCGGAGGACTTCGGCATCGCGATGGCGCACAGCCGCAACCTGCGGGTGGGCGACGCCGAGCAGTCGCGGGCGATGCTGCTGCAGGCGCTGGAGAACCACCCGGGCCTGCCGCGCGAGATCGTGGCCTACAACGCGGGCGCCGCGCTGTACGTGGCCGGGGTGGCCGAGGACATCCGCGACGGCATCGACCGCGCGCGCAAGGCCATCGCCTCCGGCGCGGCGCGGGCGCGGCTGGATGCGTTCGTCGACGCCACCCGCGCGCAGCACGCCGCTTGACGGCCCCGACGCGCCTGCGCACGCTGCCGCGATGACCGCGCCCCTGCTCTGGCTGCGCAATGCCGAGGTGTACGCACCCGAGGCGCTCGGTCGCCGCGACCTGCTGCTGGGCGGTGGCCGCGTGCTGTGGATCGGCGAGGGCGCGCCGCGGCTGCCCGCGCAGTTCGACGTGGACACGATCGAACTCGACGGGCTGCGCCTGGTCCCCGGCCTGGTCGACGGCCACGTGCACGTCAGCGGCGGCGGCGGGGAGGCGGGGTTCGCCAGCCGCGTGCCCGCGCCCCTGCTGTCGCGCTACACGAGCGCAGGCGTGACCAGCGTGGTCGGCCTGCTGGGCACCGACGACGCCGGCCGCGGCACCGCCGAACTCCTCTCGCACGTGTACGGCCTGCGCGAGCAGGGCCTGAACGCCTGGGCCTATTGCGGCGGCTACCACCTGCCGCCCACCACCCTGACCGGCACGGTGCGCGGCGACATCGCCTTCGCCGAACCGCTGATCGGCGTGGGCGAGGTGGCGATCAGCGACCACCGGTCCAGCCAGCCCACCCTCGACGAGCTGCTGCGGCTCGCCTCCGAGGCCCACGTGGCCGGACTGATGAGCGGCAAGGCCGGCATCGTCCACCTGCACCTGGGCGACGGCGCGCGCGGGCTGGAACTGGTGCGCCGCGCGCTGGACGGCAGCGAACTGCCGCCGCGCGTGTTCCAGCCCACCCACGTCAACCGCAGGAAGGCGCTGTTCGAGGAAGCGCTGGCGCTGGCCAGGCGCGGCTGCCACGTGGACATCACCGCGTTCCCGGTCGAGGAGGGCGAGGACGCCTGGCCCGCCGCGGACGCCCTGCTGCGCTACCTGGACAGCGGCGCCCCGCCGCAGCGGGTCAGCATCAGTTCCGACGCAGGCGGCTGCCTGCCCTGCTTCGACGAACACGGCCGGGTGTGCGGCATGGACGTGGGCCATTCCGGCGCGCTGCTGGAGACACTGGCCGAACTGGCGGGGCGCGGCCTGCCGCTGGAGCGCGCGCTGCCCGCCTTCACCAGCAACGTCGCGGACCTGCTGCGGCTGCCGCGCAAGGGCCGGATCGCGGTGGGCGCCGATGCCGACCTGGTGGCGCTGGATGCACGCGGCCGCGCGCACCACGTGCTGCTCGGCGGCGAGCTCCACCTGCGCGGCGGGGCGCTGGTCCGGCGTGGTATGTTCGAACGCTGAATGCAGGAGAGCGGGAAGCGTCGCGCATGTGTCCAAGCAAGGTCCCGGACGGCGGGCAACGGGGCTGGATCATCCCCATCGGCGGCGCGGAGGACAAGGAGAGCCGGCGCAGGATCCTCAAGCGCTTCGTGCAGCTGTGCGGCGGGCGCGACGCGCGCATCGCCATCGTCCCCACCGCCAGCCGCCTGCCCGACACCGGCAGCCGCTACGAGGACCTGTTCCAGCGCCTGGAGGCGGGCAGCGCCACGGCGCTGGACATCCAGACCCGCGAGGACGGCGAGCGCGACGACGTGCTGCGCGTGCTGGAGGCGGCCGACGGCGTGTTCTTCACCGGCGGCAACCAGCTGCGCATCGCCACCATCCTGGGCGGCACCAGCGCGGCCAAGCTGATCCGCGCCGGCAACGCGCGCGGCGTGCACGTGGCGGGCACCAGCGCCGGCGCCAGCATCCTGGCCGAGCACATGATCGCGTTCGGCAAGGAAGGCTCCTCGCCGCGCGCGGGCAGCGTGCGCCTGGCGCCGGGCCTGGGCCTGACCAACCGCTTCATCATCGACCAGCACTTCCGCCAGCGCGACCGGCTGGGGCGGCTGACCGCGGCCCTGGCCTACAACCCGTTCGCCATCGGCATCGGGCTGGACGAGGACACCGCCGCCTTCATCGGCCCGGACAACACCCTGGAGGTCGAAGGCAGCGGCGCGATCACGGTGGTCGACGCGGGCGGGCTGACGTTCTCCTCCATGGCGGACGTGGGGCCGACCGAGGGCGTGTGCCTGCTCGGCCTCACCGTGCACATCCTGACCGCCGGCGCGACCTTCAACCTGCACACCCGCCAGGCCTCGCCCGGCGCGCTGTGCGCCACGCGCCTCTGAGCGCGCCCGTCCACGCACCCACGCCAGGGCCCCCGATGCGAATCCTCAGCCGCAATGTCTTTGTCGGGCCCTCGCAGTACGCGAAGTTCCCGGTCATCCGGCTCGAACTGGACCTGGGCGCGCTGGAGCAGTGGCCCACCGCGCGGCTGGGCGACGGATTCGTCGACGGGCTGCTGGCGGCGCTGCCCGGGCTGGCCGAGCACGGCTGCTCCTACCGCGAGCCCGGCGGCTTCGTGCGCCGCATGCGCGAAGGCGAGGGCACCTGGCTGGGCCACGTGCTGGAACACGTCGCGATCGAACTGCAGAACGTCGCCGGCGAGGACGTGACCTTCGGCCGCACCCGCGGCATTTCCGACGACCGGCCCGGCGTGTATTCGGTGGTGTACGAGTACGCGCAGAAGGAAGAGGGCATCGCCGCCGGCGAGCTGGCGCTGAAGCTGCTGGACTCGCTGCTGCCGCCCGCGCTGCGCAGCGCGACCGATGCCGCGTGGGACTGGCAGCAGGAGCGCGACGGCTTCATCCGCTACGCGCAGCGACGCGCGCTGGGGCCGTCCACCATGTCGCTGGTGCGCGCGGCGGAGGAGCGCGGGATCCCGTGGCTGCGCCTGAACCAGCAGTCGCTGGTGCAGCTCGGGCACGGCAAGTACCAGCAGCGCATCCAGGCCACGGTCACCGGGCGCACGCCGCACATCGCGGTGGAGCTGGCCAGCGACAAGGAGGAGACCAACAAGATCCTCGCCTCGCTCGGGTTGCCGGTGCCGCGCCAGGAACTGGTCACCAGCCAGACCGACGCGCTCAAGGCGGCGCGCAAGCTGGGCGGGCCGGTGGTGCTCAAGCCCTACAACGGCAACCACGGCCGCGGCATCACCATCGGCATCAGCGGGGACGACGAGATCCGCGCGGCGTTCGCCGCGGCGCAGGAACATTCGCAGTCGGTGATCGTGGAGACGTTCGTCGCCGGCGACGACCACCGCCTGCTGGTGGTCAACGGCGAACTGATCGCCGCAACCCGCCGCACGCCGGGCCACGTGGTCGGCGACGGCCGCCGGACCGTGGCGGAGCTGGTGGAGATCGTCAACCAGGATCCGCGCCGCGGGGTCGGCCACGAGAAGGTCCTGACCCGGCTGCAGCTGGACCGCGAGGCCGAACTGATGCTCGAGCGCGCCGGCCACACCGCCGCCTCCGTGCCCGCCGCCGGCGAGGTGGTGCCGCTGCGCTCCACCGCCAACCTGTCCACCGGCGGCACCGCCACCGACGTCACCGACGTCATCCACCCGGACAACCGCGCGATGGCGGAGCGCGCGGTGCGCGCGATCGGGCTGGACGTGGGCGGGGTGGACTTCATCACGACCAACATCGCCGAGAGCTACAAGGCGACCGGCGGCGGCATCTGCGAGGTCAATGCCGCGCCCGGCTTCCGCATGCACATCGCACCCAGCGAAGGCACCCCGCGCGACGCCGCCGGCCCGGTGATCGACATGCTGTTCCCGCCGGGCACGCCCTCGCGCGTGCCGATCGCCGCGGTGACCGGCACCAACGGCAAGACCACCACCGCGCGCATGCTGGCGCACATCGCCAAGATGGCCGGCTACACGCCGGGCCTGACCACCACCGACGGCGTCTACATCGACGGCCAGCGCACCGTGGAGGGCGACATGACCGGCCCGGTGTCCGCGCGCATGGTGCTGGCCGATCCGCAGATCGACCTGGCCGTGCTGGAAACCGCGCGCGGCGGGCTGGTGCGTTCGGGCATGGGCGTGCCCGAGGTCGACGTGGGCGCGGTGATCAACGTCGCCGCCGACCACCTCGGGTTGAAGGGCATCGACACCCTCGAGCAGCTGGCCGAGGTCAAGCGCATCGTGGTGGAGGTGGCGCGCGAGTGCGCGGTCCTCAACGCCGACGATCCGAACGTGCTGAAGATGTCCGCCTACACCGACGCGAAGGTCATCTGCTACGTGACCATGAATCCCTCGCACCCGCTGGTGCGCGAGCACGTGCGCGCGGGTGGACGCGCCTGCGCGCTGGAGGCCGGCGTCAACGGCCACATGATCACGCTGTACGACAAGGGCAGCCACATCCCCCTGCTCTGGACCCACCTGATCCCGGCCACCATGGAAGGCCGCGCCCTGCACAACGTGCAGAACGCGATGGTCGCGGCGGCGATGGCGTTCTCGCTGGGCATCAAGCTGGACGACATCCGCCACGGCCTGCGCACCTTCGACACCACCTTCTTCCAGGCCCCGGGCCGGATGAACGTGTACGCCGAGCATCCGTTCAAGGTGCTGATGGACTACGGCCACAACGCGCATGCGGTGGGCGTGATGGCCGACCTCGCGCAGCGGCTGGACGTGGCGGGCCGCCGCATCGTGGTGGTGGCCGCGCCCGGCGACCGCCGCGACGAGGAC
Source organism: uncultured Thermomonas sp. (assembly GCA_965649855.1). Lineage (GTDB taxonomy): Bacteria > Pseudomonadota > Gammaproteobacteria > Xanthomonadales > Xanthomonadaceae > Thermomonas. The sequence goes on along the minus strand of CBFGMM010000059.1, from coordinate 2,181 downwards.
ATCGTGGCGATCGCCAAGGCCGTGGCCGGCCGGTTCGACCACTACGTGGTCAAGCGCGACGACGGCCTGCGCGGGCGCGACGGCGACGAGGTGCCGCGCATCATCGCCAAGGCGCTGCGCGAGGCCGGTATCGCCGAGCAGGCGATCTCGGTGATCCCGGACGAACAGCAGGCGATCGACGCCGCGCTGCGCATGGGCCAGCCGGGCGACCTGGTGCTGGTGTTCGCCGATGCGCTGACCCGTTCGTGGAAGCAGATCATCCGCTTCAAGCCGGACGGCGACATGCCCAAGGCCGCGGCGCGCGCCGAAGTGCCGCGGCTGGAAACCGCCATGGACGAGCAGCTGCTGGCGGCGATGGAAGGCGTGGTGCGCGACGAGCGCGGCCTGCGCTTCGAGCGGGAAGCGGCGGATTGAGGGCGGGCCCGAGGTGAGCGCCCCGTTCGAGGAGTCGCGCCGGCTGACCGGCGCCAACCTGTATTTCGATGCCACCGGCGCGGCGCTGGAAACCGCGCCCGGGCTGGTGGCTAATAGCGCCGCGTTGGAGCGCTGGCGCGCCAACGTCATCCGGCTGCGGAACGCCATGCACTGGCCGGATGGCGCGGTCTGCGCGCGCGTGCACGCGAGCGGCACCTCGCTCGCGTTCGAGGCGCCGCCCGACCAGCTCTACGTGGCCGCCGAAGCGAACGAGTGGGCGCTGTATTCGGCGCTGGGCCTGCGCGCGAGCGCCGCGCCGGTGGACGAAGAGGCCGCGGCACCGCGCCCGCACGTTGCCCATTTCGACGACGAGGAGGCGCTGCGCCAGCTGCGCATGCTGGCCGACGCGGAGGCCAGTCCCGCGCTGCGCTGCCTGCTCGAGGCGGCGCGCGCGCGCGGGCTGCCCGCGCATGCGGACGACGAGACGCTGTCGATCGGCGAAGGCGAGGCGTCGCGGGCCTGGCCTGTCGCGGCGCTGCCCGCGGCCGACGCGGTGCCGTGGGGGCAGCTGCGCGCGATCCCGAAGGCGGTGGTGACCGGGTCCAATGGCAAGACCACCACCGTGCGCCTGCTCGCCGCGATGCTGCGCGCGCACGGACTGCGACCCGGCTACAGCAGCACCGACGGGCTGTACGTCGATGGCCAGCGGGTCGAGCCCGGCGACTATTCCGGGCCCGTGGGTGCGCGCACCGTGCTGCGCGATGCGCGGGTCCAGGCGGCGGTGCTGGAAACCGCGCGCGGCGGCCTGCTGCGGCGCGGCCTGGTCACGCGCGACGCGGGAGTGGCGGTGGTGACCAATGTCAGCGCCGACCACTTCGGCGAATACGGGATCCACAGCCTTGAGGACATCGCGGCGGTCAAGCTGGTGGCGGCCAAGGCGCTGGCGCCCAATGGCCTGCTGGTGCTGAACGCCGACGATGCGATGCTGGTGCTGCAGGCGCCGCGGGGGCACCGGATCGGCTGGTTCGCGCTGGCGCTGGCGGATGCGCACGCCCGCGGCCTGCCCGCGTGCGGCGGGCGGGATGGCCGCCTGGTCCTTGCCGCGGACGGCATCGAACACGACCTCGGGCCGATCGCGGCGATGCCGCTGACGCTCGGCGGCAGCGCGCGCTACAACCTCTCCAACATCGCCGCCGCGGCGGTGGCCGCGCATGCGCTGGGCGTCGCCCCGGCCACCATCGCCGGCGTGCTTGCGCGGTTCGGCGCGCGCCATGCCGACAACCCCGGACGCCTGCAACGCTGGGCCCTGGGCGACGTGCAGGTGCTGCTGGACTACGCGCACAACCCCGACGGCCTGCGCGGCCTGCTGGACGTCGCCGCGGGATTGCGTGGCGACGGGCGCATGGGCCTGCTGCTGGGGCACGCGGGCAACCGGCTGGAATCGGACTTCCTGGCGCTGGCAGCGGTGGCGGCGCAGGCGGCGCCGGACCGGATCTGGCTCAAGGACATCGCGGGCGACTACCTGCGCGGACGCGCCTCCGGCGAGGTCGCCGCGATCCTTCGGCAAGCCCTGCTGGAGCGCGGGCTGCAGGCGGCGCAGCTGCCGGTCTGCCTGGACGAGGCGCAGGCCACGCGCGAGGCGCTGGCATGGGCACGGGCGGGCGACCTGCTGGTGTTGCCGGTGCACGAACCCGGGCGCCGCGACGCGGCGGTCGCGCTGCTGGACGGGCTGCAGGCGCGCGGCTGGCGCGCGGGGCAGCCCGTGCC
>CBFGMM010000058.1:0-11910 GCA_965649855.1 uncultured Thermomonas sp. | reverse complement strand
AGGCCAACCGCGCCGCGCTGGCGGCGATCGATGCCGCCGCCAGGCAGTGGCGCAGGCGCCTGGGCTGCACCGCGCCGCCGCCCGCGGCGGTGGCCGCGCATGCAGTGGGCGACCTGCTGGCGCATGCGTTCCCGGAGCGCATCGCCCGGCAGCATCCACAGGATCCGAAGCGCTATGCGTTGGCGAACGGACGCATGGCCCGGTTGTTCGACGATTCCGCGCTGTACGGCGAGCCGTGGCTGGTGGCCTGCGACATGCGCCTGGAGACCGGGGACGCGCTGCTGCAGCGCGCGGCGCCGCTGGACCCCGCCTACCTGCGCCGGGCATTCGCGGCGCACTTCCGCGAAGGCGAGGAGGTGCGCTGGGATGCAGGGAAGCGCGCGCTGGCCAGCGCGCGCGTCGAGCGCTTCGATGGGATCGTGCTGTCGAGCGTGGCGACGGGGCGGGTGGACGCGACGCAGGCGGCGCAGGCCCTGACCGATGCGGTGCGCGAACTCGGCCTTGCGGCGCTGCCCTGGAGCGATGCGCTGTCCCAGTGGCGCGCGCGGGTGCGTTGCCTGCGGGCGTGGATGCCCGCCCTCGGGCTGCCCGACCTGTCGGACGCCGCCCTGCTCGCGAGCCTGGAGCGCTGGCTCACCCCCGCGTTCGCCGGCAAGACCCGCCTGGATGCGCTGGACGCGGCGGCCTTGGCCGGGGCCGTGCAGTCCACCGTCGACTGGGCGCTGCGCCAGCGTGTCGAGCAGCTGGTTCCCGCCCGCGTGCAGGTGCCGTCGGGGATGCAGCGCGGCATCGCCTACGCCGTGGACGACCATGGGGAGCCGGCCGCCCCGGTGCTGGCGGTGAAGCTGCAGGAACTGTTCGGGCTGGCCGACACGCCGCGCATCGTCGACGGTCGGGTGCCCTTGACCCTGCACCTGCTGTCGCCGGCCGGCCGGCCGCTGCAGGTCACCGGTGACCTGGCCGGGTTCTGGTCGCGCACCTATCCCGAGGTGCGCAAGGAAATGAAGGGCCGCTACCCGCGCCATCCGTGGCCGGAGGATCCCTGGAACGCGCCGCCCACCCATCGCGCCAAGCCGCGTACCCCGTGACCAACTGGCGCTGAACGCTGCGCAAGGCGCTCACGCGTCTTGTACGCCGGCCCGCAGAGACTGGCGGCCTTTCCCCCACACGCTTCCGCGAGGGCACGATGAACAAGCTGGATTATGCGCAGGACCGCGCGATGCAACTGATCGGCGAAATCGGCCGTGGCATCCACAACGCGGTGCCGGGCAAGGCGCTGCAATGGGTGGAGACCGGGGCCGCGCTGGGCGCGATCAAGACCGGGACCCGCGTCGCCGGCAAGCTGGTGCGTCGCAACCCGGTGCTGGCTGGCGCGGCGCTCGCCGGCGCCGGCCTGCTCTGGTACGCGGCGCGCCGTCAGGCCAGGAAGGCCCAGGATGGCCCGATCGAAGGCACCGCGACCCGCGTGGAAGCGCGCAAGCCGGCCGCCAAGCGCGCGCGCAAGCCGCGCAGCACCCGCACCACCCAGAGCTGATCCCGGGTCAGGGGGCCGGATCGTCCCCGTCTTCCGCCGGCGCGTCATCGCGCGCCTGCGGCAGTTCCACGATGAAGCGTGCGCCGCCGCCCTCGCGGTCCTCGTACCACAGCTGGCCGCCGGCATTGGCGATGATCTGCTTGGCCAGCGACAGGCCCAGGCCGCTGGACAGGCCGTTGGACGGATCCTCTTCGGTCAGGCGGCGGAACGGCTTGAACAGTTCGCGCTGCTTCGCCGGCGGGATGCCGGGGCCGCGATCCATCACCACCAGCTGCCAGAACCCGGGCGACGAGGCGCGCACCAGCAATTCCAGCTCGCCGCCGGCCGGCGCGTACTTCATCGCGTTGGTGACCAGGTTCTCCGAAACCTGGCGCAGCACCAGCGCGGCGATCGCCACCCGACCATCGTCGCGCGGCACCGGCGCGAGCAGGCGCATCTGCCGCGCCTCCAGCTGCAACTCGTAGCGCTGCGCCAGCCAGGCGACGGTCTCGCGCAAGCTGCTGCTGGCGGTGGAATCCGGGCCGCGCGACTGGGCCTGGTTCTCCAGGTAGTTGCGGATGTAGCCCACCGCATCCGATGCGCTGTCATGGATGACCTGGACATAGCGCGGCGCGCGCTCGGGCCGGCAATCCGGCTGCTGCAGCATCTCGCTGGCGAACAGCACGCTGGTCAACGGGTTCTTCAGGTCGTGCGCGACCAGGTTGACCAGTTCCTGGCGCTCGCTGGCCACGCGCTCGAGGCGGTCGCGGGTCAGCTTCAGGCCGATGTGCGCGCCCACCCGCGCCAGCAGTTCCTCCGGCATGAAGGGCTTGGTCACGTAGTCCACGGCGCCGGCGTCGAATGCGCGCAACAGGGCATCGCGATCGTGCGCGGCGGTGAGGAAGACCGCGGGCGCCTTGCGCAGCGCGGGGTTCTCGCGCAACGCCGACAACAGCTCGAAGCCGTCCATGCCCGGCATCATCATGTCCAGCAGGAACAGGTCGGGCGGCTGCGCCGTCGCGGCCTGCAGGGCTTCCTCGCCGCTCGCCGCGGTCACCACCTGATACCCTTGCCGGCCCAGCAGCACCGAAACCACGCGCAGGTTGGCGGCCTGGTCGTCGACGACCAGGATCCTTCCGGCGGCGGCGGCGCTGCCTGTCGAGCTCATCGCGGATCCCCAGTCGAAGTGACTATCGTCATGGGAGTTTCGGCTGAATGGCCCTCCACGGCAACAGGGGAAACCCCCGCGCCGGCTCTGAAACTGAACCATTCAGCTGGTTCGGTTCAGCCCTCGACGCATCGCCAGTCTCCGGGCGCCAATCCGTCCAGCCGGTGGGCCCCCACGGCCACGCGCACCAGGCGCAGGGTGGGCAGTCCGACGGCGGCGGTCATGCGGCGCACCTGCCGGTTGCGTCCCTCGCGCAGGACCAGTTCCAGCCAGGCATCCGGCACCGACTTGCGGTAGCGCACCGGCGGATCGCGCGGCCACAGGGATGGCGCTTCGATCTGCCTCGCCAGCGCGGGCAGGGTCGGTCCGTCGCTCAGCACCACGCCGCGGCGCAGGCGTTCCAGCTGGCCGGCATCCGGCGCGCCTTCGACCTGCACCCAGTAGGTCTTCGGTTGCTTGTGGCGCGGGTCGGTCAGGCGGTGGGCCAGCGCGCCGTCATCGGTGAGCAGCAGCAGGCCCTCGGAATCCGAATCCAGCCGCCCCGCGGCATAGACCCCCGCCGGCAGTCCGAACCCGGCCAGGGTGGGCCGCGGCGGCGTGCCGCGATCCGTGAACTGGCACAACACGCCATGGGGCTTGTTGAAAGCGACCAGCATCGCCCCGGCCGCGGTTCAGCGCCCCAGCAGGGCCAGCGCGGCGTTGAAGGTGGGGCTGGGACGCATCGCGGCCGAGAGCAGTGAAAGGTCGGGCTTGTAGTAGCCGCCGATGTCCACCGGCCTGCCCTGTACCGCCAGCAGTTCCTCGACGATCTTCGCTTCCCCGTCGGCCAGCGCCTGCGCCAGCGGTGCGAAGGTCGCCGCAAGCTCGGGATCCTGCGCCTGCGCGGCCAATGCCTGCGCCCAGTACAGCGCGATGTAGAAGTGGCTGCCGCGGTTGTCGATGGTGCCCAGCTTGCGGCCGGGCGAGCGATCGTTGTCCAGGAACTTCGCGTTCGCGTCATCCAGTGCGTCGGCCAGGATCTGCGCGCGCGCGTTGCCGGTGGCCTGGGCCAGGTGCTCGAACGACGCGGCCAGCGCCAGGAACTCGCCCAGCGAATCCCAGCGCAGGTAATCCTCGGCCACGAACTGCTGCACGTGCTTGGGCGCGCTGCCGCCGGCGCCGGTCTCGAACAGGCCGCCGCCGTTCATCAGCGGCACGATCGACAGCATCTTCGCGCTGGTGCCGAGTTCCATGATCGGGAACAGGTCGGTGAGGTAGTCGCGCAGCACGTTGCCGGTGGCGGCGATGGTGTCCTGGCCGGCGCGGATCCGCGCCAGCGAATGGCGCATCGCCTCCACCGGCGACAGGATGCGGATGTCCAGCCCGGCGGTGTCGTGCTCGGCGAGCCCCGCCTGGACCTTGGCCACCAGCTCGCGGTCGTGCGCGCGCTGCGGATCCAGCCAGAACACCACCGGGGTGGCGGACAGGCGCGCGCGGGTCACCGCCAGCTTCACCCAGTCGCGGATGGCCGCGTCCCTGGTCTGGCACATGCGCCAGATGTCGCCGGCCTTCACCGGATGCTCGAGGAGCACGGAACCCTGCGCGTCGACCACGCGGACGCTGCCGTCGGCGGGGATGCGGAAGGTCTTGTCGTGGCTGCCGTATTCCTCGGCGGCCTGCGCCATCAGGCCCACGTTGGGCACGCTGCCCATCGTCGCCGGGTCGAACGCGCCGTGCGTGCGGCAGTCGTCGATCACCGCCTGGTAGATGCCGGCGTAGTTGCGGTCCGGGATCACCGCCTTGGTGTCCTGCAGTTCGCCCGCCGCGTTCCACATCCTGCCGCTGTCGCGGATCATCGCCGGCATGGAGGCGTCCACGATCACGTCGCTGGGCACGTGCAGGTTGGTGATGCCCTTGTCGGAGTTGACCATCGCCAGGCCGGGGCGCTGCGCGTAGAGCGCGGCCAGGTCGGCCTCGACCTGCGCGCGCGTGGCCGGCGGCAGCTGGCCGAGCCTGGCATGCAGGTCGCCGATCCCGTTGTCGGGCGCGAACCCGACCGCGGCCAGCGCCTCGGCATGCTTCTCGAGCACCGGCGCGTAGAAGCGGCTGACCACGATGCCGAACAGGATCGGGTCGCTGACCTTCATCATGGTCGCCTTCAGGTGCAGCGAGAACAGCACGCCGCGCGCCTTGGCGTCCGCGATCTGGGCGTCGATGAAGGCGCCCATCGCGGCCACGTCCATCACCGCGGCGTCGATCACCTCGCCGGCCTGCACCTGCACCGGGGCGCGCAGCTGGATGGTGCCGCCATCGGCGCCGGTGTATTCGATGCGCACGCTGCCGGCCTGGGCCAGGGTGCACGACTGCTCGCTGCCGTAGAAGTCGCCGGCGTCCATGTGCGCCACATGCGACTGGGAACCGGTGTCCCACTTGCCCATCCGGTGCGGGTGCTTGCGCGCGTAGGCCTTGACCGCCTTCGGCGCGCGGCGGTCCGAGTTGCCCTCGCGCAGCACCGGGTTCACCGCGCTGCCCATGGCCCGCGCATAGCGCGCGCGGACGGCCTGCTCCGCCTCGCCCTGCGGGGCGTCCGGGTAGTCGGGCAGCGGCCAGCCCTGGGCCTGCAGTTCGGCGATCGCGGCCTTCAGCTGCGGCACCGACGCGCTGATGTTCGGCAGCTTGATGATGTTGGCTTCGGGCGTCTTCGCCAGTTCGCCCAGTTCGGCCAGGTGGTCGGGTACCGCGCGTTCGCCCAGCCGCTCCGGGAACTGCGCCAGGATGCGCGCCGCCAGGGAGATGTCGCGCGTGTCCACCTCGACCCCCGCGGTCCCCGCATAGGCCTGCACGATCGGCAGCAGGGACGCGGTGGCGAGGAACGGCGCCTCGTCGGTCAGGGTGTACAGGATGCGGGACGCGGTCGGCGGCGACATGGATGGCTCGTGGGCGATGGATGCGCGCCATTGTCCTGCGTTGCCGGCCGCACGGCAAAGGTGCGGGCCTCGGGCGCCCGGACCGCGAACACAAGACGGGCGCGGATTGCGCCGCGCCCGTCTGCGTTCGTCCGGCTGCGCGCGATCAGCGCACGTCGAACTCGCGGGTCTGCACCAGGGTGCCGTCCAGCATCACCTCCACCTTGTAGCGGCCGGTCGGCCAGCCGTCGGGCTTGCTGATCTGGAAGCTGGTCACGCCATCGCCGGCCAGGGTCAGGTCGCGGCTTTCCTCGTGCACCACCTGGTCGCTGTCGAGGTGGGTCCACTTGGCGGTCAGCTTGCCGGGCACCGAGGCGGCCGGGTCGCTGGTGGTGGTGGCCACCGCGGCGTAGATGGTGTCGCGCGTGCCGAAGGTGGTCATCGGTGCGGTCACCCGCAGGTCGGCGCCCACCGCGTTGCCCAGGTCCACGCTGGCGACGGAGGCGCCGGCGGGCATCGGCGCGGCCGGAGGCAGGCTGGGCGTGGTGTCGGTGGCCACCGGCGGCGGCGTGGTGGCCGGGGCCTCCTGCTTCTTGCAGCCCACCAGGGCGGCACTGCCCAGCAGGATGGCGAGCATGGCGAGGTGGAGGCGGTTGGTCTTCATGGGTCGGTTCCTTTGCGTGTGGGGGAAGGTGCGTTGCACGGCGCCGGTTGGCGCCGCCTGGTCACTCCGAATCCGGCATGGGCAGGCGCAGGACCTGGCCCGGGAGGATCCGGTCCGGGTCGTCCAGCTGGTCGCGGTTCGCATCGAAGATCGCCCGCCACCGACCGGCGTTGCCGTACACCTGCTGGGCGATGTGGGAGAGCGTGTCTCCCTGCACGACGGTATGCGTGTGGCCGGCGGCCGGTTGCTCGGTCGAGCGCACGCCGCCTCGCACGTTGTCGAAGCTCGGCTTGGAGGACGAACCGGGCTCGCTGGATGCGACGCGTCCGGAGGCATTCGAGAAATCGGGCTTGCCGGGCTGGTTCATCGCCGCTGCTGCTGTGTGCGGATCAGGTCCGCGGGCGTGTGGAGCCTGCCAGTGCCGGCGTTAACGCCGGATCGCCTCCGGGTGAGGGCGCTATTGACGCTCGCTGCGGCGCGCCGGCGGCGGCGCGCATCCGGGTGTGGCGCGCCAGGGATTGATGTCCAGGCCGCCGCGCCGGGTGTAGCGCGCCTCCACCGAGAGGCTCGCCGGCGCGCAGCGCACGTGGATGTCGCGGAAGATGCGCTCCACGCATTGCTCGTGGAACTCCGCGTGGTCGCGGAAGCCGACCAGGTAGCGCAGCAGGCCGGGGCGCCCGATCCGCGGCCCGCGGTAGGCGATGCCGACGTCCGCCCAGTCGGGTTGCCCGGTCACCGGGCAGTTGGACTTCAGCAGGGCGCTGCAGAGGATTTCGTCCACCGGATCGGACGCGTCCGCCACCAGCCACGCCGGATCCGGACCGTGCTGCGGATCGAACGCCACGTCCAGCGCATCCAGGGATTCGCCGGGCGCCGGCGCGACGGGCGGAAGCCCGAACGTCACCGCCACCGGCGCGCCCGCCGCCAGCGACAGGTCGGCCGCGATGCGCGCGCGGAACGCCTCCGCGCTGTCGAAGCGGGCGGCGTTGCAGGAGTTGAGGTAGAGCTTGAGCGACTTGGATTCGACCAGGTTCGGCGAATCCGCGGGGACCACGAACGTGGCCGTCGCCACCCGTGGCCTGCCTCCCGGGTCCAGCCACGAGAGTTCGTAGGCCTGCCAGCGATCGTGCCCGACGAAGGGCAGGGACCCGGCAAGGCCCAGCGCCTCGCGCCCGCGCGCGCGCGGGATCGGGAACAGCAGGCCGGGGTCGAACCCGGTCGGGTAGCCGACCTCGCGGCCCAGCGGGGAGTGCGCGAGGTCGGCCATGGGCGCGTCAACGCACTTCGAATTCGACCAGGCCTACGGTGCGGCCGTCCACGGCCACCTCGACGTTGTACTGGCCGGCCTCCTCGGGCACGAATTCCAGCGCCGTGAAAGGCCCCTCGATCCGCTTCTGGTCGTCGCGACGGGACCGGCCATCGGAATGGAACCAGAACACTTCCAGGCCGCTGCCGAGTCGCCGGCCCTTGCTGGGGACCGAGAGGTACACGGTATCGCCGACGTTGAATTCACGCTGGGGCGTGGCGATCTCGCCGGTCTCCGTCAAGGCTGAACCGACAAACGCCGCATTGGGATCCACCACCACGGTATCCACCCCTTCGCGCCCGCTGTCCTCCTCGGTTTCCGCGTCGCTTCCCGTAGGCAGCTCGGGTGCCTGGCGATTGCACGCCAGCGCCAGACAGCAAAGCAGGGCAATCACGGGGAAGCGGGAAAGCGGGGCCATGTAGTTCCTTGCGCACACACTGCGCGACCGTGTGAATGGGACGCCATTCTAGGCGATCGGCCCATCTGCCCGACGTGCGTGAACGCACGCCGTTCACCCGCGATGCGGCAGCGCCAGGTAGGCGGTGGACTGCATCTCCACCAGGCGCGAGGCGGTGCGCTCGAAGGCGGCGGCCAGGCGCTCGCCCTCGTAGAGGGCATGGGGCGCCGCATCGGCGGTGCAGACCAGGTTGACCTGGCGGTCGTAGAGTTCGTCGACCAGGTGCACGAAGCGGCGCGCGGCATCCTCGCGCTGCGCGTCCAGGCGCGGGATGCCGCCCACCAGCACGGTGTGGAATTCGCGCGCGATCTCGATGTAGTCGGTGTTGCCGCGCGGACCCTCGCACAGCGCCGCGAAGTCGAACCAGCACAGCCCCTGGCTGCGCGCGCGGACCGGGATCCGTCGGCCGTCGATCTCGATGCCGGCGTCGCGATGCGCCGCATCCCCGCCCAGCGCGGCCCAGCGCTCCTCCAGCCAGGCCTCCGAGCCGGCATCCAGGGGCGCGCGGTACACCGGCGAGCGGGTCAGCGCGCGCAGCCGGTAATCGGTGTCGCTGGCCAGTTCGACCACCTCGCAATGGCGCTGCAGCAGGTCGATCGCCGGCAGGAAGCGCGCGCGCTGCAACCCGCCCTGGTAGAGATCCTGGGGCGCGGCGTTGGACGTGGTGACCAGCACCACGCCTTCCGCGAACAGGCGCTCCAGCAGGCGCGCCAGCAGCATCGCGTCGCCGATGTCGGCCACGAAGAACTCGTCCAGCACCAGCACCCGCGTGCGGCTGCCCCAGTCGCGCGCGATCGCCGCCAGCGGGTCGCGCTCGCCCGCGTGTTCCCGCAGCTGCGCGTGCACCTCGCGCATGAAGCGGTGGAAATGGGTGCGGCGTTTCTGCGCGATCGGCAGGCCGGCGTGGAACAGGTCGATCAGGAAGGTCTTGCCGCGGCCCACGCCGCCCCAGAGGTACAGTCCTGCCGGCGCGCCCGGGGACTCGCCGCTGCCCAGCAGCCGGCGCAGCAGGCCCGGCGTGGCGGGCGCGTCCAGCAGTGCGTGGTGGATGCGGTCCAGTGCGCGCAGGGCCAGGCGCTGCGCGGGATCGTCCTGCCACGCCCCGCGCGCCACGCCTTCGGCATACCGCTGGCTGGGCGTTGGCGCTTCAGCCATGCGCGACCGGCAACCAGTCGCGGATGCCGTTGCGGATCGCCCCGCGCAGGTCGATCAGCTTGCGGTGGAAGAAATGGCTGGTGTCGGGCATGCGCACCAGCTGCGGGGGGCGCGGCAGGGCGTCGATCCAGGCCTGCACCGCGCCGGCGTCCACCACCTCGTCGGCATCGCCCTGCACCACCAGCCACGGGATGTCGGGGAGCTCGATGCCGTCGAACGACCAGCTGCGGCCCACCGGCGGGGCAATGGTGATCAGCGCGCGGGCATCCAGTTCCGCCGCGCCGCGCAGCGCCACCCAGGCGCCGAAGCTGAAGCCGGCCAGCCACAGGGTCTTGTCCGCGTGGTGCTGCCGCGCCCAGGCCACGACCGCGCGCAGGTCGTCCAGCTCGCCGTCGCCGTCGTCGAAGGTGCCTTCGGATGCGCCCACGCCGCGGAAGTTGAAGCGCAGCGTGGCCACGCCGCTCTCGCGCAGGGCGCGGGCGGTCATCGTCACCACCTTGTTGTGCATGCTGCCGCCCTCGGTGGGCAGCGGATGGCAGATGATCGCCAGCACCCCGCGCGGCGTGCCCTCGGCGGCATCGCAGGCCGCTTCGATGCGTCCGGCGGGACCAGCGATCACGACCGCGTGGTCGGGGTCGGGGGCCAGTGCGGCGGCGGCGGTTTCGTCCATGCGGGCAGGGTCGCGCGGGTCGCGTTAACGGGCTGCAGCCGTGCGCAGGGAAAAGCCCAGCAGCATGGGGTCGTGGTCGGAGCTGCGCCACGGGCCGGAACCCCCGGCGAGGTAGCCGGAGGCCGCCGGTTCGTCCGCGTTGACGTGCCACTTGGCCGCGCCGCGCAGGCGCGCCGCCAGCGCCGGCGAGAGCAGGGCATGGTCCAGCCGCCCGGAGGCGCCATCGAAGACGTAGCTGTACACCGGTCCGCCGCTGCCGGCGAAGGCATCCACCCAGCCCGCCGCGCGCAGCAGGCGCAGCGGATCCTCGCGCGTATGCGCATTGAAGTCGCCCAGCACGGCGTGCAGGTCGCTGCCGCTGCGCGTCGGGTCGGTGCGCAGCCAGGCATCGAGGCGGCGCGCCGATTCCACCCGGGTCGGGTTCCAGCACGCCTGGCCGTCGCCCTGGTCGGCCTCCGCCCCGCTGGCGCTGCTGCCGCAGCCCTTCGACTTGAAGTGCACGGCTGTCACCACGAAGACCGGGCCGCGGCCGGCGCGGAACGCCTGCGCCAGCGGCGGTCGGCTGCGCGTGCCGAACGGCGGCGCATGCAGTTGCGCGGCGCGCCCCACCGGGCTGACGCGTCCCGCGCGGTAGATGATCCCGACGCGGATCTGGTCGCCGCCGCCATCGGCCCCCGGCACCGCGCGCCAGTCGCCGCCGGCCGCGTTCAACGCCGCCACCAGCTGGGCCAGCGCGGATTCGGGGCCGTCGCCGTCGGCTTCCAGCTCCATCAGCGCCACGATGTCGGCGTCCAGCGCGCGCAGCGCGGCCACGTGCTTGGCCAGCTGGCGTTGCCACTGGGCGGGCTCGCGCGCGCCGCGCGTGGTGGGGAAGCCACCGCCGCGGCCATCGCCGTTGAACAGGTTCTCCAGGTTGAACGCGGCCAGGCGCACGTCGCCCGGGACCGCGGGGGGAGCCGCGGGGCGGCCGTCGGCGCCCAGGGTCGGCGCCACCGCGGCGTTGATGCGGTAGGCGCCGTCGCGTTCGCCCACGATGCCGGCGACGCCGTGCAGCACCTGCCCGATGCGCGGTGCCTGGCGCGGGCGCAGGGCGGGATCCGCGATCTCCACCGTGATCCGGCGGGCCAGGTTGGCCGCCAGCACCGCCCGGGCGGGGGCGCCGGGATCGGCGATCTCGGTGCCGCTCCACTGGCGCGGGCCGAAGTGGGCCAGCAGCACGCCGGGCCCGGCGAAGTCGCGGGTACCGGCCGTGGCCAGCGGCGCATCCACCTGCACCCGCATGCCTTCCAGCGATTCCCAGCCATGCGCGGGCGCGGCGCCCAGGCGCACCGGCGCGGGCAGCGTGGACGCGCCCAGCGGTTGCCAGGCCTGCACCTGCAGGCCGGTGAGGCTGCTGCCGCGGCCCATGGGCAGCTCCGCCACGGTGCCGCTGGCGCGGATGCGCAGGCCGGGGCGGACGCCGTCGGCACCGGCCAGGAACAGGGCGTCGCTGGTGGCGGGGTGGCGGTCGGGGTCGCCCTGCAGGACCGCGTGACCCTGCACGCGCACCGCGGTCACCACGCCCTCCACGGTGACCACCTGCCCCAGCAGGGCGCTGGTCGCGGTGCTGCCCTGCACATTGCCCACCGGCGTCACCCGGGTGGTGGCGGAGGGTGCCTGCGGCGGCGCGCAGCCCGCCAGGCACGCGATCAGGCTGGCCGAGGCCAGCAGGCGGGGGAACGGGTGCATGGCAGGTCCACGGTCCGGAGGGTACGCATTGTGGCAAACCCGCGGGCGCGCAGCCGCCGGGAACGAAAACGCCGCCCGGAGGCGGCGTTCGCGGGACATCCTGCGCGCGGGATCAGCGGCTCTGGGCCAGCATCCACTCGACCGACTTCGCCACCTGCTCGTCGGTCAGCGCGGGGTTGCCGCCCTTGGGCGGCATCACGCCGGCGCTGCCGGTATAGCCTTCGATCGCGTTCCGGACCAGCACCTCCAGGCCCTTGGACGCGCGCGCGCCCATGCCCGCTGCGTCCAGCTTGGGGGCGCCGCCGGCGCCGGAGGTGTGGCAGCCGGTGCACAGGTTGTTGTAGATCACCTCGCCGTCCAGGGT
>CBFGMM010000057.1:0-11913 GCA_965649855.1 uncultured Thermomonas sp. | reverse complement strand
CGGGTCAGTTGACCGTGGCGTTGCCCGAGCAGTCGGTGGTGCCGACGTTGCAGACCTTGTAGGTCAGCGTGCCCTTGGTGCCGGTGGAATCGGTGTAGCTGCCGGTGTTGCTGACCGAACCGAACTTGCTGTTGTTGCGGTACAGGTCCACCGTGGCCGCGCCGCCCGACCAGGCCAGGCGGATCTGCCGCTTGCCCTTGACCGTGCCGGTGTTGGTCGCGGTCAGGCCGCTGGGGGCCGCCACCGGGTCGGTGCCGCCACCGCCGCCCATCAGCGCCTCGGTGGCGTTCAGCGCGCGCACCAGGCCATAGCCGTAGTAGTTGTCGCGGCCGGCCGCGCCCAGGTCGAGGGCGGTGGAGGTCATGGCATTGCGCACCTGGGTGTTGCTGGCGGTCGGGTTGGCGCTCCACACCAGGGCGGCCACGCCGGCCACGTGCGGGGTGGCCATCGAGGTGCCGTCCAGGTAGGCGTAGCCGCTGGCGTTGGTCTCCGGGATGGTGCTGACGCTGGCGCCCGCCCCGATCGAACCGGCGACCAGCGCCTGCCCGTCTTCCTGGCTCAGGCTCATCGCCGGCACGGTGGAGGTGACGCCGGTCCCCATGGTGCCGGTGAAGCCGCCCGGGGCATTGTTGTAGATCACCACGCCCACCGCGCCACCGGCGGCCGCGTTGGTCACCTTGTCGGCGAAGCTGATCGTGCCGCGCTCGCACAGCACCACCTTGCCCGCCCAGCTGCCGGCCGAGGTGCACAGGCCGCCATTGGCCAGGGTACCGGTGGCGGTGGACTGCCTGGAGCCTTCCAGGGCGGAGACGATGTACCCGGTGGTTCCCACGGTCAGCGCGGCATCGCGCATCGGGTAGGTGCTGAGCACGCCCACGCCGGGCGCGGCGATCTCCACCTGGCTGGTGTACTGCGAGAACGAGGCCACCACGTTGTTGCTGTCGGTTGCCGCCACCGACATCACGCTGCTGTACGAGGCCGGGTAGCTGTGGCGGTTGTTGCCGTCGTTGCCGGCCGCCGCGATGCTCAGGATGCCCGCGTTGTTGAGGTTGGAGAACGCGGTGTTCTCGGTGGTGCTGCTGGTCGAGCCGCCCAGGCTCATGTTGATGACCTTGGCGCCGGCGGACTGGCAGCGGTTGGCCGCATCGACCAGGCTGGAGGCGTAGCTCCAGCCGCAGCTGGCGCCGTCGAACACCTTGACGATGAACAGCGAGACCTTGCCCGGGCTCACGCCGACCACGCCCGCGTTGTTGTTGGCGGCGGCGATGGTCCCCGCGACGTGCGTGCCGTGGCCGCAGCTGTCGGTGTTCCAGCTCTGGCCGGACGACGCGTAACCGCCCATGGCCACGCCGGCGAAATCCTCGTGGTTCGCGTTGATGCCCGAGTCGATCACGCACACCTTGATGCCGGTGCCGTCCGCGCCGGCGGCGTTCGCCTGCGGCGCCTGCACGGTGTTGATGCCGTACGGGGTGACCTGGCCGGTCGGGTAGCGCGGCGCGTCGGCTTCGATGTATTCGATGTTCGGGTTGTTGCGCAGGCCCTGCAGCGCCGTGGCCGGCACGCTGACCGCGAACACGCTCTGCGGGTCCAGGGTCAGGTGGATGCGGCCGCCGGCGGCGTTGAGCGCGGCCTGCACCTGCGCCTTGGCGCCCGGCTTGAACTTGACCATGACGCGGTTGGCATCGGGCTGGGCCGACATCGCCGCGAACGAAAGGGACAGGACCACCGCGGCGCCCGTGGCGGCCGCGAGCTTGTTGAGACGCATGTAAGGAACCCCCGGAAAAAGACGATGAATGCCGGCCCTTGACAGGCCGTGCGCGCCGACGCTAGCACGCACCGTCCCACCGCACCCGTTGCAACGCAGCAAGCGGGGGGCGTATGGATGCAACAGGCCGCGTCCCGCCTTCAAGCGACCCGCCGTCGCGGCTCAATCCCGCAGCCAGTTCCCCCACCCGGCATGATCCGGCGCATGAAGCGGTCGAACATCGGCACCGTGAACGCGGTATCCAACTTATGATTCTTCGATAATTTCGCTAATTCTGGTCGAACTCCCGCCGGAACGTGGCTGCCCGGCTCAGAGGATGTAGCGGCTCAGGTCCGGGTCGCGTGCCAGCTCGCCCAGGTGCGCGTCCACGTAGGCGCGGTCGATCACCAGCTGGCCGCCCTTGTCCGGCGCCTCGAAGCTCAGGCTCTCCAGCAGCCGTTCCAGCACCGTGTGCAGGCGGCGCGCGCCGATGTTCTCCTGGCGTTCGTTGACGTGCGCCGCGATCTCGGCCAGCCGCTCCACCGCCTCCGGCGCGAATTCCAGCTGCACGCCCTCGGTGCCCATCAGTTCGACGTACTGCCTGGTCAGCGCGGCCTTCGGTTCGGTGAGGATGCGCACGAAGTCGTCCTTGCCCAGCGCGCCCAGCTCCACCCGGATCGGGAAGCGGCCCTGCATTTCCGGGATCAGGTCGGACGGCTTGGCCAGGTGGAAGGCGCCACTGGCGATGAACAGGATGTGGTCGGTCTTCACCGAGCCGTACTTGGTGCTCACCGTGCTGCCCTCGACCAGCGGCAGCAGGTCGCGCTGCACGCCCTCGCGGCTGACGTCGGCGCCCATGCCCTCGCTGCGCTTGGCGACCTTGTCGATCTCGTCGATGAACACGATGCCGTGCTGTTCGCAGGCCTCGATCGCGGCCTCGCGCACCTCGTCCTCGTTGACCAGCTTGCCGGCCTCTTCCTCCACCAGCAGCGGACGCGCGGCCTTGATCGCCAGCCGCTTCTTCTGGGTCCTGCCGCCGGCCAGCTGGCCGAACATCTGGCGCAGCTGCTGGCCCATCTCCTCCATGCCGGGCGGGGCCATGATGTCCACGCCCACGTTCATGGCGAGGTCCAGCTCGATCTCGCGTTCGTCCAGCTCGCCGGCGCGCAGCTGCCTGCGCAGTTTCTGGCGCGTCGCGGACTCCTGCGACGACGGTTCGGCGCCGATGTCGACGGTGGTGGTCGCGGTGGAGCCGCCGAACCCGAACGGCGGCGCGCTCTCGCGCCTGGGCAGCAGGGCATCCAGGATGCGCTCCTCGGCGCGGTCCTCCGCCTGGGTGCGCACGCGCTGCTTGGCCTGCCCGCGGTACAGCTTGACCGCGGTGTCGGCCAGGTCGCGGATGATCTGCTCGACGTCCTTGCCGACGTAGCCGACCTCGGTGAAGCGGGTGGCCTCGACCTTGACGAAGGGGGCGTTGGCCAGCGTGGCCAGGCGGCGCGCGATCTCGGTCTTGCCCACGCCGGTGGGGCCGATCATCAGGATGTTCTTCGGCATCACCTCGTCGCGCAGTTCGGGCGCCAGCTGCGCGCGCCGCCAGCGGTTGCGCAGCGCGATCGCCACCGCGCGCTTGGCGGCGTGCTGGCCGATGATGTGGCGGTCGAGCTCGGCGACGATCTCGCGCGGGGTCATGGATGCGTTGGACGGGTTCATGCGTGGGCTTTCCGTAGGAGCGCACCGCAGGGGCGCGAACGGATCTGCCTGCCCGGTCGCGCCCCTGCGGTGCGCTCCTACAGGCGGATCCTGCGAGCGGTCGACGTCAGAGCGTCTCGACCACGATGTTGCGGTTGGTGTAGATGCACACGTCGCCGGCGATGTTCAGCGCCTCGGTGGCGACGGTCCTGGCGTCCAGCTGCGTGTGCGCCAGCAGCGCGCGCGCGGCCGACAGCGCGTACATGCCGCCGGAGCCGATCGCGATCAGCCCGTCCTCCGGTTCGATCACGTCGCCGGTGCCGCTGATGATCAGCGAGGTGTCCGCGTCGGCCACGGCGAGCAGCGCCTCCAGCTTCCCGAAGCGGCGCTCGGTGCGCCAGTCCTTGGCCATCTCCACCGCCGCGCGCTGCAGCTGGCCGTGCTTCTCCAGCTTGGCCTCGAACAGCTCGAACAGGGTGAAGGCATCCGCCGCCGCGCCGGCGAAGCCCGCCAGCACGCGGCCGTCCTTGCCCAGCCGGCGCACCTTGCGCGCGTTGGCCTTCATCACCGTGTGGCCCAGCGTGACCTGGCCATCGCCGGCGATCACCACCTGGCCGCCGCGGCGCACACTGACGATGGTGGTGGCATGGAACACGGTGGGATTCTGGCTGGGATCCATCGGCATCTCCTTCGAGGGGGCGATGTGGGGATGCCTTCATGGGGGTTCAAGCGGAAGTCCCGGGAACTGGGGTGGAGACCGTCGCTCCCGCGACCTGAGTCCTGGACGACGCGCGGGAGCGGCGGCGGCAGGCCCCGTCGCGGGCCGCGCGGCGCGATGGAACACGCAGGCGCTCCCTTCGCGTCAGCCCTTGCGCTTCGCCCGTGGATGGGCCGCGTCGTACACCTTCGCCAGGTGCTGGAAATCCAGGTGGGTGTAGATCTGGGTGGTGGCGATGTCGGCATGGCCCAGCAGTTCCTGCACGCCGCGCAGGTCGCCGGAGGATTCCAGCACGTGGCTGGCGAAGCTGTGGCGCAGCAGGTGCGGGTGCACCCGCTTGAGCACGCCGCGCCGCGCCGCCAGGTGCTTGATGCGCAGCTGGATCGCGCGCGCGCTGATCTGCGCGCCGCCGCGCCCCGGGAATACATGGCCGTCCGTGCTGCCCGTCGACTGCGCCCGCCACGCCTGCAATGCCGTGCGCGCATGCGAGCCCACCGGCACCGTGCGCTGCTTGCCGCCCTTGCCGAGCACGGTCACCTGGCCCTGCGGGATGTCCAGGTCGCGCCAGCGCAGCGCGCACACCTCCGACAGGCGCAGGCCGGAGGAATAGAACAGCTCCAGCAAGGCGCGGTCGCGCAGGCCCAGCGGCGCGTCGGTGCCGACTTCCACCAGCTGCACCGCCTCGTCGACGTCCAGTACCTGCGGCAGCTTGCGCGGCGCCCTGGGCGCGCGAACCGCCTCCGCGGGGCTGGCGGCGATCCGCCCGTGCTTCAGCAGCCAGCGGTAGAAGCTGCGGCAGGCGGAAAGCCGGCGCTGCAGGCTCTTCGGCGACAGGCCGCGGCGGTGCTCGGCGGCGATGAAGGCGCGCAGGTCCTCGCTGCCCACCTCCAGCAGGCCGCGCGGCTGGCCGCCGCACCAGGCGGAGAGGGCCGCGAGGTCGCGCCGGTAGGCGTCCAGGGTGTGCGGGGAGGTGCGGCGTTCGACCTGCAGGTGCGCGAGGAATTCGTCCACCGGCCCGCCGGGCGGCGCAGTGGGGGCGGGTACGGGCGTCGCGCGACGCGCCGGCATCGCCGTCAGCCGAACCGCTGCAGCGCCACCGCCAGCGCCTCGCCCATCATGCGCAGGAACAGGGTGCCCATCCCGGGGAAAAAGCGGTTCGGATCGCGGCTGCCCACCGCCACCAGGCCGGTGCCCGGCAGGACCAGCAACGCGGAACTGTGCACCTCGCCGGCGCGCGCGCCGTACAGCAGCGCGTTCTTGTCCGGATGCAGGCGGCCGCAGACCGGATCGGCGCCGGCCAGCAGGTCCTGGAAACCCGCCAGCCGCGCGTCGCCTTCCGGGATGTGCTGCAGCCAGTCGGCATCGGCAAGCCCGTCCACCGGCCGGAACGACACGATCCGCACCAGGTCGCCCTGGAAGTCCTCGGCCAGGCTGGCCGCCATCGCGCGCAGGGTGGACGCGGCGTCGCCCTGCTTCATCAGCGCCAGGGCGAGCTGGTGGGTGCGCACCGCCAGCCGTTCGTTCTCCTGCGCGTTGCCGAACAGCTCGTGCAGCCGGCGCGAGAGCTCGCGGTTCTTGTCGCGCAGCACGTCCAGCTGGTAGCTGGCCAGCGAGGCGGCGGGCCCGTCCTCGCGCGGTACCACCAGCGTCTGCGCCAGGTCCGGGAACTGCTGCAGGAAGGCGGGATGGCGCCGCAGCCAGGCGGCGACCTCATGCGCGCCCAGCTTTTCCGTGCCGTCGAATCCGTTGCTCACATGCTGCTCCCGTCCACCAGCGTTCCCTCGAAGACAAAGGCCGTCGGGCCACCCATGCGGATGCGTCCCTCGCCCACCCGATCGTACTGGATGCGCAGGGTGCCGCCCGGCAGCTCCACCGCCACCGGCCGCGCCCCGTCGATGCGGCCGCGGCTGGCCAGCACCGCCACCGCCGCGCAGGCGCCGCTGCCGCAGGCCAGGGTCTCGCCCGCGCCGCGTTCGTGCACGCGCAGCGCGATGCGGTCGGGCGCCAGCACCTGCGCGAACCCCACGTTCACCGAGTCCGGGAACGCCGGGTGGCGTTGCAGCGCGGGCCCCAGCGCCGCGACCGGCGCGCGTGCCACGTCGTCCACCTCGACCACCGCGTGCGGGTTGCCCATCGACACCGCGCCGAAGCGCACCGGCGCCCCGTCGACCTCCAGCGTGTAGGCGTCGCGCGCGGCGTCCCAGCCCAGCAACGGCACCTCGCCCGGCGCGAAGCGCGGCGCGCCCATGTCGACCACGAAGCCGCCCGCGGCATCGCGCTCGATCCGGTGCGTTGCCAGCGGGCTGTCGATCGCGAACGGGCCGCTGGCGGGGGCCGCGCCGTCGCGTACCAGCCACGCGGCGACGCAGCGGGCGCCGTTGCCGCACTGGCCCGCAGGCGAGCCGTCGGCGTTCCAGATCCGGTAGGACGCCACCGATGCCGGGCCGCGCGGTGGCTCGATCGTCAGCAGCTGGTCGCAGCCCACGCCGGCATGGCGGTCCGCGATGCGTGCGCAGCCGGCGGGATCGGGGGGCGGGGTGCCATCGCGCAGGTCGAGCACCACGAAATCGTTGCCCGCGCCATGCATCTTGCTGAAGCGCATCGGCGTGTCAGCGCGGGATCGGCGCTTCGCTGTCGGATTCGGTACCCACCGGCGGCTGCGCGGGGTCGATCGGGGCAGGTTCGGCCACCGGGGCGGGCGCGGCGGCGGGGCCCGGCATCACCAGCGGACCCTTGTTGCCGCAGGCGGTGAGCGCGGCCAGCACGAACAGCAGGAAGGCGATGCGGATCATGCGCGCAGTGTACCCGCGGCACCGTTCACTGTCGCGGCTCGGGGCGCTGCCACAACCACAGCGCGACGATGGCCATGACGGCGATGCCCGCGGCCGCCAGCCACCAGGCGGGCGCGACCAGCGCCAGCACCAGCGCGCAGGCGGCCATCATGCCGATCGCCAGGCGCTTGGCGCGCCGCGAGACCGCGCCCTCGCGCTCCCAGTCGCGGATGGACCCGCCGAAGCGCGGGTGGCCCAGCAGCCACCCATGCAGGCGGCGCGAACCACGCGACGCGGCATAGGCCGACAGCAGCACGAACGGCACGGTGGGCAGCCCGGGCAACAGGATGCCCAGCAGGCCCAGCCCCAGGCTGAGGTAGGCGACCAGCCACCACAGCCAGCGCAGGCGGCCGCGCCCCCCGGGGTCGCCGGCGCCTGCGCCGCCGCTCACCTGGCGGGTTCGACGCCCAGCCGGTCCAGCATGAAGGCGTACATCTCGGCGACTTCGCGGAAGCGGCGGAAGCGGCCGGACTTGCCGCCGTGGCCGGCTTCCATGTTGGTGCGGAAGACCACGGGTTCGGACGAGGTGTTGAGGTCGCGCAGGCGCGCCACGTACTTCGCCGGTTCCCAGTACTGGACCTGCGAATCCCACAGGCCGGTGCCCACGAACATCGCCGGATACGCCTGCCTGGACAGGTTGTCGTACGGCGAGTAGCTCAGCATGTAGGCATACGACTCCGTGCTGGCCTCCGGGTTGCCCCATTCGTCGTATTCGTTGGTGGTCAGCGGGATGCTGGCGTCCAGCATGGTGGTGACCACGTCCACGAACGGCACCTGCGAGAGGATCACCCGGTAGTCCTGCGGGGCCATGTTGGAGATCGCGCCCATCAGCAGGCCGCCGGCGCTGCCGCCCATCGCGGCCACCCGGTCCTTCGCAACGTACTGGTTGGCCACCAGCCAGCGGGTGACGTCGATGAAGTCGGTGAAGCTGTTCTTCTTGTTGAACATCTTGCCGCCTTCGTACCAGGCGCGGCCCATTTCCTGGCCGCCGCGCACGTGGGCGATGGCATAGAGCATGCCGCGGTCCAGCAGGCTGACCACCGTGCTGCTGAAGGCCGGGTCCATCGACGCGCCGTAGCTGCCGTAGCCGTACTGCAGCATGGCGCCGGTGCCGTCGCGCCTGAAATCCTTGCGATGGACGATGGACACCGGGATGCGGGTGCCGTCGCGCGCCGGGACCCACAGCCGCTCGGTCGCGTACTTCGACGGATCGAAGCCAGGCACCGGCTGCTGCTTGAGCTGCCGCCGCTCGCCGGTCTTCACGTTGAGTTCGTAGGTGGTCGCCGGCGTGGCCAGCGAGGTGTAGCTGTAGCGCAGCCAGTCGGTGTCGGGCTCGGAATTGACGTCCAGGCCCATCGAGTAGGCGCTCTCGTCGGCCTTGACATGGTCGCTGCCGCCATCGGCCTTCAGCACGCGCACGCGCTCCAGCCCGCCGGAACGCTCCGCCACGGCCGCGAAGCCGTCGAACATCTCCACGCCTTCCACGTAGACGGCGGGATCGTGCGCCACCCAGTCCTTCCAGTCGCCGCGGCCGGTGCTGGCGCTGGGCGCGGTGACCAGCTTGAAGTTCTTCGCGCCGTCGGCATTGGTGCGGATCACCCAGCGCCCGCCGTGGTGGTCGGCGTCGTACTCCAGGTCGCGCTCGCGCGCGGCCAGCACGGTGAAGCGCGCCGGGTCCGACGCGGGCGCGTAGCGGTATTCGTTCGACACCGTGCTGTCCAGGCCGATCACGATGTACTTGTCGTCGCGGGTACGGCCGATGCCCATGTAGAAGCTGTCGTCCTGCTCCTCGTACACCAGCGCGTCGGCCTTGGGATCGGTGCCCAGCACGTGGCGCTTGACCTTGGTGGTCAGCAGGGTCTTCGGGTCGTTCTCCACGTACAGGAAGCTGCGGCCGTCGTCGGCCCACACGCCGTAGCCGGCGGTGCCCGGGATCGCGTCCGGGTACAGCTCGCCGGTCTCCAGGTTCTTGACCCGCAGCAGGTACTGGCGGCGGCCGTTGGTGTCCTCGCCATACACCATCAGCCGGTTGTCCTGGCTGACGTTGCGTCCGCTGACCGCGTAGTAGTCCTTGCCCGCCGCGAGCGCGTTGACGTCCAGCAGCACCTGTTCCCCGGCGAAATCGCCGGCCTCGTTGGCCTTGAGGATGGACAGCGCATCCACGCCCGGCCCGTCCTTGCGGCGCGCGTGGATCGGGTAGTCCTTGCCGGCCTGGAAACGGGTGTAGTACCACCAGCCGCGGTCGCGGTACGGCACCGAGGCGTCGTCCTGCTTGATGCGCCCCACGATCTCGTCGTAGATCGCGTCCTCCAGCGGCTTCAGCGGCTTCATCACCGCGTCGGCATAGGCGTTCTCCGCCTTCAGGTAGGCCAGCATCTCCGGGGCCTCGCGCTTGTCGTCGCGCAGCCAGTAGTACTCGTCCTGGCGCTGCGCGCCGTGCGGCGCGGTGACGGTGTGCGCCTTCTTGGCAGCGTCCGGGGGCGCGGGCAGGGTCTGTGCGGTGGCGAGGCTGCTCATCAGTGCGAGGGCGAGGAGGCTGGAAGGACGCTTCATGGATGGGGACCTGGACGGGGAACGCAAGCCTTGCGGCGGCGTGGGTGGCTCAGAGGCGCGAGCCGGTGGTCTGGCCGCGGCTGCGCGGATCCTTGCGGTCCGGCGTGGCGGGCGTGGCGGGCGCACTGGCGGCGGCGGGCTTCGGCGCGCCCAGCGTGCGCCACAGGAACGTGTAGTACAGCGCGTCCATGTGCGCCTGCTGGCGGTTGTTGGCCGCGCCGCCGTGGCCGCCCTCGATGTTCTCGTAGTAGCGCACGTCCTGGTTGGCTGCGGCCATCTTCGCCATCATCTTGCGCGCGTGGCCGGGGTGCACGCGGTCGTCGCGGGTCGAGGTCAGCAGGATGGTGGGCGGGTAGGTCTTCGCCGGGTCGAACAGGTGGTAGGGCGAGAACCCGCGGATGAACTGCCAGTCGGCGGTGTCGGGGTCGCCGTATTCGGCCATCCAGGAGGCGCCGGCCAGCAGCTTGTTGTAACGCTGCATGTCCAGCAGCGGCACCTGGATCACCACCGCGCCGAACAGTTCCGGGTACTGCACCAGCATGTTGCCGGTGAGCAGGCCGCCATTGCTGCCGCCGCGGATGCCCAGGCGCTTCGGGGACGTCACCTTGCGCGCGATCATGTCCTGCGCGACCGCGGCGAAGTCCTCGTAGGCCTTGTGCCGGTTGGCCTTGAGCGCGGCCTGGTGCCAGCGCGGTCCGTACTCGCCGCCGCCGCGGATGTTGGCCACCGCGAACACGCCGCCCTGCTCCAGCCAGCCCTTGCCCACGCCGCCGGAATACCCGGGCAGCTGGGAGATCTCGAATCCGCCGTAGCCGTACAGCAGGGTGGGGTTGTCCCCATCGAAGGCCATCGCCTTCGGCCGCACCAGGAAGTACGGGATGCGGGTGCCGTCCTTCGAGGTGGCGAAATGCTGCTCGGCCACGTGCCGGCTGCCGTCGAAGAACACCGGCTGGGTCTTGAGGGTTTCCGGCGCGGGCGCACCCGGCGCGGCGCTGGCCAGCATCAGCCGGGTCGGATCGAGGTAGCCGGTGGCGGTCAGCCACACCTCGTCGGAGTCGTCGCTGTCCACCGCCGACACGCTGACGGTGCCGAGCGCCGGCGCGCCCGCGAACGGGGCGCGGCTCCAGCCCGCGCTGCCGGGGGTCAGCACCGTCAGCCGGTTCTTGACGTCCTCCAGCACGTTCAGCACCACGTGGTTGCGGGTGTAGGCCACGCTGGCCAGCGAGCTGGTGTCGGTGGGTTCGAACAGCACGTCGAAGGCGCGCTTGCCGGCCATGAAGTCGTCGAAGCGCGCGGCCAGCAGCGAGCCGGCCTTGTACGCCCTGCCGCCCACGTTCCACGGCTCGCGCAGCTCCAGCATCAGCCACTCGCGGTGCACCGCCTTGTTGGCCGAATTGGGCGCGTCGACCTTGGCCAGCGTGCCGTCGGCGCGGCGCAGGTACAGCTCGTCGTTGTAGAAGGCGATGGTGCGCGAGACGAAGTCGCGCACGAAACCGGGCGTGTGGTCGCGGCTGGCGGCGATGTACATGTCCTCGCCGGTGCCTTCGTACACCACCTTGGCGGCGGACATCGGCGTGCCGCGCTTCCATTCCTTGACGATGCGCGGATAGCCGGAGCTGGTCATCGTGCCGGCGCCGAAATCGGTGTAGACGTAGACCGTGTCGCGGTCGATCCACTGCAGCCCGCCCTTGGCCTCGGGGCGGAAGAACCCGCCCTCGACCCAGCTGCGCGTGGGCAGGTCGAATTCGCGGGTCACGTCGGCATCCGCGCCGCCGCGCGAGAGCGCGACCAGGCAGCGCTGGTAGTCCGGCTTCAGGCACTGCGCGCCGTGCCAGACCCAGTTCTCGCCCTCGGCCTTGTTCAGCGCGTCCAGGTCGAGCAGGACTTCCCACTTCGGCCTGGGCTTGCGGTATTCGGCCAGCGTGGTGCGCCGCCAGATGCCGCGCTGGTGGGTGCGGTCGCGCCAGAAGTTGTAGTACCACTCGCCCTGCCGGTAGACGCCCGGGATCTTGTCCTCGGAGTCGTAGATCGCCAGCAGGTCGGCCTCCAGCCGCTTGAACTCCGGGGTGGCGGCAAGCTCGGCCTCGGCCCTGGCGTTCTGCGCGCGCACCCAGTCCAGCGCCTTGTCGCCGGTGACGTCCTCCAGCCACAGGTACGGGTCGGCGTCGGCGGGCGGCTCCTGCGCGGACGCGGCCCCGGCGATGGCGAGGCTGGCGATCAGGCAGGCGCGGGAGAACTGGGCCATGGACGGTGCGTTCCGGTGACGGGAAAGCCCGAACGCTAGCACAGCCCCCGGGGGCGCCTACCGTGCCGAAAGACCGGTCCGCGCGGCCGCGGCGCGCACGGGGCGGCGGCTGGCGCGCCGGGTCGCCTGGACC
>CBFGMM010000056.1:0-11972 GCA_965649855.1 uncultured Thermomonas sp. | reverse complement strand
GCCGCGCGACTGGGACGGCGATTCGCCATGGATGCGCATGTTCCGCAACGCGCGGGCGTGGGTGGGGTAAAAACAACAAGGCCGGCTTGCGCCGGCCCGGTCGTCACTCAGGTGGTGCAGTCAGTTGCGGTTGTTCCGCTCACTCCACCAAGCAATAAGGCAGCGCGCGGTACCTCAGGGTCCAGCGGTGGATCCAGCTGCTGAGAACCCTCCGGACAAATGCCAGGTTAACCCAGCGGCGCGATCGCCGTGGCGCAACAACGGAAAAGGCCGGCTTGCACCGGCCTTTCCTGATTCACCTTCACTGCAGGTGCAGCGCGCTCATTCCACCGCGCAGTACGGCAGATCGCGGTAACGCTCGACCCAGCGATGGATCCACATATTGAGGGTTGCGCCGGTATATCCCTTCTCGCAGATGTTCTGGCACCAGGTCAACTTGGTGCCCGTATAGCCTTCGCTGGCGCAGGTTTGGGTCGTGATGCCGCTGATGGTCAATTCCCAGCCTCCGGCAATGTTGCCAATGTCTCCGCCGGCATCATCGGCGACGTAAAGGGACCAAGTACCGTTCGCGCTCACACCATTGAACACGGAAAGATCGGTATTGCCGGTATTTGCAGGCGCGGGAGGCGGGAGTGCGCCGGTCCCTTCGTTGTTCGTCGGGGAATACGTTCCGGATGCAACAGAAGTCATTTGGGGAGCGCCCGCCGCGAACGTGTAAACCGCGTTAACGGGGTCCGAAGATCCACCCACGCCCGCCATGAGGATCACCTGCTGGCCCGTAGGGGATACCAGCATGACGTCGATATCGTTCGCCCACGTATGATTGACGTCGATCAGCTTCACGACGACTCCGGACACGGGGCCAAAGGTGCCGGATACGTCGATCGTGGAAGGATAAGGATTGCCAGCCCCGGAGTTGGGGATGGAGATCGGGGTGGTATTGACGTATGTGAGATCTGCGGCATCGGCCACATTGGACGCAGCAAACAGCGCCAGACCGATCATCGCTATCGTGGACATTTGCGTGGACATTTAGCTCCCCTGTAGTCGCCGCACCGCGCGGCCTTGCCTAGGGTAAACGCGCTTGGCCCGGCAGCGCGGCCATTCGTCGGGGAAATCACGTGGGACTCCTGGGCGCGTGCGGCGGGTCGGGTGCGCCTGCTACCCTCGGCGTCCATTCTCCGCCGCGACCCGCCGCCATGAGTGCCGTCCTCAGCGATTCCCTGCCGGCCAGCTCCGACGAGCGCATCGCCGCGCTGCTGCTGGAGCGCGGCAAGCTCAAGGACACCGACCTGGCGCGGGCACGCCGCCTGCAGGAGCAGGACGGCGGCGACCTGCTGCTGCTGCTGGGCCGGCTGGGGCTGGTGTCCGAGCGCGACCATGCCGAGGCCTGCGCCAGCGAACTGGGGCTGCCCCTGCGCAGCGCGCGCGACGTGCCGGAACTGCCGCCCGAGGACGTCGCGCTGGGTGGCAAGTTCATGCGCCAGTTCCACGTGGTGGCGGTGGCCGCCGACGCGGAAGCGGTGGACGTGCTGCTGGCCGATCCGCAGGACCCCTACGTGCTGGACGCGGTGCGCCTGGCCACCGGCCGCGAGGTGCGGCCCGCGGTGGCGCTGCGCAGCGAGATCGACGAGCTGATCGAGCGCTGGCACGGGCAGGGCCGCAGCGCCATGGACAGCATCGTGGAGCATGCCGAGGGCGAGGAGGGTTTCGACGACGTCGAGCACCTGCGCGACCTCGCCTCCGAGGCGCCGGTGATCCGGCTGGTGAACCTCATCATCCAGCGCGCGGTGGAACTGCGCGCCTCGGACATCCACATCGAGCCGTTCGAGAACCGGCTGAAGGTGCGCTACCGGATCGACGGCGTGCTGGAGGAGGGCGAGAGCCCGCCGCAGAACCTGACCGCCGCGGTGATCAGCCGCATCAAGATCATGGCGAAGCTCAACATCGCCGAGCGCCGCCTGCCGCAGGACGGGCGGATCATGGCGCGGGTGCAGGGCAAGGAGCTGGACCTGCGCGTGAGCACCGTGCCCACCGCGCACGGCGAGTCGGTGGTGATGCGCCTGCTGGACCGGCAGACCGTGGTGCTGGACTTCGAGCGCCTGGGCTTCGAGCCGGGCTTCATGCCGCGCTTCGACAAGGTGCTGGAGCAGCCGCACGGCATCCTGCTGGTGACAGGGCCCACAGGCTCCGGCAAGACCACCACCCTGTACACCGCGCTGAGCCGGCTCAACACCCCGGACGTCAAGATCATCACGGTCGAGGACCCGGTCGAATACCAGATCGACGGGATCAACCAGATCCAGGCCAAGCCGCAGATCGGGCTGGACTTCGCCAACGCGCTGCGCAGCATCGTGCGCCAGGACCCGGACATCATCATGATCGGCGAGATGCGCGACCTGGAGACCGCGAAGATCGCGATCCAGTCCGCCCTGACCGGCCACCTGGTGCTGTCCACGCTGCACACCAACAACGCCGCCGGCGGCATCACCCGCCTGCTGGACATGGGGGTGGAGGACTACCTGCTGACCTCCACCGTCAACGGCATCCTGGCCCAGCGCCTGGTGCGCCGGCTGGAGCCGACCCACGCGCTGCGCGTCCCCGCCTCGCCCGAGGAGATCGAGAAGTTCGGGCTGCGCCGCTTCCAGCCGGAGGGCGAGATCTTCCTGTACCACCCGCGCCCCTCGGCGCTGGCGCCGACCGGCTACCTGGGCCGCACCACCATCCTGGAATTCCTGGTGATGGACGACGCGCTGCGCCGCGCGGTGATGCGCCACGCCGGCATGGGCGAGATCGAGCAGCTGGCGCGCGAAGGCGGCATGCGCACCATGTACGAGGACGGCATCGCCAAGGCGCTGCGCGGCGAGACCACCATCGAGGAAGTGCTGCGCGTCACCGAGGACGCCTGATGCCGCTGTACCGCTACAAGGCGCTGAACGCGCGCGGCGAGCTGCTGGACGGGCAGATGGACGCGCCCAGCGACGCCGACGTGGCCGCGCGCCTGCAGGAGCAGGGCCACCTCCCGGTGGAGGCGCGGCTGGCCTCCGAGGTCGGCGCGGAGTCGGCGTGGCGCGCGCTGTTCAAGCCCAAGCCCTTCGCCGGCCAGCGGCTGGTGCAGTTCACCCAGCAGCTGGCGACCCTGCTCGGCGCGGGGCAGCCGCTGGACCGCGCGCTGTCGATCCTGCTGGAACTGCCGGAGGACGAGGTGGCCCGCCGCACCATCGCCGACATCCGGGACGCGGTGCGCGGCGGCGCCTCGCTGTCCGCGGCGCTGGACCGCCAGCACGGCGCGTTCGGCCGGCTGTACGTGAACATGGTGCGCGCCGGCGAGGCCGGCGGCAGCCTGCACGAAACCCTGCAGCGCCTGGCCGACTACCTGGAGCGTTCGCGCGCGCTGCGCGCCCGGGTGGTCAACGCGCTGGTGTACCCGGCCATCCTGCTCGCGATGGTGGGGCTGTCGCTGCTGTTCCTGCTGGGCTACGTGGTGCCGCAGTTCGCCGCGATGTACGACAGCCTGGATGCGGAATTGCCGTGGTTCTCCAACCTGGTGCTGGGGCTGGGCGTGTTCGTGCGCGGCTGGTGGTGGGTGCTGGTGGCCACGCCGCTGCTGGCCCTGCTGTGGCTGGACCGCAAGCGGCGCGACCCCGCGGTCATGCTGCGCTTCGACGCCTGGCTGCTGCGGCGCAAGCTGGCCGGCCCGCTGGTGGCCAAGCTGGAGACCGCGCGGCTGGCGCGCACCCTGGGCACCCTGTTGCGCAACGGGGTCCCGTTGCTGGCGGCGCTGGGCATCGCGCGCAACGTGCTGGACAACCGGGTGCTGGCGGCCGACGTGGACGCCGCGGCCGACGAGGTCAAGAACGGCGTGGGCCTGTCGGCGGCGCTGGCGCGTGGCAAGCGCTTCCCGCGGCTGGCCCTGCAGATGATCCAGGTGGGGGAGGAATCCGGCGCGCTGGACGCCATGCTGCTGAAGACCGCGGACACCTTCGAGCAGGAGACCTCGGTGGCCATGGACCGCATGCTGGCCGCGCTGGTGCCGGTGGTCACCCTGGTCCTGGCGCTGGTGGTGGGCGTGGTGATCCTGGCCGTGCTGTCGCCGATCTACGACCTGACCAACGTGGTGGGGTGACCGGCGCGCCGCGTTCATGAACGCCCCGGTTACCGTGGCCGTGGTGCGCGTCGCGCGCCGCCCCGATCTTGCACAATGCGGCATCGAACCCCGAGCATCCCTCCATGCGCAACCGTCGTCCAACCCCGTCCTTCCCCGGCGCCAGGCAGGCCGGTTTTTCGCTGATCGAGATCATCGTGGTGGTGGTGCTGATCGGCGGCATCGTGGCCTTCGCCGCCAGCCGCATCCTGGGCGGCGGCGACCGCGCCAAGGTCAACCTGGCCAAGGCCCAGGTGCAGACCCTGGCGGAGAAGATCCAGCAGTTCGAAATGGATACCGGCGGCCTGCCGCAGACCCTGGACGACCTGGTCAAGGCGCCCGGCAATGCCAGCGGCTGGCTGGGCCCGTACGCCAAGGAGGCCGAACTCAAGGATCCCTGGACGCGGTCGTTCTCCTACACCGTGCCCGGCGACGGCAAGGCCTTCGACCTGGTCAGCCTGGGCGCGGACGGCGAGCCGGGCGGCGACAGCGTGAACGCCGACATCGCCTGGGAATGAGGTGATGCGCGCATGCGCACGCCGCCGCTAGGAGCCGCCGCCATGCGCCAGCGCGCCACCGCCACGGGCTTCACCCTGCTGGAGATGCTGCTGGTGCTGGCCCTGGTGGCCGGGGCCAGCCTGCTGGCGATGGCGGCGTTCGGCGGCGGGATGCGTGGCACGCAGCTGCATGGCAGCGCCAGGGACCTGGCCGCGCAGCTGCGCTTCGCGCGCGCGGTGGCGATCAGCAGCGGGCAGCCGCAGGACTTCGTGGTGGACCCGCAGGCGCGGCGCTGGAGCGGCGCGAAGGGACGCAGCGGCGAACTCCCGGCGGGCGCCACCGTGGTGTTCACCGGTGCGCGCGAGGTGCAGCCGGCGCCCGGGCAGGGCGCGGTGCGCTTCTTCCCGGATGGCGCGGCGACCGGCGGCCGGGTCCGGCTGACGCTGGACGATGCCGGCTGGGACGTGGACGTGGGCTGGCTGACCGGCGAGGTGCGCGTGCGCCGGGTCCGGGAGGCGCAGTGATGGCGCGCCGCGGCCCACGCATCGTCCGTCGCGCCGGCGGCAGCGCCGCACGGGCGGCGGGCTTCACGCTGATCGAGATCGTGGTCGCGTTCGCCATCCTGGCGCTGGGCCTGACCCTGCTGATCGGGACGCTGTCCGGTGCCACCCGCCAGCTGCGCCAGGCAGGCGACGCCGGGCGGGCCGCCCTGCATGCGCAGTCCCTGATGGACGAGCACGCGCGCGCGCCGCAGCCGGGCGCATTGGACGGGGAACTGGAAGCTGGCCGCTACCGCTGGCGCATGCAGGTCGCGCCCTGGCAGGATCCGGCCCTGCAGGGCGGCCTGCAACCGGCGGCGAACGCACCACGCCTGCTGCGGGTGCAGTTGCGGGTGGAGTGGGGAGCCGGTGGGCCGGGCGAGCACCTGCAGGTCGCCTCGCTGCGCTACCTGGTGCCGCCGGTCGAAGGTGCCGGGCCATGAGCCTGCCTGGATGCCCGGGCGGGGGGGCGGCGCGTGCGGCGGGGTTCACGCTGCTGGAGATCCTGCTGGCCACCGCGCTGCTGGCGGCGGCGATGGCGCTGGCGTTCTCCACGTTGCGCGCCGCAGGCGCCACCGTGCAGCGCGGCGAGGCGCTGGCGGAGCGCAACGAGCGCATCCGGGCGGTGTCCGACTTCCTGCGCCGGCGCATCGGCGGCACGCAGGGCCTGGTGTTCCAGACCGATGCGGCCACCAACGTCGCCTGGCGCTTCGATGGCGCGCCGGACCGGATGCGCTTCGTGGCGGACCTGCCCGACTACCTCGGGCGCGGCGGCCCGCACCTGCATGTGCTGCAGGTGGTGCGCGGGCCCGGCGGGCTGGCCTTGCAGGTCGACTTCCGCATGGTGCAGGCCGGCACCACCGTGGACGGCGGCGCCTCGCGGCCGCCCGAGCCGCTGGCCGAAGGGCTGCGCAGCGTGGCGTTCGACTACCGCATGCCGCCGATCGGCGATGCGCCTGGCGCCTGGGTCTCCCGCTGGCGACAGAACGGCGCCCTGCCGCGTGAAGTGCGCGTGCGGATCAGCGATGCGCGAGGGGATTGGCCCGACTTGCTGGTGGCGGTGCCGCTGTCGGCGGTGCATGCGCCCACCGCGGGGACGCCGCAATGAACCGCCATGCGCGCGGCGCGGCGCTGCTGCTGGTGATGTGGCTGGTGTTGCTGCTGAGCGGCCTGGTGGCCGGCTACGCCGCCGCGGCGCGTATCGAGTCCCTGCAGGGCAACGGACTTGCGCGCGCGGTGCTGGCCCGCGAGGCTGCGCGCGCCGGCCTGGAGCATGCGATGGCACGGATCCAGGATCCCGACCCGCAACGCCGCTGGCCGCCCGATGGCAGCCCGCGGCAGATGACCTTCGAAGGTGCCGTGATCGACGTCCGGGTGCGCGACGAAGCCGCCAAGCTCGATCTCAACGCGTCCGCCCCGGACCTGCTGGCCGCGCTGTTCGAGCAGCTGGGCGAACCGCGCGACGCCGCCATGCGGTTGGCGGGGGCGATCGTGGACTGGCGCGACGAGGACAGCCTCAACCAGCCCGCGGGCGGTGCCGAGGACGCCGACTACGCGCAGGCCGGCCTGGCCTGGGGCGCGCGCGACAGCGACTTCGAGACGGTGGAGGAGCTGCGGCAGGTGCTTGGCATGCGCCCGGCGCTGTACGCGCTGGCCGCCCCGCACCTCACCGTGCATGGCGGCGCGGCCCGGCCCGACGCGCGTTTCGCAAGCGATACCGTGCTGGCGGCGATGGGCCAGGAGCGCCTGCAGCCAGTGCAAGGCGGCACGCCGGAATTCGGCAGCGGCACGTATAGTATCGACAGCCTTGCGCGCCTGCCCGACGGCCGCCGCGCGCAACTTTCGGTCGTCGTCCGCGCAGGGGGAAACGCGTTGCCGGGTTCAACCTACACGCCGCTGCGCTGGCAGGACGGGGCGCCGACGCCATGAGTGCGGTGGCAAGCCCCGGGTTCCGCCTGCGCGCCGCCGGCCTCGGGCTGCGCGGCTTCCTGGCGTGGTGGGGTGCGGCGCTTGCGTCCTGGCTGCCGCCTGCCTGGCGGCGTGCGCTGGTCGCCTCCGGCGAGCGCCTGCTGCTGCAACCGGAAGGCGACGACCTGCAGTTGCGCCTGCACGCCGCGGACGGCGTGCGCGACGTCGCCCATCTTCCCGTACCGCCCGTGCGCGCGGACGGCGGCGACCCGCTGCTGGGCCTGCTGGCGGACGCCGCGCTGGACACCGGGCGCTGGCTGCTGCTGCCCGCCGCCAGCGGCCTGCGCCGCAGCCTGACCCTGCCGGCCGCCGCGCGCGAGCGCCTGCGCGACGTGCTGGCGTTCGAGATCGAGCGGCAGACCCCGTTCGCCGCGACCGACGTGCATTACGACGGCCGGGTGCTGGACATGCGCGAGGACGGCCAGCTGCTGGCCGAACTGGTGGTGGTGCCGCGGGTTCGCCTGGACGCCGCGTTGGCCCGCCTGGGGCCGCTCGCGGGCTGGCTGGACGGCGTGGACCTGGTGGACGCCGACGGGCGCCCGCTGGGCGTGAACCTGCTGCCGGCCGGGCAGCGCCTGCTCCGCGCGAACCCGTGGCGCCTGTGGAACCTGGTCCTGGCCGCGCTGGCGGTGCTGGCCCTGGCGCTGGGCCTGGCGCAGGTGCTGGAGAACCGTCGCGGCGCCGCCGACGCGCTGCAGCGCGAGGTGGCCCAGCGCAGCGAACAGGCGCGCGCCGTGTCCCTGCAGCGCCAACGCCTGGTGGATGCGGTGGAAGGCAATGCCTACCTGCAGGAACGCCGCAATGCGCGGCCATCGGTGGTGGAGCTGACAGACGAGCTGGCCCGGCGCCTGCCGGATGGCACCTACCTCGAGAAACTGGCGATCGATGGCGACCAGCTGACCCTCATCGGGCTCTCGAACCAGGCCGCGGCCCTGGTCGGCCGGCTGGAAGGCGCGACCCAGTGGCGCGCGCCTGCGCTGAGCGGTCCGTTGCAGCCGGACCCGCGCACCCGCGGCGACCGCTTCACCCTGGTCGCGCAACTCAACGAAGCCCAGCCCGTGGAGGCGCCCCGTGCGGCGCGCTGACCGGGACCGCTGGCTGGCCTTGGCGCTGCTGCTGGCGGCGCTGGGCGTCGCTTACCTGCTGCTGGTCCACCCCTGGTTCACCGTGCCGCTGCGCGCCGCGGATGCGCGGATCGCCGACCTGCAGGCGCGCGATGCGCGGGTGCGCGCGCTGCTGCAGCAGGAACCCGAGATCCGGCAACGCCTGGCCGCGCTGGACGCGCAGGGGCTGGGCGGGGCGGGCTTCCTCAACGAGCCCACCGCCGAGCTGGCCACGGCCGGCCTGATCCAGCGCCTGGAGTCGGTGGTGGACAGCGCCAGCGCCGCCAGTCGCGGCTGCGCGATCCTCAACCGCGCGCCGCTCACCGCGGAGCCGCCCCCGGGGCGCTACCGCCGGGTCGGGGTGGAGGTGCGCCTGCGCTGCGGCAACACCGAAACCCTGGCGGTGCTGCATGCGCTGGAATCGGCGCGGCCCTACCTGTTCGTGGACGCGGTCAACATCACCGCGCAACGGTTCTTCGCCGTCCCCGGGGCGGCCCAGCCGCAGGAAGGCGGGCTGGACGTCAGCTTCAACCTGTACGGCTACCTCCGGCCGGTGGCCACGCCCGCCGCCAGCGAGGCCGACCGTGGCTGACCGCTCGCTGGCCCAGCGCCTGCGCCAGGCAGGCCCGCTGACCTGGCTGCTGGCCGGCGTGGCCGGCTGGGCGCTGCTGGTGTGGCTGGCCGCGTTGCTTGGGATGGGCGGCCGGATCGCGGATCCGCCGGTGGTCGCACCCGCCCCGCTGCCGCAGCCCGGCCCGGTGCGGGCGGACCGCATCGGGCCGCTGGTGCAGTACGCGGAGGCCGGGTCGCGCCCGCTGTTCACCCAGGACCGCCGCCCGCGCACCTTCGTGGCCAGCAATCCGGACGGCGAGGCGGGCGCGAGTCCCGCCGCCACCCTGGACTTCGTGCTCACCGGGGTGCTGATCAGCCCGCAGGTGCGCCTGGCGATGCTGCAGCCCACCGGCGGGGGCGATGCGCAACGCGTGCGCGAAGGGCATGCGCCGGAAGGCGCATCCGGCTGGCGCCTGGTCGAGGTCCAGCCGCGGATGGCGATCTTCGAGGCCAGCGACGGCAGCCGGTCCAACCTCGACCTGCGCACGTTCGGCGCCGCCGGTGCGGCGCCCCCGTCGCGTCCGGGCGGGGACGCGCTCGCCCCATCCCCAACGCCCGTCCCCGCGGCGCCAGCCGCCGTGGCCGCCGCCACCGCTGCCAACGAGGCGGTGCCCGACCAGGCCCGCATCGAGGCCATCCGTCGCCGCATCGAGGCGCGTCGCGCGCAGTTGCGCGCCGGAGCGGCGCAATCCACCACGCCCAATCCCCCGCGTCCGGCCCCGGACGCGAACCAGGAATCGTCCCGCCCCACCAGTGGCGAAGAACGATGAATCCGGAGTCCCGCATGAACCTGCGCCTGTTGTCGATCGCCTTCCTGCTTGGCCTGCTGTCGGCCTGCGCCAGCATGCCGCCGCCGCAGGTCCAGCGCGCCGCGCGCCTGCCGAACACGGCGCCCGCACCGGCTGCCGGGATCGCGCAGGAGCGCCTGCCGGACGCGCTGGGCGGCGACGGTCCGCGCGCGGTGATCCGCCGCGGCAGCGGCGCGCCGATCAACCAGGCCGCGGCCAGCGCGCCGCCCCCGGCGATGACCAGCAGCGGGCAGGCCAGCTTCAACTTCGAGGGCGAGTCCCTGCACGCGGTGGTCAAGGCGATCCTGGGCGACATGCTGGGGCAGAACTACACCATCGCGCCCGGCGTGCAGGGCACCGTGACCCTGGCCACCCAGCGCCCGGTGGGCGCGGCCGGCGCGCTCAACCTGCTGGAAGGCGCGCTGGCGCAGAACAACGCGCGGATGGTGTACAGCGACGGCCGCTACAACATCGTGCCGGCCGACCAGGCGCTGGCCAGCGGGGTGGTGCCGCGCACCGGCTCGCCGGCGCTGGCGCGCGGCTTCGAGTCGCGGGTGGTCCCGCTGCGCTACGTCTCGGCGGCGGAGATGGAGAAGATCCTCAAGCCGTACGCGCGCCCGAACGCCATCGTCAACGTGGACGGCGCGCGCAACCTGATCACCATCGCCGGCAGCCGCGCCGAACTGGAGAACTACCTGCGCACCATCCAGGTGTTCGACGTGGACTGGATGGCCAGCATGTCGGTCGGCGTGTTCCCGCTGCAGTCCAGCCGCGCCTCCAGCGTGGTGCAGGACCTGGAGCGGGTGTTCGGCGAGCAGAGCAAGACCCCGGTCGCCGGCATGTTCCGCTTCATGCCGCTGGAAACCGCCAACGCGGTGATGGTCATCACCAGCCAGCCGGCCTACCTGGACGACATCCGCCAGTGGATCGACCGCATCGAGGGCGGCGGCGGGGAAGGCAGGCTGTATTCGTACGAGCTGAAGTACATCCGCGCGCGCGACCTCGCCGACCGGTTGTCCGAGGTGTTCGGCGGCGGCACCGCGCGCGCAGGCGGCGGGCAGGCCCCGCTGATGCCGGGGCTGGAGCCCACCGAGATCCGCGAGGCCGGGGTGGACGACACCAGCGGCAACGCCAGCGCGGCGATCGGCCGCGACGGCGCCAGCCTGCCCAGCGCCGGCGCCGGCAACGGCCGCGTCACCCTGCGGGTGGAGGGGTCCGAGGTCGGCGTGTCCGCGGTGGAGGACACCAACTCGCTGCTGGTGCGCGCCAACGCCAGCCAGTGGAAGTCGATCCGCGAGGTGATCGAGCGCCTGGACGTGATGCCGCTGCAGGTGCACATCGAGGCGCAGGTGGTCAGCGTGGCGCTGACGGGTGCGCTGCAATACGGCGTCAGCTGGTTCTTCGACAACGCGGTGGCCGACGACGCCGGCCTGCCGTTCCCCACCGGGCGCAACAGCTGGGGCAGCTACGGCGCCGGCATCTCGCCGGTCGAGGGCTTCGGCAACGTGCTGACCTGGACCTTCACCGGGCGCAACGCCGCGGCGATCGTGCAGGCGCTGGACAACGTCAGCGACGTGCGCCTGCTGCAGACGCCGTCCGTGTTCACCCAGAACAACAAGGAAGCCACGCTCAACGTGGGCAGCCGGATCCCGATCGCGTCGGTGACCTTCGACCCGACCAACAGCGGCAACACCGGCGGCACCTTCAGCCAGGTGCAGTACCTGGAGACCGGCACCATCCTGAAGGTGCGCCCGCGCATCACCCGCGACGGCATGGTGTTCCTGGACATCGTGCAGGAGGTCAGCGCGCCGCAGGACGCCAGCACCGCCGACGCCAACGGCAACGTGCGGATCGACACCAACAAGATCCGCACCAGCGCCGCGGTGCCCAGCGGCGAGACCATCATGCTGGCCGGCCTGATCACCGACGGCACCTCGCGCACCTCGTCCGGCGTGCCCGGGCTGAGCCGCATCCCGGTGCTGGGCGGCCTGTTCGGCCAGCAGGGCTCGCGCACCCGCCGCGAGGAACTGATCGTGCTGATCACGCCCACCGTGGTGCGCAACCCGCAGGAAGCGCGCAACCTGACCGACGAGTACGGCCGCCGCTTCCGCGCCATGGAGCCGATCTACAACCCGCGGGCGAAGTGAGCCGCGGCGTGGCCGCGCCCGCCGCGCTGCCGGTCGTGCTGGTGCCGGTGGGGGCGGACGAGGACGCGCTGGACGCCTGCCTGGCCGCGCTCGACGCGACCACGCCCGCCGACACCCGGGTGTGGCTGGCGGACGACGCCCAGGCCGGCCCGCGCGGCGCGCAGGTGATCGAG
>CBFGMM010000055.1:0-12141 GCA_965649855.1 uncultured Thermomonas sp. | reverse complement strand
CCCCGCGCCTGGGAAGGCCGAAGCGCCCGCGGCGTCCGCGGCGCCCGCCCCGGCGGTCTCCCGCGCGCAGCCGGAAGCGGCAGCACCGGTCGCCAGCTCGGAAACCGGCGCCAGGGTCGAGCCGGTGGCGGTGGCGGCGCAGCCGGACAACATCGCCCGGGCCAGCATCGAGGGCCAGGCCGCCCCGCTCGGCGCCGGGCTGCCGCCGGTGCGCTTCGAGGCCGCCGCGGTGCTGCCGGGCAAGGTCCCCTACGCCAGCCCGGCGGTGCGCCTGTTCGCCCGCGAACTGGGGGTGGACCTGATGCAGGTCACCGGCAGCGAACGCGGCGGCCGGATCGGCAAGGAAGATGTGCAGAAATTCGTGAAGGCGGCACTGGCCGGGGGCGCGCCGGCGGGCGCCGGCGGCGGTAGCGGCGGCGGCGGAGGGTTGAACCTGATCCCGTGGCCGAAGGTGGATTTCGCGAAGTTCGGTGCCATCGAAACCAGGCCG
The DNA here is from genome assembly GCA_965649855.1 of uncultured Thermomonas sp. GTDB lineage: Bacteria > Pseudomonadota > Gammaproteobacteria > Xanthomonadales > Xanthomonadaceae > Thermomonas. Next base: position 11,651 of record CBFGMM010000055.1, on the reverse strand, counting down.
CTGTCGCGCATCCAGAAGATCTCCGGCGCCAACCTGGCGCGCAACTGGGCGATGATCCCGCACGTCACCCAGTTCGACGATGCCGACATCACCGAGCTCGAGGCGCTGCGCGTCGCGCTGAACGAGGAAAACGCCAGGGCGATCGCCGCGGGCAAGGCCGGCAAGCTGACCATGCTGGCCTTCCTGATCAAGGCCAGCGTTGCCGCGCTGAAGAAGTACCCGAACTTCAACGCCTCGCTGGACGGCGAGAACCTGGTCCTGAAGCAGTACTACAACATCGGCTTCGCGGCGGACACGCCGAACGGCCTGGTGGTGCCGGTGGTGCGCGACGCCGACCAGAAGGGCGTGATGGAGATCGCGCGGGAAATGGGCGAACTGGCCGCCGCCGCGCGCGACGGCAAGCTCAAGCCTGACCAGATGCAGGGCGGCTGCTTCACCATCAGCTCGCTGGGCGGGATCGGCGGCACCGCGTTCACCCCGATCATCAATGCCCCTGAAGTCGCGATCCTCGGCGTGTCGAAGTCGGACACCAGGCCTGTCTGGAACGGCCGCAAGTTCAAGCCGCGGCTGGTGCTGCCGCTGTCGCTGAGCTACGACCACCGGGTGATCGACGGCGCCGCGGCCGCGCGCTTCACCGCCTACCTCGCCCAACTGCTGGCCGACATGCGTCGGGCCATGCTGTAACCAGGGAGACGGCGCATGGCAGACATCGAGAGCAAGGTGCCCGACATCGGCGGCCACGGCGACGTGCCGGTGATCGAGATCCTGGTCGCGGTTGGCGACACGGTGAAGAAGGACCAGGGCCTGGTCACCCTGGAATCCGACAAGGCCACCATGGAAGTGCCCGCCATCGCCGATGGCGTGGTCAAGGCGCTCAAGGTCAAGCTGGGCGATACCGTGTCCGAGGGCGCGGTGATCGCGGTGATCGACGCCGGCGCTGCCGCGACCACGGCCGCAGGTGATACGCCGCCGGCGTCGGGGACAGGCGCCGCGAAACCGGCGGCGCCCGCAGCTGCACCCGCTACGGCCAAGGCCGATGCCCCTGCGCCCGTCGCGAACGCTGCGCCCGCGACACCCGCGCCCCAAGCCGCGACATCGTCCGGCCGCAAGGCCGACATCGCGTGCGCCATGGTGGTGATCGGCGCCGGCCCCGGCGGCTACACCGCCGCGTTCCGCAGCGCCGACCTGGGCGTGGACACGGTGTTGATCGAGCGCTACCCCAGCCTTGGCGGCGTCTGCCTCAACGTGGGCTGCATTCCCTCCAAGGCGCTGCTGCACGCGGCCGAGGTGATCGACCAGGCCGCGCATGCCAGCGACTACGGCGTCGATTTCGGCGCGCCGACGATCAACATCGACACCCTGCGCGGCTACAAGGACAAGGGGGTCGGCCAGCTCACCAAGGGCCTGGCCGGGATGGCCAAGCAGCGCAAGGTGCGGGTGGTGCAGGGCACGGCGAAGTTCGTGTCGGCGAACGAGCTGGAAATCCTCGGTGCGGATGGCAAGACGCAGTTGCTGCGCTTCGCCCACTGCATCATCGCCGCCGGTTCGCAGCCGGTGAAGCTGCCGTCGTTCCCGTGGGACGACGCGCGGGTGATGGATTCCACCGATGCGCTGGACCTGGCCGACGTGCCGAAGAAATTGCTGGTGGTCGGCGGCGGCATCATCGGCCTGGAAATGGCGACGGTGTACCGGGCGCTGGGCAGCGAGGTGACCGTGGTCGAGTTCATGCCGCAGCTGATGCCGGGCGCGGATATTGACCTGGTCAAGCCGCTCGCGGACCGCCTGAAGAAGCAGGGCGTGGCGATCCATCTCAAGACGAAAGTCGTGGATGCCAAGGCGCAGAAGAACGGCATCGCCTGCACGTTCGAAGGCGAGAGCATCCCCGATGGCAAGGTGTACGACCGCGTGCTGGTCTCGGTCGGCCGCGCGCCGAACGGCGGCAAGCTCGATGCGGCGAAGGCGGGCGTGGCGGTAACCGAGCGCGGCTTCATCGAGGTCGATGCGCAGATGCGCACCAACGTGCCGCACATCTTCGCGATCGGCGATGTGGTCGGCCAGCCGATGCTGGCGCACAAGGCCACCCACGAGGGCAAGCTCGCCGCCGAAGTTGCGGCCGGCCACAAGAAGGAGTGGGTGGCGCGCGTGATCCCGAGCGTGGCCTACACCGATCCGGAGATCGCCTGGGTGGGCGTCACCGAAACCGAGGCGAGGGCCAAGGGCCTGAAGGTCGGCGTGGGCAAGTTCCCGTGGGCGGCCTCGGGCCGGGCCATCGGCCTGTCGCGCACCGAGGGCTTCACCAAGCTCGTCTTCGACGAGGACAGCCACCGCATCATCGGCGGCGGCATCGTCGGGGTACACGCGGGCGAGCTGATCGCGGAGATCGGGCTTGCCATCGAGATGGGCTGCGAGGTCGCCGACATCGGCCACACCATCCACCCGCACCCGACCCTGAGCGAATCGGTGGGCATGGCGGCGGAGGTGTTCGACGGCAGCATCACCGACCTGTACATCCCCAAGGCCAAGCCGCGCGGTTGAGCTGGGGCCCGCGGGCAAGAAGAAGCCCCGGCGCGGACGGCCGGGGCTCCGGGCGCCCGCCGGAGCCGACGAGGAGAGCGGGCGCACAGGGTGTGACCGCGCCCTGCGGGGAAGGTTCCCCCGGCCGCCCGGCGTCCGGCGGTTGCCCCCCGATTTTCACGCCTGCTATACTTTTGCGGCTTTGCAGCAGCCCAATCCCATCACCACCCGTCCCGACCCCACCCGACGCGCCGCCCTGCGGCTGCCGCTGGTGCAGGCCGGGGTCGGAATGATCGGCGCGGGGGTGCTGGCGCTTGCCACCGGGGTCTTGCCCGCGGTGGCCTGGCTGGCGGGTGCGGCCGTGATCGCGGCGGGTTACGCGATGTACGGCTGGCGCACGTCCGGGCGGTCGCCGGTGGCACCTGCGGGGCGCATGTTCCTGCGGCTGATGCTGGGGAGCGTGCTGAAGTGGCTGGTGATCGGTGCCGGGCTCGTCCTGGCGATGCGGGGCGCCGGTCTGCCTGCGGGGTTCGTGTTGGGGGGCGCATTGAGCGCCGCCCTGGTGTCCATGGTCGGCTTGCCTTGGTTGATTCGATGATCCGTGATCTGCTCCGCGTGGCGGGCGACAGCCCCAGCGAATACGTCACCCACCACCTCAAGCACTGGCAGGTGTCGCTGGGCGAGGGCGCGTTCTGGACCGTGAACGTGGACAGCCTGCTGGTCTCGGTGCTGCTGGGCGTGCTCACCATCGGCACGTTCTGGTGGGTGGGCCGCCGCGCCACCGCCGGCGTGCCGGGCAAGTTCCAGGCCTTCATCGAGATCGTGGTCACCTTCATCGACGGCCAGGTCAAGGACGTGTTCCACGGCAACCGCCGCTTCGTGGCGCCGGTGGCGCTGACCATCTTCGCCTGGGTGTTCATGATGAACGCGCTGAAGATGATCCCGGTCGACCTGTTCCCGGGCGTGGCCGCGTCCGCCGGCCAGGAATACTTCCGCGCGGTGCCAACCACCGACCTCAACATCACCTCCGCGATGGCCCTGGCCGTGCTGCTGCTGATGATCGGCTTCGCGATCAGCGCCAAGGGCACCGCCGGCTTCGGCAAGGAGCTGCTGACCGCGCCGTTCCACGGCCACGGCGCGATGAAGGTGGTGCTGGCCCCGTTCAACCTGGGCCTGAACGTCATCGAATACCTGTCCAAGCCGGTCAGCCTGGCGATGCGACTGTTCGGCAACATGTACGCGGGCGAGCTGGTGTTCCTGCTCATCGCCCTGCTGGGCATGGCCGGCGGCAACATGCTGATGGAAGCCGGCCTGGCGGCGAAGGCCGGCGGCGCGCTGGCCTTCCTGGGCGCGATCGCCGCCGGCGCCGCCTGGTCGATCTTCCACATCCTGGTCATCACCCTGCAGGCCTTCATCTTCATGATCCTGTCGGTGGTCTATTTCTCGATGTCGACCGAAGCGCACTGACCACGTCGCGCAGGCGCCACCGTCCCCGTTTTCGTTCCGCCCCTTTCCACCTTCACCCGAAGATCCACTGAGGAAGTCACCATGGAAGTCACCGCTCTCATCGCCGCCATCCAGGGCAACACCGCGCTCGCGATCGGCATCATCATCGGCCTCGGCGCGCTGGGCGCGTGCATCGGCATCGGCATCATGGGCTCGAAGTTCCTCGAGAGCGCCGCGCGCCAGCCGGAGCTGGTCCCGATGCTGTCCGGCCGCATGTTCCTGCTGGCCGGCCTGATCGACGCGGCGTTCATCATCGGCCTGGCGATCGCGCTGTTCTTCGCCTTCGCCAACCCGCTGCTCAGCGCCGTCACCGCGGCGGCCTGATCCGGCCAGCGAGCAACGCCTCCGCACGGGGGCGTTGCACGGTCGGGCGCGTGCCGCGCCCGCGTGCCCCTAGCGGAGCCTCACCCATGCAATTCAATGCCACCTTCATCGGCCAGGGCATCGCGTTCGCGATCCTGATCTGGTTCACCTGGAAGTTCGTCTGGCCGCCGCTGATGAACGCCATCGAGGAGCGCCAGCAGAAGATCGCCGAGGGCCTGGCCGCGGCCGACAACGCCCAGCGCGACCTCGCGCAGGCGCACGACCGCGCGGCCGAGGAGCTCAAGGCCGCGCGCGCCAAGGCCAACGAGATCATCGAGCAGGCCCACCAGCGCGCCAACCAGCTGATCGACGCGGCCAAGGCCGACGCGATCGCCGAGGGCAGCCGCCAGCGCGCGCTGGCGGAAGCGGAGATCGACGCCGCCGCCAACCGGGCCAAGGAAGACCTGCGCAAGCACGTCTCGGCGCTGGCCGTGTCCGGCGCGGAGAAGCTGCTCCGGCGCGAGATCGATGCCAGCGCGCACAAGGCGCTGATCGACGACCTCGCGGCGCAGCTGTAAGGAACCGACCGATGAGCCAGGCCCTGACCCTCGCCCGTCCCTACGCCCGCGCCGCGTTCGCGATCGCGCGCGAGTCCGCCACGCTGCCGGCGTGGTCCGACGCGCTGGGCTTCGCCGCCCGCGTGGCCGCCGACGCGCGCATCGCCGCGCTGCTGGGCAACCCGCGCCTGACCCGCGAGGACACCGTCGCCCTGCTGGCGCCGGACGGTGCGGGCGAGGCGTTCACGGGCTTCCTGGGCGTGCTGTTCGAGAACCGCCGCCTGCCGCTGCTGGCGGAGATCGCCGGCCTGTACGACGCGCTGCGCTTCGAGGCGGAGCGCGTGGTCAAGGCGAAGGTCACCTCCGCCGCCGCGCTGCCCGCCGCGGAACTCGAGACCATCAAGGCGGCGCTGCGCAAGCGCTTCGGCCGCGAGGTCGAGGTCGAGGCGGCGGTCGACGAGGGCCTGATCGGCGGCGCGGTGATCGACGCCGGCGACGTGGTCATCGACGGCTCGCTGCGCGGCAAGCTGGACCGGCTGCAGGCCGCGCTGGCGCACTAACCGAAGCACACACATTCGAATCGGCCGGCGGTCGCGCCGGCACCAAGGGAAACAAGATGGCCACCACCACGCTCAACCCGTCCGAAATCAGCGAACTGATCAAGACCCGCATCGAGAAGGTCAAGCTGACCGCCGAGGCGCGCAACGAAGGCACCGTGACCAGCGTGTCCGACGGCATCGTGCGCATCCACGGCCTGGCCGACGTGATGCAGGGCGAGATGATCGAACTGCCGAACAGCACGTTCGCGCTGGCGCTGAACCTGGAGCGCGACTCCGTGGGCGCGGTGGTGCTGGGCGACTACGAGCACCTGCGCGAGGGCGACACCGCCAAGACCACCGGCCAGATCCTGTCGGTGCCGACCGGTCCGGAGCTGCTGGGCCGCGTGGTCAACGCGCTGGGCGAGCCGATCGACGGCAAGGGCCCGATCGACGCGAAGACCAGCGCGCCGGTGGAAGCCATCGCGCCGGGCGTGATCTGGCGCAAGTCGGTCAGCCAGCCGGTGCAGACCGGCTACAAGTCGGTCGACTCGATGATCCCGATCGGCCGCGGCCAGCGCGAGCTGATCATCGGCGACCGCCAGACCGGCAAGACCGCGCTGGCGATCGACGCGATCATCAACCAGAAGTCCTCCGGCATTAAGTGCATCTACGTGGCGATCGGGCAGAAGAACTCGACCATCGCCAACATCGTGCGCAAGCTCGAGGAAAACGGCGCGATGGCCTACACCACCGTGGTCGCCGCCTCGGCCTCCGAGTCGGCCGCGATGCAGTACATCAGCGCCTACTCGGGCTGCACCATGGGCGAGTACTTCCGCGACCGCGGCGAGGACGCGCTGATCATCTACGACGACCTGTCCAAGCAGGCCGTGGCCTACCGCCAGATCTCCCTGCTGCTGCGCCGCCCGCCGGGCCGCGAGGCCTACCCGGGCGACGTGTTCTACCTGCACAGCCGCCTGCTGGAGCGCGCCGCGCGCGTGTCCGAGGACTACGTGGAGAAGTTCACCCAGGGCGCGGTGACCGGCAAGACCGGCTCGCTGACCGCGCTGCCGATCATCGAGACCCAGGCCGGCGACGTGTCCGCGTTCGTGCCGACCAACGTGATCTCGATCACCGACGGCCAGATCTTCCTGGAGACCGACCTGTTCAACGCCGGCATCCGCCCGGCGGTCAACGCCGGCATCTCGGTGTCGCGCGTGGGCGGCGCGGCCCAGACCAAGATCATGAAGAAGCTGTCCGGCGGCATCCGCATCGCGCTGGCGCAGTACCGCGAGCTGGCCGCGTTCGCGCAGTTCGCCTCCGACCTGGACGACGCCACCCGCAAGCAGCTGGAGCGCGGCCAGCGCGTGACCGAACTGATGAAGCAGAAGCAGTACGCGCCGATGTCGGTGGCCGAGCAGGCGCTGTCGATCTACGCGGTGGACAAGGGCTACCTGGACGACGTGCCGGTGAACAAGGTGCTGGCGTTCGAGGCCGCGCTGCAGGCGCACTTCGCCAACACCGCCGGCGCGCTGATGGACGACATCGGCGCCACCGGCAACTGGAGCGACGACATCGAGGCCCAGTTCAAGCAGGGCATCGAGGACTTCAAGGCGACCGGTTCCTGGTGATCCCCGTAGGAGCGGCGTGAGCCGCGACCATCGCGCCTGACGGCGCTCCTACACACAGCGAGAGAAGAGATGGCAGGCGGACGCGAAATCAAGACGAAGATCAAGAGCGTGCAGAACACCCGCAAGGTGACGCGCGCGCTCGAGATGGTCTCGGCCTCCAAGATCCGCAAGGCGCAGGAGCGGATGAAGGCCTCGCGCCCCTACGCCCGCGCCATGAAGCAGCTGATCGGCCACCTGGCGCAGGCCAACTCCGAGTACCGCCACCCGTACCTGGTGGAGCGCAAGGAGATCCGGCGGGTCGGTTACCTGATCGTGTCCTCGGACCGCGGCCTGGCCGGCGGCCTGAACAACAACATGTTCCGCAAGCTGCTGGTCGAGTTCCGCCAGTGGCAGGAGAAGGGCGTCGAGATCGACGTCGTCACCATCGGCCAGAAGGCCTCGGTGTTCTTCCGCCGGATCAAGGTCGGCATGCTGGCATCGGTCACCCACCTGGGCGACACGCCGCAGGTGGAGCAGCTGGTCGGCGTGGTCAAGGTGATGCTGGACGCCTACACCGCGGGTTCCATCGACAAGGTGTTCCTGGCGTACAACGACTTCGTCAACACCATGACCCAGAAGGCCACCTTCGACCAGCTGCTGCCGCTGCCCGCGGCCGGCGAGCCGGTGGCCCGGCACGACTGGGACTACCTCTACGAGCCCGACGCGCAGGCCGTGCTGGAGCACGTGCTGACCCGCTACATCGAGTCGCTGGTGTACCAGGCGGTGATGGAGAACGTGGCCTCCGAGCACGCCGCGCGCATGGTCGCGATGAAGGCGGCCAGCGACAACGCCAGCAAGCTGATCGACACCCTGAACCTGGTCTACAACAAGGCCCGCCAGGCGGCGATCACCCAGGAAATTTCCGAGATCGTCGGCGGTGCAGCAGCCGTTTAAGTACTAGGAACAACCGAGATCGTCGGCGGCGCCGCGGCGGTCTGACCCACACCACATTCCCGCAGGGGCACCGCTCCTGCGAAAGCAGCATCAGAGAGATTCAGAGGAAGCAACCATGAGCAACCAGGGCAAGGTCGTACAGATCATCGGCGCGGTCGTCGACGTCGAGTTCCCGCGCGAGAGCGTGCCGAAGGTGTACGACGCGCTGAAGGTGCAGGGCACCGAGATCACGCTGGAGGTGCAGCAGCAGCTGGGCGACGGCGTGGTCCGCTGCATCGCGCTGGGCTCCACCGACGGCCTGAAGCGCAACCTGGTGGCCGAGAACACCGGCCGCGCGATCTCGGTCCCGGTCGGCATCGGCACCCTGGGCCGGATCATGGACGTGCTGGGCAACCCGATCGACGAGGCCGGCCCGGTCAAGGCCGACACCACGTGGGAAATCCACCGCGCCGCGCCGAGCTACGAGGACCAGGCCAGCACCACCGAGCTGCTGGAGACCGGCATCAAGGTGATCGACCTGATGTGCCCGTTCGCCAAGGGCGGCAAGGTCGGCCTGTTCGGCGGCGCCGGCGTGGGCAAGACGGTCAACATGATGGAGCTGATCAACAACATCGCGACCGAGCACAGCGGCCTGTCGGTGTTCGCCGGCGTGGGCGAGCGCACCCGCGAGGGCAACGACTTCTACCACGAGATGCAGGAGTCCGGCGTCGTCAACGTGGAGCAGCACGACAAGTCCAAGGTGGCGATGGTCTACGGCCAGATGAACGAGCCGCCGGGCAACCGCCTGCGCGTGGCGCTGACCGGCCTGACCATGGCCGAGTACTTCCGCGACGAGGGCCGCGACGTGCTGCTGTTCGTCGACAACATCTACCGCTACACCCTGGCCGGCACGGAGGTCTCGGCGCTGCTGGGCCGCATGCCGTCCGCGGTGGGCTACCAGCCGACCCTGGCCGAGGAAATGGGCGTGCTGCAGGAGCGCATCACCTCGACCAAGAAGGGTTCGATCACCTCGATCCAGGCCGTGTACGTGCCCGCGGACGACCTGACCGACCCGTCGCCCGCCACCACCTTCGCCCACCTGGACGCGACCGTGGTGCTGAGCCGCAACATCGCCTCGCTGGGCATCTACCCGGCGGTGGACCCGCTCGACTCCACCAGCCGCCAGCTGGACCCGAACGTGATCGGCAACGAGCACTACGACACCGCCCGCCGCGTGCAGTCCACCCTGCAGAAGTACAAGGAACTGAAGGACATCATCGCGATCCTGGGCATGGACGAGCTGTCGGAAGAGGACAAGCTGGCCGTGGCCCGCGCGCGCAAGATCGAGCGCTTCTTCAGCCAGCCGTTCACCGTGGCCGAGGTGTTCACCGGCTCCAAGGGCAAGTACGTCCCGCTCAAGGAAACCATCCGCGGCTTCAAGGGCATCGTGGACGGCGACTACGACCACCTGCCGGAGCAGGCGTTCTACATGGTCGGCTCGATCGACGAGGCCGTCGAGAAGGCGAAGAAGCTGGCGGCCTGAGCCGCCCGCGTCTCCACTAGCTGAGGAACCCCGATGCCATCCACCTTCCGTTGCGACATCGTCAGCGCCGAAGCCGAGATCTTCCATGGCGAGGCGGAGCTGGTGGTGGTCACCGGCGAGCTGGGCGAGCTGGGCATCGCCCCGCGCCACGCGCCGCTGATCACCCGCCTGAAGCCGGGCAAGGTCGTGGTGACCATGCCGGGCGGCGAGAAGCTCGACTTCGCCATCGGCGGCGGCATCCTCGAGGTGCAGCCCACCGTGGTCACGGTGCTGGCCGACACCGCTGTGCGCGCGCAGGACATCGACGAGGCGTCCGTGCGCGCGGCCAAGGAAGAGGCCGAGCGCATCATCGCCCGGCGCGGCGAGGCGATGGAGATCGCCGAGGCGCAGCAGCGCCTGGCCGAGGTCACCGCGCAGCTCCAGGCGCTGGAGCGGCTGCGCAAGAACCTCAAGCACTGAGTTCGAGCGACATCCCCCGATCGACAGGACGCCGGCGAACGCCGGCGTTTCCCGTTTCGCGGGCTTCCTTGCCGGCCTAGCGCTTGTTGTAGACCCAGTGCCGGGACAGCAGGAACCCGATGCCGCCGCACAGCACGTCCGCGCCGGGCTTGAGCAGTTGCGCCGCGCGCAGGCCGAACAGGTCGTCCGCGCCCGCCACGATCGACGTGTTGACCACGGTCAGGCCGACCCACATCGCGACGAAGCGCTGCGCGGCGACCCGGCCGACGTGGGTGCCGTCGCCGGCGAAGGTCCACTTGCCGTTGAGCCAGAAACCGATGCAGGCGCCGGCCAGGCGGCCGATCACGTTGGCGGGCTCCACCGGCATGAACCACTGGCTCAGCACCAGCATCAGGCCGTATTCGACCAGCCATTGCGCCACGCCGATGACGGCGTAGGAGGCGGCGTGGCGGCGCAGGGTCATGGGCGGGCCCGGTCCGGCACGCGCCACAGTTCCATGTCGCCCGCGCCGGCCACGCGGTGCGCGCGGACGCGGGCGAGGCCGGCGCGCTGCGCGGCGGTGAGCGCGGCGGATTTCAGGATCACGTGGCCGATGCGGTTCTCGCCCAGCAGGCGGGCCCAGGCCTCGCCCGAGGGGTCGGCGTCCGCGCGCAGCCCTGCGGCCTGCCACTGCGGGGCATACCACAGCATGTTGCGGCCGCGCTGGCCCAGCTCGGCCAGCGCCAGTCCGGTGCCTGGAAGCAGCAGCACCGCGCCGTCGCCACCGGCCGTGCGCACGCGCTCCGCCAGCGTGCGTTCCGGCGCGAAGCGCTCCAGCAGCGGCGCGTCCGCGCCGGCTACCCGCACCGCGTGCTTGAGCGCCCCGGAGCGCAGCATCCAGCTGGCGTTGGTCGCGAAGGCGAGGTTGAGCACGCACAGCCCCCAGAACGCCGCCTGCGCGCCCCGCACGCGGGGGATCGCCAGGGCAAGCGCGGGCAGCGCCAGCACCAGCGAAGGCTGCATGTAGCGTGCGTACTGCATGGGCAGGACAGCCAGCAGCATGCCGGCGCCGGCCACCAGCGCCAGCCCGCGCGTGCGCGCATCGCGCACCGCCAGCACCCACGCGCCCGCCAGCGCCACCAGCACGAAGCCGAAGCCGCCGTCGTAGGACTCCAGGTAGCGGTCGGTGTCGAAGCTGATGCTCCATGGCAGCCAGGCGGGCAGGCCGGTCGTCCAGCGCCCGTCCACGAAGTCGCTGGCCGGGAAGTACGGCGACTGGAAGGTCGCGTTGAGCAGGGGCAGTACGGGATTGCCGGCGGTCCACCAGGCATACCAGTAGCTGGACCCCGCGACGCCCACGGCGAGGGCCGCCGCGAGCGGCAGCCAGCGCCACGGCAGCTGATCCCGGTGGCGCCACGCGGCCCACGCGAGCAGGGGCAGCGCCACTGCCGCGTGCATCGTCTTCAGCCCGCACAGTCCCCCGAACAGGATCGCCCCCGCCAGCAGCGCGCGCGGATGGGCGGCCGCGCCCGCGCCGCCGAGGATCAGCCAGGCCAATGCCGGCAACAGGGCCATCGCCGGCAATTCCGTCTGCATCCCGCCGGCCAGGCTCATGCTCAGCGGCAGGCTGCCGAGCAGGGCCACCGCCCACCAGGCGCGCAGTGGGTCGCCACCCAGCAGGCGCGCCACCGCGAACACCGCGCCCGCCGCG
>CBFGMM010000054.1:0-12143 GCA_965649855.1 uncultured Thermomonas sp. | reverse complement strand
CGCCCGAGGCGCGCGCGCAGCTGCGCGCGCAATTCGAGGGGCAGTCGCCGGACGCCCGCCACGGCTGGTGGCTGGGCCCCTGGCTGGGCGGCGAGTGGCCGCGCGTCGCGCCGCTGTTCGCCTACGTGGATGAAGACCAGCGCGCGGCGCTGCTTGAGCTGCTGCGGCAGGGCTCGCCGGCGGACCTGTACGCGCTGGAGCGCCTGGCGCAGGGCACGCCGCCGGAACAGCGCCAGGCCGTGCGCGAGCGCTTGCTGGCATTGCCGCCCGTCGCGCGCAGCGCGTGGTTGCAGGCCCGTTTCAGCCGCTAGCCGTCCGGGTCGCCGGGAGGAGGAGGCTCTCCGCCACGTGGTCGTCCAGCCAGCCGCGGCAGGCGGCCCCGATGCCCGCGTCGGGGTCGATGTCCACCTCGCAGGCCGGCGCGCGCGCGCCGCTCACATCCACACCAGGCTGGCGGCCGCCGCCGCGCCGATCGCCAGGCTCAGCAGCACCAGGTACACCGTGCCCAGCGTGGCGTACTTGAACAGGGTCATCGGCCAGCCCTGCGCGTACACCCGCTTCTGGGTCAGCAACAGGTTGACCGGAAGCCACGCCAGCAGCAGGCCGATGCACAGGCCCAGCGCGCCGTGCACGCCGCCGCCTTCCGCCACCAGCCGCTGCAGCGCGGCGCAGCCGAACACCATCAGCAGCACCAGGCTGATGAAGGCGTGGCTGTGCAGCGCCACCACCAGGTGCTCCATGTACAGGCGGCGCTTGAACAGGTAGGCGATCTTGAGCAGCAGCGCGAACAGCGGCACCAGCACGAACAGCGCGGTGGGGATGGCGGCGACGAAGGCGTCGGTGTACGCGGCCGGGTCGGCCTTGATGCGGGCGACGTTCCGCTTGGCGCGGCCGATCTTGTCGTTGACCCAGGCGTCCACGAACGCCGGCGCGCCGGGGACCTGCACCGGGTTGGTCTTCGCGTCCCAGGGCCGGTTGCCGATGGTGAACTCGTCCTCCATCGGCGATGGCGGCGGCTCGCCCTTCGCGGCGGCCTCGCGCAGTTGCCGCAGGCGCGTCTCGGCGGTGCGCCGCACCTGCGCCTGGCCCGCCTCGAGGCCGGCGGAGGCGCCGGCGCTGCCGGGTCCGTCGGGGATCCGGGCGATCGCCGCGTCCATGCGCTTGAGCGCGGCATCGCGCCGGGCCACGACCTCGGCCTCGGTCACCGCGGCGCCGATCTCGCCCGCATCGGCATCGTTGATGTCGAACTGCATGCCGTTGCCGCCGTCGATCGTCAGGCGCGCGACGAAGAACGCCACGATGCACAGGAAGAAGAACAGCCGCACCGGGGTCACGTAGCGCACCTGGCGCCCGGCGAAGTACTCGGTGGTCAGGAAGCCCGGCCGCGCGAACAGCGGCCCCAGGGTCCGCACGATCCGCGCGTCGATGTTGAACACGCTGTCCAGCAGGTCGCCGAACAGGTTGCCGAGCGGGCGCACCAGGCCCTTCACCGGCTGGCCGCAGGCATAGCAGTGCGGCCCGAGCATGGGCGTGGCGCAGTTGCGGCAGGCGGCGCGCGGCGGCGGTTCCGCCGGCAGGCCGGGTGGCTCGGCATCGTGCGTGGTCATGGGCTCTCCCCTCCCCCGGGTAAGATGGCAGCCCGCGCGCGCCGGCGCCAGCGCGTCGAGCGTCCCCATGCACGCCCCCGTTTCCGCTCCACGCTTCCTGGACGAGGTGCGCCGCAGCGCGCGGCTGGCCGGCCCGTTGGCGGCCGGGCATCTGTCGCACGGTCTGGTGGGCTTCGTGGACGCGGTGATCGCGGGCCGCCACGGCACGGCCACGCTGGCCGCGGTGGCCGTGGGCACCGCGTTGTTCTGGCTGCCGATGATGGTGCCGATGGGCACGCTGATGGCGCTGCCGCCCTCGGTCTCGCAACTGGATGGCGCGGGACGGCGCGGCGAGATCGGCCCGCTGTTCCGGCAGGGGCTGTGGCTGGCGCTGCTGCTCGGGGTGGCGCTGTTCGCGCTGCTCTCGCTGCTGCCGCTGGCGCTTGCGCCGATGGGGATCGCGCCGGGCATCGTGCCCGGGGCCACCGCGTTCCTGCATGCGATCCGCTGGGGCATCCCGGCCTTCACCCTGTACCTGGCCATGCGCTACCTCAGCGACGGCCTGCACTGGTCGATGCCGACCATGGTGATCGGCTTCGGCGGCCTGCTGCTGCTGGCGCCGCTGGGTTACGTGCTGACCAATGGCGTGGCGGGCATGCCGGAGATGGGCGCCGCCGGGCTGGGCTGGGCGTCGGCGGCGATGTTCTGGGCGCAGGCCCTGGCCTTTGCGGCGTACCTGGCGCGGTCGTCGCGGTTCGCCGACCTGCGACTGTTCGGCGCGTTCGAGGCGCCGCGCTGGCCGGCGCTGCGCGGGCTGCTGGGCACCGGCCTGCCGATCGGGGTCACGGTGGCGATGGAGGGCAGCCTGTTCATCGTGACCGCGCTGCTGATCGGGCGGCTGGGCGAGGTACCGGTGGCCGCGCACCAGGTCGCGATCAACGTGGCCAGCCTGTGCTTCATGGTGCCGTTCGGCGTGGCCGAGGCCACCACCGTGCGCGTGGGCCATGCCTTGGGCCGGGGCGATCGCGCCGGGGTGCGCCGTGCGTATCTCGCCGGCATGGTCCTGGTGCTGGGCACGCAGGCGCTGTCGGCCCTGGTCCTGCTGCTGGGCCACGACGCCATCGCCCGGCTGTACACCGCGGACGTGGCGGTGGCGGCGCTGGGCGCCACCCTGCTGCTGTACGCGGCGCTGTTCCAGTTCCCGGACGGCATCCAGGTGCTGTCCGCGGGCGCGCTGCGCGGGCTGCGCGATACCCGGGTGCCGATGCTGCTGGCCGCGCTGGCCTACTGGGGCATCGGCATGCCGGTGGGCGCGGGCCTGGGGCTGTGGCTGGGCTGGGGCCCGGCCGGCATGTGGCTGGGGCTGACCGCCGGGCTGTCGGTGGCGGCCTTCCTGCTGGCGCGGCGGTTCTTGCGCAGCAGCGCGCGCATCCCCATGTAGCGGGCCATGGCCGCACCGCGGCCGGCGCGCCATCGGTCACCATGACCGATGCCCGATGCCCGCTTCACGGCCCGTCGGTACGATTCCTCCCATGGCCCGCCTCGGGCCGCTGTCTTTCCCGGAGCACGCAATGAACCCACCGCGCCGCCGCGGCCCCATCGCCCGCCTGTTCGTGGGCCTCTGGGACACGGTCAACTTCACCCGCCGGCTGGTGTTCAACCTGCTGTTCCTGCTCGTGCTGCTGCTGGTGCTGATGGCGGTGCTGGGCGACGGCAAGCTGGCCCCGATCGGCGAGCGCACCACCCTGGTGCTGGCGCCCGAGGGGCGCCTGGTGGAGCAGTACAGCTGCGATGCGGTCAGCCGCGCGTTCTCGCGCGCGACCAACGGGTCGGATTGCCGCGAGGTGCGCCAGCGCGACCTGCTGCGCGCGCTGGACGCCGCGCGCACCGACAAGCGCATCGAACGCGTGGTGCTGGAGCTGGACGACCTGCAGGCCTCCGGCTTCGCCTCGCTGCGCGACGTGGCCGCCGCGGTGGCCAGGCTGCGCGCGGCGGGCAAGCAGGTGGTCGCGTTCGGCGAGAACTATGGCCAGGGCCAGTACCTGCTGGCGGCGCAGGCCAACGAGGTCTACCTCGATCCCGATTCGATGGGCGGCGTGATGCTGGAAGGACTGGGCCGGTACCGCCAGTACTTCCGCGAAGGGCTGGAGGACAAGCTCGGCGTGGACATGCACCTGTTCAAGGTGGGCGAGTACAAGTCCGCCGCCGAACCCTATGTGCGCGACGATGCCTCGCCCGAAGCCAAGCAGGCCGACCTGTTCTGGATGAACGACATCTGGCAGCGGATGCTGGCCGATATCGGCCGCGCGCGGAAGATCGCGCCGGCCACCCTGGCCGCGCAGATCGACGCGATGCCCGAGCAGGTGGCCGCGGCGCGCGGCGACCTGGCGCAGTTGGCGGTGCGGCAGAAGCTCGTGGACGGCCTGAAGACGCGCGAGCAGATGGACGAACTGCTGGCCCAGCGCGGGCTGGCCGACGAGGATGCCGAGGGCGGGTTCCGCCACATCGGCCTGGAGGCCTACCTGCAGCACGTCGATGGCGCGCTGCCGAAGGCCGACGCCCGGCCGCAGGTGGCGGTGGTGGTGGCCGAGGGCGCGATCGCCAGCGGCGACCTGCCGCCGGGCCAGGTGGGCGGCGAGTCCACTTCGGCGCTGCTGCGCGCGGCGCGCGACGACGACACCATCAAGGCGGTGGTGCTGCGGGTGAACTCGCCCGGGGGCGAAGTCTTCCCGTCCGAGCAGATCCGCCGCGAGGTGGTGGCCCTGAAGGAGGCCGGCAAGCCGGTGGTGGTGTCGATGGGCGACGTGGCGGCGTCGGGCGGCTACTGGATCAGCATGAACGCGGACCGGATCTACGCGGATGCCTCCACCATCACCGGTTCGATCGGCATCTATGGCCTGTTCCCCACCGTGGACCGGGGCCTGGACAAGATCGGCGTGCACACCGACGGCGTGGGCACCACGCGCTATGCCGGCGCGTTCGACATCACCCGCCCGCTGGACCCGGGCGTGGGGTCGATCGTGCAGAGCGTGATCGAGAAGGGCTACCGCGACTTCACCGGCAAGGTGGCCAGCGCGCGCAAGCGCAGCGTGGAGCAGATCGACGCGGTCGCCCGCGGCCGCGTGTGGAGCGGCGAGCAGGCGCGCCAGCGTGGCCTGGTGGACGCGATCGGCGGCCTGGACGATGCGGTCGCGGACGCCGCCGCGCGCGCCAGGCTGGGCAAGCGCGATGCCTGGCGCACGCAGTACCTGGAAGAGCGGGCCAAGCCGTTCGCCCAATGGTTCGGCGACCTGATCGCCAGCCGCGCGGGACTGGCGCTGCTGCGCGCCAGCGGGGTGGGCGAATCGCTGCTGCGCGAGCACCTCCAGGCGCAGGCGCCGATGCGCCTGCTGGAGGCCGCCATGCGCAGCAAGGGCCAAGCGCCGGTGCTGCCGCTGGCGCATTGCCTGTGCGCGCCGGACTAGGCCGGGCGCACCGCTAGCGCGTCGCGTTCTCGATTGCCCCGCGCTGGCGGTCGCTGGCGTTGGCCTGCGTGTCCCGCGCTTCGCGGGCGCGCTTCGTGTAGGCCTCGGCACCGTGCAGCGTCGCCGGCTGCGGCGGGGGCACCGGACCGGCCTGCGAGCGCGGCTCGGGCCTGCGCTCTTCGTCCGGCTTGTCCGGCGGCGTGCAGGCGGGGGCCAGGCCGGCGCAGGCAAGCGCAACCAGGCAGGCAAGGCGCGGGGACGATGCGATCGTGGGCATGGGCTACTCCATGTCGCGGTGGCCTGCGCCTATCCTACGCCGAGCCCACACCACAGGACCCGCGCATGGCATCGCACCGCTGGAGGCTGGACGGACAACGCGCGCTGGTGACCGGGGCGAGCGCCGGCATCGGCCTTGCGATCTGCCGCGAGTTGCTGGGGTTCGGCGCGCAGGTGCTGATGGTGGCGCGCGACCCCGCCGCGCTGGAGCAGGCCCGCACCGAGCTGGAGGAGGAGTTCCCGGGCCCCGAGGACGCGGTGCTGGCGCTGCCCGCGGACGTCACCGACGAGGAGCAGCGCAGCGAGATCATGGACTGGGCGGCCGACCATGGCGGCCTGCACATCCTGGTCAACAACGCGGGCGGCAACCTGACCCGCCCGGTGCTGGACTACGGCGAGGACCAGTGGCGGGGCATCTTCGAGACCAACGTGTTCTCCGCGTTCGAGCTGTGCCGCGCGGTGCACCCCCTGCTGGCCAAGCACGCCGCGTCCAGCATCGTGAACATCGGCAGCGTATCGGGCGAGATCCACGTGCGCAGCGGCGCGCCCTACGGCATGAGCAAGGCGGCGCTGCACCAGATGACCCGCAACCTGGCGGTGGAGTGGGCGGAGGACGGCGTGCGGGTGAACTGCGTAGCGCCGTGGTACATCCGCACCCGGCGCACCAGCGGCAAGCTCTCCGACCCCGACTACCTGGACGAGGTGCTGCTGCGCACGCCGCTGGGGCGGATCGGCGAACCCGAGGAAGTCGCGGCCGCGGTCGCCTTCCTGTGCATGCCGGCCGCCAGCTACATCACCGGCGAATGCCTGGCGGTGGACGGCGGTTTCCTGCGCTACGGGTTCTGAGCCTCGAGCGGCGCCACCGGCGAGCAGCTGCTCGCCTTGATGGCCGCGTCGATCGCGTCGAACGCGGCCTTGCGCGCGGCCTCGTCGGCGCGCGCCGCGTACTTCCACTTGAACTCCGCCTCGTCCATGCGCCGGTACCACGCGGCGCACAGCTGCGCATCCGGCACCACGCTGCAGGCGTCGTGCTTCATCTCGCACGCCAGGCCCGCGCCCAGCGCGGCGCTGCCGTCGATGCCCATGACCTGCAGCGGCGCGCAGCGCGGCGGCGGCTCCGCCACGTCGCCATAGTAGGTTTCGCCTTCCCAGGTCCGGCAGTGGTACAGCGCCGCCGGCGGCGGCAGGGCGGCGGCCTCCGCAGCCGGCGCGCGCTGCATGTTGGGTCCGCTGACCAGCACGAAGTCGCCGTACGCCGGCGCGGGCGGCGGCGCGGGTGCATCGGGGCGCTTCGCCGGCACAGGCACGGTGCGCACCTCGCCGATCCTGCGCACCTCCTGCTTCATGCCGGCCGCGCAGGGCGTGCCGTTCTGCATGCTCACGTTGCCGCGCGCATCGGTGCACTTGTAGAACAGCGTCTCCTGCGCGCCCGTCGGCAGGGCGAGGCCGAGCAGCAGCATGGGCGCGACCAAGCGATGCATCAGCGTGCGCAGTCGTTGGCCAGTCGCGCCAGGATGCCGCGCTCCTCGCGGCGCAGCACCTCGCGCTCCGACGGCATGGCGTTGAAGGCGCGGGTGCGGATCGCGTCGCGGCGGTCGCGCAGGCGCGCACAGGTTTCCCTCGGCGGCAGCAGGCTGCAGGCATCGCTGACCCAGGTGCCGCCGCCGCTGGCGACCGGCCACGGCACCGGATGGCGCCGGTCCACGCCGGAGGGCACGCCACCCGGCGCCGGCAGCGACTGTTGCGGCGCGCCGATGGCGGCATTGCCGGACGGGGCGCGGCGGAAACTGCCCCGGCCGGCATCGACGCGCCCATATCCGTAGGCGGGGACGCCGAGCGTCCAGAACGGCACCCAGCGCGGATTGCCGCTGCCGTTCTCGCTGGTGTAGCGCGCGCCATCGGGCGTGACGCATTCGTACATCGGCAACGGGGGCGCCAGCACGCGTACCTGCACCGGAACGGGAGCGGCCACGGTCGGTTGCGGGGGCGCCGGGCGCACCGCGCTGGGCGCATCCTTCGGGCGCAGCATGTCGCGGGCCTGCTGCGCCTGGCCCTTCGGGCACGGGGTGTCGCGCAGGCTCTGGCGACCGGCAGCGTCGGTGCAGCGGTAGACGGTCACCGTGGCGGACTGCGCATGCGCGGGCGGCATCCACGCCATGGCGAGCAGCATCATCAGGGGCAGGGCACTGCGCACCCGCGCATCTTGCGCGCGCGCGGCTGAATCGCAAGCGCGGCGTCAGGAACGCAGCGCGGCGCCGCTGCGCGCGTCGCGGATCGTGGAGGGGCGTTGCAGGCCGCCGGTTTCGCCCTCCAGCACGGCATCCACCCCGGCCAGGATGGCGGGGTCCAGCTCGCCGGCGGCGCGCGGCGCGGGATCGCCGGCGCGGTTGGCGCTGGTGGAGACGATGGCGCCGCCGAATCCCGCGCACAAGGCGCGCACGCCCGGGTGCGCGCTGACCCTGACGGCGATGCCGTCATGGCTGCCGGTGATCCAGCGCGGCGCGCCGGTGGAGGCGGGGACGATCCAGGTGTTGGGGCCGGGCCAGCTGGCGCGCACCGCGTCGCGCTGTGCGGGCGACAGCGCCGGCATGTCGATGAAGGGCGCGAGTTGCGCCTCCTCGGCGGCGACCAGGATCAGGCCCTTGTCGACCGCGCGCTGCTTGAGCGCCAGCAGGCGCAGCGTGGCGGCCTCGTCGCGCGGGTCGCAGCCCAGTCCCCAGACCCCTTCGGTGGCGTAGGCGACGACGCCGCCGCGGCGCAGCGCGGCAAGCGTCGCGTCCAGGGAAGCGAACCCGCTCATGCCCGGCACGCCACCATCAGAACGGCGCGTCCTCGCGCGCGGCCTTCTTGACGACACGCTTCTTGCCGACGTCCGCGGTGGATGCGGTCAGCAGGGGCTTCGCCGGCTCGGGATGCGGGCTGGCGTAGGCTTTCTTCGCCGCGGCCTTCCTGGCCGGCTTGGTCGCGGCCTTCGCAGCCGCCTTCTTCGCGACGCCCTTCTTCGCGACCGCCTTCTTCGCCGGCGACTTCGCGGCGGGTGCCTTCTTGACCGCGGCCTTCTTGGCGGCCGTCTTTTTCGCGGCGGCCTTCTTGGCGCCGAAGCCCTTGCGCGCGGGCTTGCCGGTCTCGGCCAGCAGCTGCAGCGCCTCGTCCAGGCTCAGCGACGCCGGCTCGCGGTCCTTCGGGATCTTGCCGTTGAGCTTGCCGTCCGACAGGTAGGGGCCGTAACGCCCGTTCAGCACCTGCACCTCGTGCCCGTCCCACTGCTTGATGATGCGGTTGCGGGCGATCTCTTCCTTCTCCTCGAGCAGGAACACCGCGCGCGCCAGGTCGATGGTGTACGGGTCGTCCTCCTTCTTCAGCGAGGCGTAGCTGCTGCCGCGCTTGGCGAAGGGGCCGAAGCGGCCGATCCCGACGCTGACCTCCTCGCCATTGGATTCGCCGAGCTTGCGCGGGAGCTTGAACAGCTCCACCGCGTCGGCCAGGGTGATCGTATGCATCGACTGGCCGGGCCGCAGCGAGGCGAACTCCAGCTTCTCGTCCGTGTCCTTGTCGCCGATCTGCGCGTACGGGCCGTAGCGTCCCAGGCGCACGCTGACCGGCTTGCCGGACTTGGGATCGGCGCCGAGTTCGCGCGCGCCGGTGGCTTCGCTGCGGTCCACGCTTTCGGACTTCTCGTCCACCAGTTCCTTGAACGGGCCCCAGAACTTCTCCATCAGCGGGATCCAGTCCTCCTCGCCGCGGCTCACCGCGTCCAGCTCGTCCTCCAGCTTGGCGGTGAAGTCGTAGTCCACGTAGCGGGTGAAGTGGACGCTGAGGAAGTTGGACACCGCGCGGCCCACGTCGGTGGGGCGGAAGCTGCGGCCTTCCATCTCCGCGTACTTGCGGAACAGCAGGGTCTGGATGATGGAGGCATAGGTCGACGGCCGGCCGATGCCGTATTCCTCCAGCGCCTTGACCAGCGCGGCCTCGGTGAAGCGCGGCGGCGGCTGGGTGAAGTGCTGGTCGGCGTGGATGCGCTCCAGCGGCAGGTTCTCGCCCGGCTTCATCAGCGGCAGCTTGCGGCCCTCGTCCTCGTCCTCGGCGTTCTTCTGGTCCTTGCCCTCCTCGTACACGGCGAGGAAGCCGGACACCACCACCGTGGTGCCGCTGGCGCGGAAGCTGTGGTCGCTGCCGGCGGCCAGTTCCACGGTGACCGTGTTGAGCGTGGCCGGGATCATCTGGCTGGCCACCGCGCGCTTCCACACCAGGTCGTAGAGCTTGCGCTCGTCGTCGGTCAGGTAGCGCGCCACCTGCGACGGGGTGCGCAGCGCGGAGGTGGGGCGCACCGCCTCGTGCGCTTCCTGCGCGTTCTTCGACTTGGTCTGGTAGACGTTGGGCTTGTCCGGCAGCGAGCCGGTGCCGAAGTCGCGCGCGATCACGTCGCGGATCTCGGCCAGCGCGTCCTGCGACAGGCTCACCGAGTCGGTGCGCATGTAGCTGATCAGGCCGACCGTGCCTTCCTCGCCGATCGCCACGCCCTCGTACAGCTTCTGCGCCACCTGCATGGTGCGGCGGGTGGTGAAGCCCAGCTTGCGCGCGGCCTCCTGCTGCAGGGTGGAGGTGGTGAACGGCGGCGCCGGGCGCCGCTTGCGTTCCTTGCTGGCCACGTCGGTGACGTGCAGCACGCCGCCGGCGGCGCGCTGGATGCGCGCGCGCGCGTCCTCCGCGTCGTCCGCGTTGGTGATGGTGAACTGCTCGAACTTCTTGCCGTCGAGCTTGCTCAGCCGTGCGGTGAACGCCTGCGACGGGTGCTGCACCTCGGCCTCGACGGTCCAGTACTCGCGCGCCACGAAGGCCTCGATCTCCTCCTCGCGCTCCACGATCATGCGCAGCGCCGGGGACTGCACGCGGCCCGCCGACAGGCCGCGCTGCACCTTGCGCCACAGCACCGGCGAGAGGTTGAAGCCGACCAGGTAGTCCAGCGCGCGGCGCGCCTGCTGCGCATCGACGAGGTCGCTGGCGATCAGGCGGGGGTGCGCCATCGCCTCCTTGATCGCGCGCGGGGTGATCTCGGTGAACACCACCCGGTGCAGCGGCTTGTCGCCGATCAGGTTGCGCTCCTTGAGGATCTCGGCGATGTGCCAGCTGATCGCCTCGCCCTCGCGGTCCGGGTCGGTCGCCAGGTACAGGGAGTCCGCCGTCTTCGCCGCCTTGGCGATGGCGTCGACGTGCTTCTCGTTCTTGTCGATCGTCTCGTAGCGCATCGCGAAGCCCTGCTCCGGGTCCACCGCGCCTTCCTTCGGCACCAGGTCGCGCACGTGCCCGTAGCTGGCCAGGACGGTGTAGTCCTTGCCGAGGTATTTGTTGATCGTCTTGGCCTTGGCGGGCGATTCGACGACGAGCAGGTGCTTGGGCATGGGGGACGGGTTCCGGCGGTGCGATGAAGGCGGCGTCGGGGGACGGCGCAGAAGCCAACGCCCGGGGGCGGGGCCCCGGGCGCTTCGGCTGTTTCCTTATTACAGTGGAATCACGGCGGTGCCCGCGCTGTCAAGCACGGGCGGCGCCGCGGGCTCAGTGCACGGGTTCCGGCTCGTCCAGGAACATCTGGGTTTCCATCCAGGCGTAGGCCGCCTCGGAGCCGGGCTGGTTGAACAGCACCATCAGCACCACCCACTTCAGGTCGTCCAGGTCCAGCGCGTCCTGGTCCAGCGCCATCGCCCGGTCCAGCACCAGCTCGCGCTGGTCGTGGTCGAGGATGCCGTGCTGTTCCAGGAACAGCAGGAAGCCCCGCGCCTCGGTGTCCAGCTTGTCCATCTCGGTGCCGTGGAACACCCGGGTCGGGCCGGCGGCGCGCGCTGTGCCCGGCGCGGGGCGCTGCCGTGCCAGGGCATCCAGCCAGTCGAAGGCCTTGCGGATCTCCGCCCTGGAAAAGCCGGCATCGGCCAGTTCGCCCACCAGCGGGCTGTCGGGGGCGGTCAGGGCGTCGTCGGAAACCACGATGGCATCGTTGGTGAAGTAGTGCTCGAACAGGTACAGCAGTACATCCAGGATGCTTTCTTTCATGTCCCTCGGCCTGCGCCGGTAGCGGCGCGTGAAGGCGAAGCGCTGTCAGCCCCCGATCCGGCAGTAGCGTCCGTGTTCCGCCGCCACCCGCCCTTCCAGCTCCAGCGCCAGCAGCATGGCCGACAGCCGGGCAGCCGTCAATCCGCTGCGGACCACCAGTTCATCCATATCCGTTGGGTCGGTGCCGAGCGCCTGCCACAACCGGTTGTAGTCGGGGTCGCCCTGGGGAATGGCCGGAGCAGGCGCTGGCAGGCCATCAGGCACCACGGTCCCCAGCTCCCCCTTGAGCGCCCGGGCCAGGTCGACGGCCAGCGGGGCGAGGACGGCCAGCACCTCGGCGGGCGCTTCCACCAGGCTCGCGCCCTCCCGGATCAGCCGGTGGCAGCCGCGCACCATCGGGTTGTGGATCGAACCCGGCACCGCGAACACCTCCCGGCCCGCGTCGGCGGCCAGGCGCGCCGTGATCAGCGCGCCCGACTGTTCGGCGGCCTCGACCACCACGGTGCCCAGGCTGAGCCCGGCGAGGATGCGGTTGCGGCTGGGGAAGTGCTGGCGCAGCGGGCCGGTGCCCGGGGGGTGTTCGCTGACCACGGCGCCCTGCGCGGCCACCCGTGCCAGCAGGTCGCGGTGGCGGGCGGGGTACGCCACGTCGGGGCCGGTCCCCAGCACCGCCACGGTGGCCCCGCCGGCGTCCAGGGTGGCGAGGTGGGCGGCGGCGTCGATGCCCGCGGCCAGGCCGCTGGCCACGCACAGGCCGGCCCCGGCCAGCGCC
>CBFGMM010000053.1:0-12195 GCA_965649855.1 uncultured Thermomonas sp. | reverse complement strand
ACATCCTGGGCCGCCTCGACGCGCTGGGGCCGCCGCAACCGCCTGCCGCTCCGCCGCTCCCGCGCCCGGCGGATCCCGACCGCATCCCGCTGCCGCTGCAACCCTATTTCGGCGCGTCCTACCGCGCGCTGCCCTGGCGCTGGATGGGCCCGGGGATGCGCTACGTGCGACGCGTGGGGCCGACCGGCGGGACCGTCGTGATGCTGCGGATCGGTGCGGGCAAGCGGCTTCCGGTGCACAGCCATGGCGGCAGCGAGATCACCCAGATCCTGTCCGGCGCCTACGACGATGCGCTGGGCCATTTCGCGGCGGGCGACGTGGCCGACCTGGACGGCGACACCGAGCACCAGCCGGTGACGTCGCCCGGTGGCGATTGCATCTGCGTGTCCGCGCTCGACGCGCCGCTGCGCTTCCAGGGGTGGCTGGCGCGCCGCCTGCAACCGATGCTGGGCCTCTGAACGCGCGCATCCGGACGCCGCCTGCGTGCGTAGCCGCGCATGTACCCGCATGGAGCGCGAACCCGTGAAGCAGACAGCATGGTCCCTTGCCGGCGCGCTTGCCGCCACCCTCGCCGCCGGTGGCGCGGTGGCCGCGCCACTCTCCCGGGAGGAGGCGCGCGTGCATGCGGCGGGCAACGGCGCCCTGCTCTATCGCGAAACCCACTTCGTGGCGCCTGGCGGGTCCGGGGAACGCTGGGTGCTGTACCGGTGCCCCGACGGGTCGCCGTTCGCCCGCAAGCGGGTCGCGCCCGTGGCGGCCGCCACCACGCCCAACTTCGCCTTCGAGGACGGCCGCGACGGCTACCGGGAAGGCGTGCGCGGCACCGACCGCAGCCGCGCCGTCTTCGTGCGCGGGGGCACCGGTGTCGAGACCGCACGCACCGTGCAGGTCCCCGCGGACGGCGTGATCGACGCCGGCTTCGATGCCGCGGTGCGCGGCCACTGGCAGGCGCTCATGGCGGGCGAAAGCGTGCGCATGCAGTTCCTGGTGCC
This sequence comes from uncultured Thermomonas sp., assembly GCA_965649855.1. Lineage (GTDB taxonomy): Bacteria > Pseudomonadota > Gammaproteobacteria > Xanthomonadales > Xanthomonadaceae > Thermomonas. Next base: position 11,203 of record CBFGMM010000053.1, on the reverse strand, counting down.
CAGCCGCAAGCGCTTCTACCCGGTGCGCGTGCAGCGCGTGGGCGCGACCCGCTGGAACGGGATCGAGGCGCAGCGGTTGCGGATGCGCCTGGATGCGTGGTTCGGCTTCGCCGTCCCCGACGTGCAGCTGGTGTACGCCAGCAGGGACCAGCGGCTGCTGGAGTTCGCCGGCACCGGCAACGTGCGCGACGGGCGCGGCGCCAACCCGCAGGTGCGGATCCGGTTCGCGCCCGCGCCTGCAGCGGCCACGGCCGCCGACGTGCAGGCCGCGATCCGCGCGCCGCTGGACGGGCGTTGCCCGTTCTGAGTCCTGCTGCATCCGGGGCGCCCCGCGCTGCGTAGCAGTCGGGGAGCACAGGAGATCGCATGCATCGGAAGCAGCCCCTGCAGGACCCCGCGCACCGCGGCATGCGTGCGCTGCGGGCGTGGCTCGATACCAGCGCGGCCGATGCAGCGCCGGACCCCGCCCTCGACGAGCGCGTCGACTGGCTGCGCGCCGCGCCGTTCGTGGCCATGCACCTCGCCTGCCTCGCCGTGTTCTGGGTCGGCGTTTCCGCCACGGCGGTATGGGTGGCGCTGGCGCTGTACGCCCTGCGCATGTTCGCGATCACCGGGTTCTACCACCGCTATTTCTCCCACCGCACGTTCCGTACCTCGCGTCCCGTGCAGTTCGCCTTCGCGGTGCTGGGCGCGGCCGCCGTGCAGCGCGGCCCGCTGTGGTGGGCGGCGCACCATCGCCACCACCACGTGCACGCCGACACCCCGGCCGACCCGCACACGCCGCGCAAGGGGTTCTGGCGCAGCCACGCGGGCTGGTTCCTGACCCGAGGCGGCTTCCGCACCGACACCTCGCGCATCGGCGACCTGCTGCGCTACCCGGAACTGCGCTGGCTGGACCGTTACGACACCGCGATCCCGGTGGCGCTGGCGGCGCTGCTCTACGCGACGGGTGCGGCGCTGGAGCGCTTCGCCCCGGGCCTGGGGACCAGCGGGCCGCAGCTGCTGGTGTGGGGCTTCTTCGTCTCCACCGTGGTGCTGTTCCACGCCACCGTCACCATCAATTCGCTGGCGCATGTCTGGGGCAGGCGGCGCTTCGACACCCGCGACGACAGCCGCAACAACCTGTGGCTGGCCCTGCTCACCTTCGGCGAGGGCTGGCACAACAACCACCATTTCTTCCCCGGCAGCGCGCGCCAGGGCTTCCGCTGGTGGGAGGTCGACCTCACCTGGTACGGCCTGCGCCTGCTGCAGGCGCTGGGCCTGGTGCGCGACCTCAAGCCGGTGCCCGCCTGGGTGCTGGAAAAGGCGGGGCGCTGACATGCGCATCGCGGTGGTGGGAAGCGGGATCGCGGGGCTGTCGGCGGCGTGGCTGCTCTCGCGCGTCCACGAGGTCGTGCTGTTCGAAGCCAACGATTACCTCGGCGGCCATACCGATACCCACCGGGTGGAGGTGGACGGCCAGGCGCTGCAGGTGGATACCGGCTTCATCGTGCACAACCCGGCGCACTACCCGCTGTTGACCCGCCTGTTCGACGAACTCGGCGTTGCCTCGCAGCCGACCACGATGAGCTTCTCGGTGCAGGACGCGGCCAGCGGCCTGGAATACAACGCGACCACCCTGGACACCCTGTTCTGCCAGCGACGCAACCTGGTGTCGCCGCGCTTCTGGGGCATGCTGCGGGACCTGGCGCGCTTCTATCGCCAGGCGCCTGCCCTGCTCCACGCGCCCGGTCCCGGTCCCTCGCTGGGTGATTACCTGGATGCCGGCGGATACGGTTCCGCGTTCCGCGACCTGCACCTGGTGCCGATGGCCAGCGCGCTGTGGTCATCGCCCGCCGCCGGCATCCTCGGGTTCCCGGCCAGGTACCTGGTCCAGTTCATGGCCAACCACCAGATGCTGCAGATCAGCGGTCGCCCCGCGTGGCGGGTGGTGCGGGGCGGCTCGCGCACCTACGTGGACGCCCTGGCGGCGCGCTGGGACGTGCAGGTGCGCCTGGCCTGCCCGGTGCGGGGCATCCGGCGCGACGCGAACGGCGTGCTGCTGCGGTCCGGCGCGGGGACCGAGCGCTTCGACCAGGTGGTGCTGGCCTGCCACAGCGACCAGGCGCTCGACCTGCTGGAGGATGCCGACGCGCGCGAGCGGGACGTGCTGGGCGCCATGCCCTACCAGGCGAACGACACCGTGCTGCACACCGACGCGCGGCTGCTGCCCCGTTCCCGCAAGGCGTGGGCCGCATGGAACGCGCACCTTCCCGCCGATCCCGCGCAGGCGTGCACGGTGAGCTATTGCATGAACCTGCTGCAGGGCCTGTCCGTCCCGACCCCGCTGGTGGTCAGCCTCAACCGCAGCGACGACATCGACCCGGGCAAGGTGCTGGTGCGGCGCGGCTACCACCACCCCGTCTACAGCCACGCCTCGGTGGCGGCGCAGGCGCGCAAGCAGGAGATCCAGGGCCAGCGCCACACCTGGTTCGCCGGGGCGTACTGGGGCTGGGGTTTCCACGAGGACGGCATCCGCAGCGGGGTGGAGGTTGCCAGCGCGCTGGGCGCGGCATGGGCGGCTGGCCAGCGCGCGGCGCCGTCCCGGATGGACGCGGCGGCGTGACCGGCAGCTTCTCCAGCGCCATCTACGAAGGACACGTGCGCCATCGCCGCCACGCGCCTTGCGCGCATGCGTTCCGCCATCGCATGGCGCAGCTCTACCTGGACCTGGACGAGGTGGATGCGGTGTTCCGGGGGCGCTGGCTGTGGTCCGTGGAGCGGGCCAACCTGGCCAGCTTCCGCCGCCGCGATTTCCTCGGCGACCCGCTGCAGCCGCTGGCCGAGGCGGTCCGCGACCGCGTGCAGCGCGCCACCGGGCAGCGCCCGGCCGGGGCGGTGCGCCTGCTCACCCACCTGCGCTACGCGGGCTACAGCTTCAACCCGGTCAGCTTCTACTACTGCCACGACGCCGGCGGCGCGCTGCACAGCATCGTCGCCGAGATCACCAACACCCCGTGGAAGGAGCGCCACGCCTACGTCCTCCCGGTCGAGGCGGCGCGGCGACGCGGCCGCGCACTGCACTGGGCGTTCGACAAGGCGTTCCACGTCTCCCCGTTCCTGCCGATGCAGCGGCAGTACGCATGGGCGTTCACCGCCCCCGGCGATGCGCTCCACGTGCACATGGACGTGATCGACGGGGAACGCCGGGAGTTCGATGCCACCCTGGCCCTGCGCCGCCGCCCGCTGGATGGCCCCGGGCTGGCGCGGGTGCTCTGGCGCTATCCGCTGATGACCGCCCAGGTGGTGGCCGGCATCCACTGGCAGGCGCTGCGGCTGTGGCTGAAGCGCGTGCCCATCCACGACCACCCCTCACGACTGGAATCGACGCGATGAACGCCCTGGTCCACGCCGCGCCCGCCACCGCCTACACCAGCCTCGATCGCTTCCTGCGCACCCGCCTGCTGCGCCAACTGGAGGCCATGCAGGGCCGCGCGGTCGAACTGCACGATGCGCTGGGCAGCGAATGCGCGGGGCGTGGCGATGCGCCGCCGCTGCGCCTGCGCGTGCATGGCCCGGGGTTCTACCGCGCGCTGGCCGGCAATGGCAGCGTGGGCGCGGCCGAAGCGTTCATGGACGGCGACTGGGACTGCGACGACCTGGTCGGCCTGGTGCAGTTGCTGGTGCGCAACCGCGACCTGCTGGACGGCATGGAGCGTGGCCCCGCGCGCCTGGGCGGCATGGCCATGCGCGGCTGGAACGCGCTGCGCCGCAACACCCGCGACGGGGCGCGGCGCAACATCGCCGCGCACTACGACCTCGGCAACGACTTCTTCCGCCTGTTCCTGTCGGAGGACCTGATGTATTCCTCCGCCCTGTACGCCGGGAAGGACGACACCCTGGAGGCCGCCTCCACCCGCAAGCTGGACCGCATCTGCGACAAGCTGCGGCTGGGCGCGGGCGACCACCTGGTGGAGATCGGCACCGGCTGGGGCGGGTTCGCGGTCCACGCGGCGCGGACCCGCGGCTGCCGGGTGACCACCACAACCATCTCGCGCGAGCAGCACGCACTGGCCTCGCAGCGCGTGGCCGATGCCGGGCTGCAGGACCGCGTGACCGTGCTGCTGTCCGATTACCGCGACCTGTCGGGGACCTACGACAAGCTGGTGTCGATCGAGATGATCGAGGCGATCGGCCCGCAGTACCTGGACACCTATTTCGCCACCGTGGGCCGCCTGCTCAAGCCCGACGGACTGGGCCTGGTGCAGGCGATCACCATCGAGGACCACCGCTACGCGCAGGCGGTGCGCAGCGTGGACTTCATCAAGCGCTTCATCTTCCCCGGCTCGTTCATTCCGTCCATCGCGGCGATGCTGGAGGCCAAGACCCGCGGCAGCGACCTGGCCCTGGTGCACCTGGAGGACTTCGGCCCCTCGTACGCGCGCACCCTGCACGACTGGCGGCAGCGCTTCCTGGCGCAGCGCGAGGCGGTGCGCGCGCAGGGGTTCGACACGCGATTCCTGCGCATGTGGGAGTTCTACCTGGCCTATTGCGAGGGCGGCTTCCTGGAGCGCTCCATCGGCGTGGCGCACCTGCTGCTGGCCAAGCCCGGCTACCGCGGCGCGTCCTATCTCCCCGGCCTGCTGGAGGCCTGAGATGCGCTTCTGGGCCAACCTGCTGGGCTACCAGGCCGCATGGTTCGTCGCGGTGGGATTCGCGGGGCGCGGGCTGGCCTGGCCCGGCATCGCGGCCTGCCTGGGCTTCGCCGCGCTGGCGTGGTGGCACTCGTCCATCCGCCGGGTCGACGCATGGCTGGCGGCCACCGCGCTCGCCTGCGGCCTGCTGCTGGACGGTGCGCTGGCGGCGTCCGGCTGGCTCCGCTATGCCGCGCCGGATCCGGCGCTGCCGGCGCCGGCGTGGATCGTGGCCCTCTGGCTGGCCTTCGCGCTGACCCTGCAGCATTCGCTGCAGTGGGTGATGGCGCGCCCCGCGGTCGCCGTGGCCTTCGGTGCGGTGGGCGGACCGCTGGCGTACTGGGGCGCGGCGCGCGGCTTCGATGCGGTCGCCTTCGTCCATCCGCTGCAGGCCACCGCGACCCTGGCGCTGGGCTGGGCGCTGGCCATGGGCGCGCTGGTCGCGGTCGCGCGGCAGGCCGCCGCACCAATCCACATTCCCGACGAGGCCTCCGCATGAATCCCTGGCAACAGGCACTGCTGATCTGGGCGCTGGCCGCGGCGGCGCAGGCCCTGGGCTGGCGCTGGCAACGCGCGCGCGGCAATGCCGGCATCGTGGACGTGGTGTGGTCGTTCGGCGTGGGCGGCGCGGCGGTGCTGGCGGCCGCGACCGGCACCGGCGCGCTGCTGCCACGCGTGCTGCTGGCGGTGCTCGGTGGCCTGTGGGGCCTGCGCCTGGGCGCCTACCTCTGGCATCGGGTGCGCGGCGAGCCGGAAGACGGCCGCTACGCGAACCTGCGCACGCGCTGGGGCAACGACCAGCGCACGTGGTTCGCCATGTTCCAGTTCCAGGCCGTGCTGATCGCGCTGTTCTCGCTGCCGTTCCTGGCGGTCGCGGCCAACCCGGTTGCCGGATGGAATGCGTGGTTCGTGGCCGGCATCGCGGTGTGGCTGGGCAGCGTGGGCGGCGAGGCCATCGCCGACCGCCAGCTCGCGACGTTCCGCGCCAATCCGGCCAACACGGGCACGACCTGCCGGGACGGCCTGTGGCGCTATTCGCGGCATCCCAATTATTTCTTCGAGTGGCTGCACTGGTTCGCCTACGTGCTGCTGGCGGTGGGTTCGCCGATCGGCTGGCTGGCGTGGGCCGGGCCGGTCGTGATGTACGTCTTCCTGCGCTGGCTCAGCGGCATCCCGCACACCGAGGCACAGGCGCTGCGCACCCGCGGCGAGGACTACGCGCGCTACCAGCGCACCACGCCGATGCTGATCCCGTGGTTCCCCAAGCCGGACCGATGAAGGACACCCGATGAACGCACCTGCCGATGCAATGGAACTACCCAGCGACCGCCCGGCCGACGGCTTTCTTGGCCTGGCAGAACGCGGCCTGGTGCCGGATGCGCTGCTGCGCGCGGGCATCCGCCGCATGTGCGCGCAGCGCCTGCGCGATGAACACGCCGGCGATCCCGATGCCGCCGCGCGCCGGAACGCGGCGCTGATCGCCGAATTGCGGCAGAGCCCGGTCGCCATCCACACCGACGCCGCCAACCGCCAGCACTACGAACTGCCGCCGGCCTTCTTCGAACACTGCCTGGGCCCGCGCCTGAAGTATTCCGGCTGCTACTACCCGACCGGTGGCGAAACCCTGGCCCAGGCCGAGGAGGCGATGCTGGCGCTGTATGGCGAGCGCGCGCAGCTGGCGGACGGCCAGGACATCCTGGAGCTGGGCTGCGGCTGGGGCTCGCTGACCCTGTGGATGGCGCGGCAGTTCCCCAACGCGCGCATCACCGCGGTCTCCAATTCGGCGCCGCAGCGCCAGCACATCGAGGCGCAGTGCCACGCGCTGGGGCTGGGCAACGTGCGGGTGCTGACCTGCGACGTGAACCGGCTGGAGCTGCCGGCCGGCGGCTTCGACCGCTGCGTGTCGGTGGAGATGTTCGAGCACATGCGCAACTACGCCACCCTGCTGGGCCGGATCGGCGGCTGGCTGCGCGCGGACGGCAGGCTGTTCGTGCACATCTTCTGCCACCGCACCCTGCTGTATCCGTTCGAGACCGCGGGCGAGGACAACTGGATGGGGCGGCACTTCTTCACCGGCGGGCTGATGCCGGCCGCGGACACCCTGCTGTGGTTCCAGGATGCGCTGCGCATCGAGGACCGCTGGCTGGTCGACGGCACCCACTACCAGCGCACCGCCGACCACTGGCTGGCCAACCAGGACGCGCGCCGCGACCAGGTCATGGGCATCCTGCGCCAGGCGTACGGCGACGCCGCCCCGCTCTGGTTCCAGCGCTGGCGCATGTTCTGGATGGCCTGCGCCGAGCTGTTCGGCTACGACCACGGCCGCGAATGGATGGTCGCCCACTACCGCTTCGCCAAGGAGGCAAGCCGATGAAACTCCGACTGCTCGTGCTCGCGCTGGCGGGCACCCTGCTGTCCGCCTGCGCGACCCGCCCGCCCACCATCCCGCCCGTGGCCAGCGTCGACCTGCCGCGCTTCATGGGCGACTGGTACGTGATCGCGCACATTCCCTCGCTGCCCGAGCGCGAGGCCTACAACGCGGTGGAGAGCTACCGGCTGGACGACGATGGCCGCATCCGCACGACCTTCCGCTTCCGCAAGGGCGGCTTCGATGCGCCGCTGAGCACGATGGAGCCGGTGGGCCGGGTGGTGCCCGGCACCGGCAACGCGGTCTGGGGAATGCAGTTCGTCTGGCCGATCCAGGCCGAATACGTGATCGTGGATGTGTCGCCCGACTACGCCCACACCATCATCGGCCGCAGCAAGCGCGACTACCTGTGGATCATGGCGCGCACGCCCACGCTTCCGCAGGCGGACTACGACGCGCTGGTGGGCAAGGCGCGCGCCCTGGGCTACGACACCGCGCAGATCCGCAAGGTACCGCAGCAGTGGCCGGAAACCGGCCCGGGGCCGCGCCGCTGATGCCGGGTCGCCGGGCGCTTGCCGGGTTGCTGGCGGCGCTGTGCGCGCTGACCGCGGGCGGTTGCCAGCGGGCCGCGCTGGCCTGGGCCAACCGCGGCGTGGACCGCCCGGATGCCAGCGTGGTGTACAGCGCCGAGCATGCCCTGCAGCTGGACGTGTACCGGCCCGCAGGCGCTGCAAGCGGCAATGCGCCGGTCGTGGTGTTCTTCTACGGCGGCGGCTGGAACAGCGGGCGGCGCCAGGACTACCGCTTCGTCGGGCGTCGCCTGGCGGATGCCGGCATGCTCGCGCTGGTCGCGGATTACCGGACCTGGCCGACCGCCGGTTTCCCCGCCTTCGTGCAGGATGGTGCGCGCGCGGTGGCCTGGGCGCGCGCGCATGCCGCGGCCCACGGCGGCGACCCGGCGCGCCTGTTCGTGGCCGGCCATTCGGCCGGCGCGCAGATCGCCGCGCTGCTGGGCACCGATCCCCGACACCTGGCGCCGCAGGGACTGCAGCCGGGCATGCTGGCGGGGGTGATCGGCCTGGCCGGGCCGTACGACTTCGACATCACCGGCGACCTGGTGCCGATCTTCGGCCCGCCGGCGCAGTGGCCGCAGGCGCAGGCGCTGAACTTCGTGGATGGCGGCGAACCGCCGTTCCTGCTGGTGCACGGGACCGCGGACGCGCGGGTGGAGGCGCGCGACAGCACCCTGCTGGCCTCCCGCCTGCGGGAACGCGGCGGGCGCGCGACCCTGCTGCTGCTGGAGGGGGCGGGCCACACCGCGCCGCTCGCCGCCCTCTACGATCCCGCGCGCGACCCGCGCGTGCTGGCGGGGATCACCGCCTTCGTCGACGGCCGCTAGACCGGATGCAGGCCCATCCCCGCCGCGCGCGCCAGGGTGTGGAACCCGGGGAACGAGGTGTCCACGTTGGCCACGTCGTCGATCCGCACCTCGCCGCCGGCGCGCTGGGCCGCCACCGCGAACGCCATCGCGATCCGGTGGTCGCCGTGCGCGTGCACGGTCCCCGGGCGCAGGCGCCCTCCCTGGATGCTGGCCCCATCGGGCGCCTCGTCCACGCGGATGCCCAGGGCGCGCAGGCCCTGGGCCATGGCGGCGATGCGGTCGGACTCCTTGACCCGCAGCTCCGCCGCGCCGCGCACCGTGGTCGTCCCGCGGGCGCAGGCGGCCGCCACGAACAGCGCGGGGAACTCGTCGATCATGTCGGGCACGTGCGCCTCGGGGACGTCGATGCCATGCAGCGGCGCATGGCGCACCCGCAGGTCCGCCACCGGCTCGCCGCCCTGCTCGCCGGCATGCGCTTCGGTGATGTCGGCGCCCATCGCGCGCAGCACGTGCAGCAGGCCGGTGCGCCTGGGATTCATGCCCACCCGGCGCAGCACCAGCTCCGAACCCGGGACGATGCTGGCGGCCACGATGAAGAACGCCGCCGACGACACGTCCGCGGGCACCACCACGTCGCGCGGCCGCAGCGCATGCCCGCCCAGCACCGCCGCCTCGCCGGGCACGAAGGCGCAGGCCGCGCCGAAGGCCGCGAGCATGCGCTCGGTGTAGTCGCGCGTCGGATGCGGCTCGCGCACATGGGTTTCGCCCTGCGCGTACAGGCCCGCCAGCAGCAGGGCCGACTTCACCTGCGCGCTGGCCACCGGCAGGGTGTAGTCGATGCCGCGCAGGGCCTGGCCGCCGCGGATGCGCAGCGGCGCGCGCCCGTCGCTGGATTCGATGCGGGCGCCCATCGCCGCCAGCGGCTCGATCACCCGCCGCATCGGCCGCGCGCTCAGCGACGCATCGCCCACCAGCACGCTGTCGAAGCGCTGGCCCGCCAGCAGGCCCGCCAGCAGGCGCATGCCGGTGCCGGCGTTGCCGCAGTCCAGCGGCCCGTCCGCCGGCTGCAGGCCGTGCAGCCCCACGCCGTGCACGATTCGCACGCCATCCGACGGCGCTTCGATGCGCACGCCGAGCTGGCCCAGGATCGCGGCCGTGGCGCGGGTGTCGGCGCCTTCCAGGAAGCCGTCGACGCGGCTGGTGCCGTCGGCGATCGCGCCCAGCAGCACCGCGCGGTGGCTGATGGACTTGTCGCCCGGCACGTCGATCGCGCCCTGCAGCGCGCTGCCGGGGCTGGCGAGCCAGGCGCGCGCGGGGCTGGCGTGCGGGTGCATGCTCATCGTGGCTCAGCCATGCCGCGCCTGGAAATCGCGCATGAAGTCGACCAGTGCCTGCACGCCGGACTCGGGCATGGCGTTGTAGAGCGAGGCGCGCATGCCGCCCAGCACCCGGTGGCCCTTCAGCCCGATCAGCCCGGCCTCGCGCGCCTGGGCGAGGAATGCGGCATCCAGCGCGGCGTCGTGCAGGAAGAACGGCACGTTCATCCGGGAACGCGCGGCCGGGTCGACCTCGTTGCGGTAGAAGCCGCCGGAGGCGTCGATCGCCGCGTACAGCGACGCGGCCTTGCGCGCGTTGCGGCGCGCGAATTCGGCCACCCCGCCTTCGTCCAGCATCCAGCGCACGGTCAGCCCCAGCATGTACCAGTTCCAGCTGGGCGGCGTGTTGAGCATGGACTCGGCGCCCAGCTGGGCGCGGTAGTCGAAGATCGGCGCGCGCGGCTGGCCGGTGCGCTCCAAGAGGTCGGCTTGCACGATGACGACGGCGATGCCGACCGGGCCCAGGTTCTTCTGTGCACCGGCGTAGATCGCGCCGAAGCGGGCGATGTCCACCGGCTCGGAGGCGATCGAACTGCTGAAGTCGGCGATAAGGGGCACGTCCCAGGTGTCGGGGATGGCGCGGAACTCCACGCCGTGGATGGTTTCGTTGGCGGTGACGTGGACGTAGGCCGCATCGGCCGACAGCCGCCAGGCATCGCGCGGCGGAATCGATCGATAGCCATGGTCGCCGGCATCCGCCGCCACGTTCGGCTGCACGTACGGCGCCGCCTGCCGGATCGCGGTCCTGCCCCAGTGGCCGGTCACCACGTAGTCCGCGACCTGGCCGGGCCCGGCGAAGTTGAGCGGCAACAGGGCCTGCGCGGTGGTGGCGCCGCCGGCGGTGAACAGCACGGCGTAGTCGTCGGGAATGGCCAGCAGCGCGCGCAGGTCGGCCTCGGTGCGCGCGGCCACTTCCATGAACTCCGGGCCGCGGTGGCTGAGCTCCACGATGGAGGCGCCGGCATCGCCGAACTCCAGCATCTCGGCCTGCGCATGGCGCAGCACGGGCTCGGGCAGGGCCGCGGGTCCGGCACTGAAGTTGTAGGCGCGCGACATCGCGGCTCCCGGGGCTGGAAAAACGCAGTATGCCGCAGCGCAGCACGCGCGGCATGGCGTGTTCACCTGCAACTTCCGCCGCCCGCCGCACTCTGTCGATACGTGCTGCGACGGCGGAACCCGATCATTGCGCCCCGACACCCGCCTGGGTGACCGGGCTCGCCAGCCGCCCCCCTTGCCCACCTGCCCGGAGTCCCGCATGCGCCTGCACGACCTGCTCCGCATCCCGTCCGCGGACATCACCGACGAGTCCGTGTATCGCGACCGCCGCCGGATCGTCGCCGCGCTCGGCGCGATCCCGGGCCTGGGCCTGGCCGGCTGCGGCCAGGCCGCCCCCCCGGCACCGCGT
>CBFGMM010000052.1:0-12432 GCA_965649855.1 uncultured Thermomonas sp. | reverse complement strand
CCGCTACGCGACGACACGACACGAACGATCCCCTCCCCCGTTAACGGGGGAGGGCCGGGGCGGGGGCACGCTTGGCGATCGCTCCCATCCCTACCTTCCCCCGCACGCGGGGGAAGGGGCGCCATCCGCAGGCCTCAGTCCGCCTGGCGGCGCAGGAACGCCGGGATGTCCAGGTAATCGTCCTTCGGCAGCTCGGCCACCGCGGGCGCCGGCTCCGCGCTGCGGCGCAAGCCGCCCACGAAGCCCTGGCCCTGGCCGGGCACGAACGGGTCGGACACCTCGTCGATCATCAGGCCGGTGGTCCCGTCGCGCTTGCCCTGGGTGTTGATCAGCTGCACCTGCGGGCGGCGCGGCGCTTCCATCGCCGGTTCGTGGCGGAAGTCGCGGCGGTCGTGGCCCACCGACTGGCGGCCGGTGTTGCGGTTCAGGCCGGTGGCGACCACGGTGACGCGGACCTCGTCCTGCATGTCCGGGTCCAGCACGGTGCCGATCACCACGGTGGCGTCCTCGGAGGCGTACTGCTCCACGGTGCGGCCCACCTCGTCGAACTCGGCCATGGTGAAGTCCGGGCCGGCGGTGATGTTGACCAGGATGCCGTTGGCGCCGGTCAGGTTGACGTCGTCCAGCAGCGGGTTCTGGATGGCGGATTCGGCCGCGGCCTGCGCGCGGTCGTCGCCGCGGGCGGATCCGGTGCCCATCATCGCCAGGCCCATCTCGCTCATCACGGTGCGCACGTCGGCGAAGTCCACGTTGATCAGGCCCGGGCGCACGATCAGGTCGGCGATGCCCTGCACCGCGCCCAGCAGCACGTCGTTGGCGGCGCGGAAGGCCTGGATCATGGTGGCGTTGCGGCCCAGCACGGTGATCAGCTTCTCGTTGGGAATGGTGATCAGCGAGTCGCAGTGCTGGCTGAGTTCCTCGATGCCCTTCAGCGCCACCTGCATGCGGCGGCGGCCCTCGAACGGGAACGGCTTGGTGACCACGGCGACGGTCAGGATGCCCATCTCCTTGGCCAGCTGCGCCACCACCGGCGCGGCGCCGGTGCCGGTGCCGCCGCCCATGCCTGCGGTGATGAAGACCATGTCCGCGCCCTGCAGCGCGTCCATGATCGCCTCGCGGTCCTCCAGCGCGGCCTGGCGGCCCACTTCCGGGTTGGCGCCCGCGCCCAGGCCCTTGGTGACGTTGCCGCCCAGCTGCAGCTGCAGCTTCGCGCCGCAGTTCTTGATCGCCTGCGAGTCGGTGTTGGCGGTGATGAATTCAACCCCGTCCACGCTGCTGTTGACCATGTGCGCCACGGCGTTGCCGCCGCCGCCGCCCACGCCCACGACCTTGATGACCGCGTTGGGGGCCATCTTTTCAACCAGTTCGAAATGCGCCATGTCCGTGTCCTTTGTTATGAAGTGCTGTGTGGTTGCAATCCGTTCGCTACCAGAAGCCGCCCTGCCCCCGCCGCACGCCCGCGCGCCCTCGCGCCGGCGCGAATTTCCTAGAAGGACCCGCTGTACCAGTCCTTCAATTTCTTCAGGAACCCGCCCGCGCGGCCGGCCGGCAGCACCGAGCGCCGCGGGTTCTCGATCTGGCTGCCCATCAGCAGCAGGCCCACGCCGGTGGCGTGCACCGGGTTGCCCACCACCTCGCCCAGGCCGGTGACGTGCTGCGGGATGCCGATCCGCACCGGCATCTGCAGCATCTCCTCGGCCAGCTCGACCACGCCTTCCATCTTCGAGGCGCCGCCGGTCAGCACCAGGCCCGCGCGCACGTGCTGCTCGAAGCCGGAGCGGCGCAGTTCGGCCTGCACCATCTCGAAGATCTCCTCGTAGCGCGCCTGCACCGCCTGCGCCAGCGCGTGCCGCGGCAGCCGGCGCGGCGGGCGGTCGCCCACGCTGGGCACCTGGATGGATTCCTCGGCGCGCGCCAGCTGGGCCAGCGCGCAGGCGTAGCGGACCTTGATCTGCTCGGCCTCGGGGGTGGGCGTGCGCAGCATGTGCGCGATGTCCTCGGTGACCTTGTCGCCGGCCACCGGCAGCGACGCGGTGTGGCAGATCGCGCCCTGCACGAACACCGCGATGTCGGTGGTGCCCGCGCCCATGTCCACCAGCACCACGCCCAGTTCCTTCTCGTCGCCGGTCAGCACCGCGGTGCTGGACGCCAGCGAGGACAGGATCAGGTCGTCGACCTGCAGGCCGCAGCGCTGCACGCACTTGCTGATGTTGGCCGCGGCCGACTGCGCGCACACCACCAGGTGCGCATGCACCTCCAGGCGCACGCCGGTCATGCCGACCGGGTTGCGGATGCCGTCCTGGGAATCGTCCAGCACGTAGTCGCGCGGGATCGCGTGCAGGATCTTCTGGTCGGCCGGGATCGCGACCGCCTTGGCCGCCTCCAGCACGCGGTCCAGGTCGGCGTAGGTGACCTCGCCGTCGCGGATCGGGGCGATGCCCTGCGAGTTGCGGCACTGCACGTGGTTGCCGCTGATCGAGGCGTACACGCTGCGCACCTCGCAGCCGGCCATCAGCTCGGCCTCCTCGACCGCGCGCTGGATCGACTGCACGGTGGAGTCGATGTCCACCACCACGCCGCGGCGCAGCCCGCGCGATTCGTGCGAGCCGATGCCGATCACCTCGATCGGCTCGCCCGGCGCGTATTCGCCGACCAGCGCGGTGACCTTGGAGGTGCCGATGTCCAGGCCGACGATCAGCGACTTGTCGCCCTTGCGGTTCATGTCGTTCCTTGCGCGAGGGGCCCGCGCGGCGATGCCGCCGCAGGCCGGGGGAGTCGGGTGGCGGGCGCGGCCGCGTCCGGCGGCGGCAGGTCCGCCCAGACCAGGGCGAAGCCGTTGGTGTAGCGCAGGTCGGCGCGGACCAGGCGGCGCCCGCGCGACTGCGCGGCCAGGCCCGGCAACAGCGCGGCGAAGCGCGCCAGGCGGGCCTGCGGGTCGTTGCGGCCCAGCACCACCTCGGTGCCGTCGCGCAGGGTGAGGCTCCAGCTGCCGCGGCGGTCCAGCGCCACGCCGCGCACGCCGCCGGCGGTGGCCAGGCGCTCGCGCGCCTCGTTGTAGATCGCGACGACGTCGGGCACCCGCGCCACCGGGCCGTCCAGGCGCGGCAGGCCGGGCGGCACGCGGTCCATGCCGGCGGGGAACAGGCGGCCCTTCTCGGAAAGCAGGCGATCTTCGCCCCAGTGCGCGAACGGGCGGTGCTCGCGCAGGCGCACTTCCAGCACGTCCGGCCAGTGCTTGCGCACGGCGGCGTGGTCCACCCACGGCAGCGCCGCCACGTCGGCCTGGATGCGGTCCAGGTCCACCGCGAAGAAACCGCTGCGCGCGTGCGGCAGCACGGTGGCGCGCAGCTGCGCCTCGTCCACCCGCACCAGCTCGCCCTGCACGCGCAGGGTGCGCAGCGGCCAGCGCTCGCCGCCCACCCAGCCGTTGACCACGGCGACGATCGGCAGCGCCACCAGCGCCAGCGCGAGCACCCAGGCCAGCAGTCGCAGCATCGCGCTCACGCGGGCATGGCCTCCCGCACGCTCTGCTCCAGGACGCTCTGCTCAAGGATGCGCCAGCACAGCTCCTCGAATTCCACGCCCAGCTGGCGCGCGGCCTTGGGCACCAGCGAGTGGCTGGTCATGCCCGGGGCGGTGTTGATCTCCATCAGCATCAGGCGCCCGTCGGCGTGGCGCATCACGTCCACGCGCCCCCAGCCGCTGCAGCCCGCGGCGCGGAAGCCGGCCAGCGCCAGCGCGCGGATCGCCTGCTCGTCGTCGCCGTCCAGGCCGGGGCACAGGTACTGGGTGTCGTCGGCGATGTACTTGGCGTGGTAGTCGTACCAGCCATGCGCGGGCACGATGCGCACCGACGGCAGCACCACGTCGCCCACCACGCCCACGGTGAATTCGCCGCCGGCCAGCAGCTGCTCGGCCAGCAGCTCGCCGGCATGGTCCCGGGCGAAGGCGAGCGCGGGGACCAGGTCGGCCTCGGATTCGATCCGGAACACGCCCACGCTGGAGCCCTCCGCCGAGGGCTTCACGAACACCGGCAGGCCCAGCTCGCGCACCGCGGCGGCGAGGTCGCCACCCGGCGCCACGCGCACGAAGCGCGCGGTCGGCAGGCCGGCGGATTGCCAGACCTGCTTGGTGCGGATCTTGTCCAGGGTGAGCGCGCTGCCGAGCACGCCGGGGCCGGTGTAGGGAATCTCGAAGCCTTCCAGCAACCCCTGCAGCACGCCGTTCTCGCCGTCGCCGCCGTGCAGGATGTTGAACACGCGGTCGAACTTGCCGTGCACCAGCGCATCCACCAGCGCGGGGATGCCGTCCACCGGGTGCGCGTCCACGCCGCGCGATTCCAGCGCCGCGAGCACGTTGCGCCCGCTGTCCAGCGAGACCGCGCGCTCCGCGCTGCTGCCGCCCATCAGCACGGCCACCCGGCCGAAGTCGCGCGGGTCGGTCACCCGCAGCGGCGGGAAGGCGTGGCCGGCGCTCATGCTTGGCCTCCGTCGAAGCCGTGGCGGGCGATCTGCTGCGCCACCGCGCCGATGTCGCCCGCGCCCATCATCAGCAGCAGGTCGCCGGGCTGCAGCAGGCCGGGCAGCACCTGCGGCAGTTCCGCCGCGCCGCCCACCACCACCGGGTCGACCCGGCCGCGGGTGCGGATGGAACGGGCCAGCGCCTTGGCGTCGGCGCCGGCGATCGGCGCCTCGCCCGCGGGATAGACCTCGGTCAGCACCAGCGCGTCCACCGTCGACAGCACCGCGGCGAACTCGTCGAACAGGTCGCGCGTGCGCGAGTAGCGGTGCGGCTGGAAGGCCACCACCAGGCGCTGCTGCGGCCAGCCGCCGCGCGCGGCCTCGAACACCGCGGCGAGTTCCTTGGGGTGGTGGCCGTAGTCGTCGACCAGGATCACGTCGCCGCCGCCGGCCAGCGGCAGCCGCGCCAGCTGGTTGAAGCGGCGACCGATGCCGGCGAAGCGCTCCAGCGCGCCGGCGATGTCGGTGGTGGCCACGCCCAGCTGCCAGGCCACCGCGGCGGCGGCCAGCGCGTTCTGCACGTTGTGGCGGCCCGGCAGCGCCAGCGTGCACGGCGTGCGCGTGCCGTCCGCCAGGGCCAGGGTGAAGTGCATGCGCCCGCCCTGCTGGCGCACGTCCTCGGCGCGCACGTCCGCCTCCGCCGCGAAGCCGTAGGTCACCACGTGGCGCGAGGTGTTGGCGGCCAGCGCGGCGACTTCGGGATCGTCGATGCACAGTACCGCCAGGCCGTAGAACGGCAGGCGGTGGAGGAATTCGTCGAAGGCCTGCTTGACCCGCTCGAAGTCGCCGCCGTAGTTCTCCAGGTGGTCGGCGTCGATGTTGGTGACGATCGCCACCGCGGGGTTCAGGCGCAGGAAGCTGCCGTCGCTCTCGTCGGCCTCCGCGACCAGCCACGCGCCCTCGCCCAGGCGCGCGTTGGCGCCGGCCGCCAGCAGCTGCCCGCCGATCACGAAGGTGGGGTCCAGCCCGCCCTCGGCCAGCACGCTGGCCAGCAGCGAGGTGGTGGTGGTCTTGCCGTGGGTGCCGGCCACCGCGATGCCGCGCTTGAAGCGCATCAGCTCGGCCAGCATCTCCGCGCGCGGCACCACCGGGATGCGCTGCGCGCGCGCCTCCAGCAGTTCCGGGTTGTCGGGGCGGATCGCGCTGGACACCACCACGCAGTCGGCGTCCAGCACGTTGGCGGCGGCGTGGCCCTTGCAGATGGTGATGCCGAGCTTGGCCAGGCGGCGGGTGGTCGCGTTGTCCGCGTTGTCCGAGCCGCTGACCTGGTAGCCCTGCGTGCACAGCACTTCGGCGATGCCGCTCATGCCCACGCCGCCGATGCCGACGAAATGCACGCGCGAGGTGTGGACGCGCGAGCCGGCCGCGTCGCGCTGGCCGATCTGCTGCAGGCGCAGGGTGTGGACGGACATCAGGCGGCTTCCTTGGAGATCGTTGCGAGCACGGCGTCGGCCACGCGCGCGGCGGCGTCTGGCATCGCCAGCGCGCGCGCGGCGCGGGCCATCGCGATGCGGGTGTCGGGGCTGGCGGCCAGTTCGGCCAGCACCGCCTGCAGGCGCGCGGCCAGGTCCTCGCCCTGCGGCAGCAGGCGGGCGGCGCCGCGCTCGACCAGGTATTCGGCGTTGCGGGTCTGGTGGTCGTCCACCGCCTGCGGGAACGGGACCAGCACGCTGCCCACGCCCACCGCGCACAGTTCGGCCAGGGTCAGCGCGCCGGCGCGGCACACCACCAGGTCCGCCCACGCATAGGCCTGCGCCATGTCGGCGATGAAGGGTTCCACCCGCGCGGCGACGCCGGCAGCGGCATAGGCCTGCCGCGCATCCTCGAGCATCTTCTCGCCCGCCTGGTGCAGCACGTCCACCGGCAGGCCCGTCGCCGCGAGCGCCTGCGGCACCGCGTGGTTCAGCGCGCGCGCGCCCTGGCTGCCACCCAGCACCAGCAGGCGCAGCGCGCCGCCGTGGGCGAAGCCGCGCTCCGCCGGCGCAGGCACCTGGGCGATCGCCTCGCGCACCGGGTTGCCGACCAGCACCTCGCGCGCAAAGGTCTGCGGGAAGCCCACCAGCACCTGCCGCGCGAGCCTGGCCAGCACCTTGTTGGTCAGCCCGGCGGCGCGGTTCTGCTCGTGCACCAGCAGCGGGATCCCGGCCAGGCGCGCGGCCAGCCCGCCCGGGCCGGCCGCGTAGCCGCCGAAGCTGACCACCGCGTCGGGCTGGCGCTCGCGCAGCACGCGCGCGGCGTCGCGCACCGCGCGCAGCACGCGCAGGGGCGCGCCCAGCAGGGTGGCGACGCCCTTGCCGCGCAGGCCCTTGACCGGGATGGTGTCGATGGCGATGCCGTGCGCCGGGACCAGGCGCGTTTCCATGCCGCCGTCCGCGCCCAGCCAGCCGACCTGGGCGCCGCGCACGCGCAGGGCCTGCGCGACCGCAAGGCCCGGGAAGATGTGGCCCCCGGTGCCGCCGGCCAGGATCAGCACCCGGGGCACGGGCGTGGTGGGGAGCGCGTTCATCGCACCCTCCGCAGGCTGGCGCTTGCGTCCGGCGCCGGCTCCGCGCGCTGGCGCAACCGGCTGGTGCCGCGCGGGCTGCCGTCGGTGGATCCCGCCGGCAGCGGTGGCTGCGAGGTGGCCGGCGGGCTGCCGATCGGCGCGCCGCTGCCCACCCCGCGCAGCTTGGCGACCTGCCGCGCGGCGCGGTCGTATTCGTAGGACACGCGCAGCAGCAAGCCCACCGCGGCGCAGGTCATCAGCACGCTGGACCCGCCCGAGGACACCAGCGGCAGGGTCAGGCCCTTGGTCGGCAGCAGGCCCAGGTTGACCCCGATCGAGACCAGGCTCTGCAGGCTGATCCACAGCGCCACGCCGAACGCGCAGTAGCCCGCGAAGTGGCGGCGCATCTCCACGCACTGCAGGCCCAGCCAGAACGCGCGGCCGGCGACCAGCGCGAACAGGCCGACCACCAGGCACACCCCGGCGAAGCCCAGTTCCTCGGCGATCACCGCCATGATGAAATCGGTATGCGCCTCCGGCAGGTAGGACAGCTTCTGCACCGAGGCGCCCAGGCCCACCCCGAACCACTCGCCGCGGCCCACCGCCATCAGCGCGTTGGTCAGCTGGTAGCCGGAGCCCAGCTGGTCGGCCCACGGGTCCAGGAACGAGGTGAAGCGGCGCATGCGGTAGGGCTCCAGGATGGCGATGAACGCCAGCACCGGCAGCCCGAACACGATCGGCATCGACATCCGCGGCAGGTTCACCCCGCCCAGCACCAGCATGCCGGCGGTGATCGCCAGCAGCAGCGTGGACGAGCCGAAGTCCGGCTGCAGCAGCAGCAGGCCGACCAGCGCCACCGCCACGCCCAGCGGCTTGAGCATCGCCGGCCAGGTGGCGGCCACGTCCTCGCTGTAGCGCTTCAGGTAGCTGGACAGCCACACGATGTAGAGCAGCTTGACCGCCTCCACCGCCTGGAAGTTGGACACGCCCAGGTTCAGCCAGCGGCGCGCGCCGTTGACGGTGTGCCCGATGCCCGGCACGAACACCAGCAGCAGCAGCGCGAAGCAGGCCAGCAGCAGCAGCTGGCTGTGCTGCTCGACGAACTTCAGCTCGGTGCGCATCAACAGCGCCGCCAGGCCGATGCCCACCACCAGGAACACCACGTGGCGGCTGAGGAAGTACCACGGCCCCACGTCCATGCCCGCCCCCGCCACCGCGGCGGAACCGACCATCACCACGCCCAGGCAGGCCAGCGCGATCGAGCCGCCGAGCAGCCAGGGATCGAAGCGGCCGCCGATCGCCTCCAGCCGGGTGGCCTGGCTTGCGGCGCCTGCGCGGGCGGTGGCCACGGCGTCCATCAGCGCACCTTCAACGTGGCCAGCCCGACCAGCACCAGCACCACGCTGATGATCCAGAAGCGCACGATCACGCGCGGCTCCGGCCAGCCCTTCAGTTCGAAGTGGTGGTGGATCGGCGCCATCCGGAACACGCGCTTGCCGGTCAGCTTGAAGCTGGCCACCTGGATCATCACCGACAGCGTCTCGATGACGAAGATGCCGCCCATGATCACCAGCACCAGCTCCTGGCGCACGATCACCGCGATGCAGCCCAGCACCGCGCCCAGCGCCAGCGCGCCGATGTCGCCCATGAACACCATCGCCGGATAGGTGTTGAACCACAGGAAGCCCAGGCCCGCGCCGGCGATCGCCGCGCAGATGATCACCAGTTCGCCGGCGCCGGGCACCCGCGGGATCTGCAGGTATTCGGCGAACACCGCGTTGCCCGAGGCGTAGGCGAACACGCCCAGCGCGCAGGCCACCAGCACCGTGGGCATGATCGCCAGCCCGTCCAGGCCGTCGGTCAGGTTCACCGCGTTGGAGAAGCCGACGATCCAGAAGTAGGCGATGGCGATGAAGCCGATGCCCGCCAGCGGCAGCGCGATCGCCTTGAAGAACGGCACGTAGAAGGTGGTGGCCGCCGGGACGTCGGCGAAGGCGTACAGGTAGATGCCCGCGGCCAGGCCCAGCAGCGACTGCAGCGCGTACTTGGTGCGCGAGCGCATGCCGTTGGGGTCGCGCCTGACGATCTTGATCCAGTCGTCCCACCAGCCGATGGCGCCGAAGCCCAGCATCACCACCAGCACGACCCACACGTACTTGTTGCGCAGGTCGGCCCACAGCAGCACGGAGGCGGCCACGGTCAGCAGGATCAGCGCCCCGCCCATGGTCGGCGTGCCGGCCTTGGAGAAATGCGACTGCGGCCCGTCCGTGCGGATCGGCTGGCCGCCCTTGAGCGTGCCCAGGTAGCGGATGGTGGCCGGTCCCCACCACAGCGACAGCGCGAGCGCGGTCAGCGCGGCCAGGATGGCGCGGAAGGTGAGGTAGTTGAACAGGCCGAACAGGCTCTGCAACTGCTCCAGCCAGCGGGTCAGCTCAAGCAGCATCGGATTCTCCCCTGCCGTGTCCGGCGGCGTCGCGCTGCAGCAGCGCCTGCACCACACGGTCCATCGCGCTGCCGCGCGAGCCCTTGACCAGCACCCGCACGCCGGGGTGCAGCTCGGCGGCCAGCGCCTCGGCCAGCGCCGCGTGCGCATCGAACCGGCGCGCGCCGTCACCGAACGCCTGCGCGGCGTGCGCGCTCAGCCCGCCCAGGGTGTACAGCCGCGCGATGCCCGCCGCCTTCGCCAGCGCGCCGGCCTGCGCGTGCAGCGCCACCTCGTCCGCGCCCAGCTCGCGCATGTCGCCCAGCACCAGCCAGGCCTGCCCGCCCCCGCTGGCCCGGCTGGCGGCGCACAGGGTGTCGATGGCCGCGCCCAGCGAACCGGGGTTGGCGTTGTAGCTGTCGTCCACCAGCACCGCGCCGCTGCGCAATGCGTGCGCGACCTGGCGGCCCTGCACGGGGCGCGCCGACGCCAGCCCGCGCGCGATGGTCGCCACGTCCAGCCCCAGCGCGTGGCCGATGGCCGCGGCGGCCAGCGCATTGCGCACGTTGTGGCGGCCGGGCATCGCCAGCGCCACGGCGGCCTGGCCGTCCGGCATCTGCAGCAGGAAGCGCATGCCGTCCGCGCCAGCCTCGATGTCGCGCGCCGCGACCTCCGCGCCATGCTCCAGGCCGAAGCGCAGCACGCGGTGCGCACCGGCGCGCTGCGTGAAGTACGGGGCGAACGCATCGTCCGCGTTGACCACCGCGGTGCCGCCGTCGCGCAGGTCGTCGTAGACCGCGGCCTTGGTGTTGGCGATTTCCAGCAGGCTGCCCATCCGCTCCAGGTGCGCGGGCGCCACGTTGTTCACCAGCGCCACGTCGGGCGGCGCGATCGCGGTGAGGTAGGCGATGTCGCCCGGCGCGCCGGTGCCCATCTCGTAGATGGCGAAGTCGGCGTCGTCGGGCGCGTCCAGCACCGCCAGCGGCAGCCCGATCTCGTTGTTGCGGTTGCCGGGCGTGGCGTAGGTCCGGCCCGCGCACGCCAGCACCGCCTGCGCCAGCGCCTTGACGCTGGTCTTGCCGTTGCTGCCGGTGATGGCGACCACCCGGGTGCGGGTGCGTTCGCGCTGCACGGTCCTGGCCAGGTCGGCCAGCGCACGCTGCGGATCGGCCACCACGACCTGCGGCACGCCAAGGTCCAGCGGGCGCTCCACCAGCAGCGCCACGCAGCCGCCGTCCACCGCGGCCCGGGCGTGGTCGTGGCCGTCGAACCGTTCGCCCTTGAGCGCCACGAACAGCGCCTCCAAGCCCTGCGGCAGCGCGCGCGTGTCGGTGGCGATGGCGTCCACCATGCGGTCCACGCCGACCAGCCGGCCGCCGGTGGCGCGTGCGATCCACGACAGCGCGCGCGGCGTCATGGGCGCGGCCCCTGCGATGCGCGGCGCAACGCGGCGCGCGCGGTCGCGGCATCGTCGAACGGGTGCCGCACGCCCGCGACTTCCTGGTAGGGCTCGTGGCCCTTGCCGGCGATCAGGACCACGTCGTCGGCGCCGGCCATGCCGATCGCGCGCGCGATCGCGGCGGCGCGGTCGCGCTGCACGATGGCGCGCGCCGGATCGGCGAAACCGGCCACGATGCCGGCCACGATGGCGTCGCCATCCTCGCCGCGCGGGTTGTCGTCGGTGACGATGGCCACGTCCGCAAGCCGCTCGGCGATCGCGCCCATCTGCGGGCGCTTGCCGGCGTCGCGCTCGCCGCCGCAGCCGAACACGCAGACCAGCCGGCCGGCGGTGTGCGCGCGCAGCGACGCCAGCGCCTGTTCCAGCGCGTCCGGCGTATGCGCGTAGTCCACCACCACCAGCGGCTGGGGCACGCCATCCTCGGACACGCCGCCGCCGAGGCGGTTCATGCGCCCGTCGACCGGCGCCAGCTGCGACAGGGTTTCCGCCACCAGCGCCGGCGCCATGCCCAGGGCGTACAGGGTGGCCGCCACCCCCAGCAGGTTGTCCACGTTGAAGCGGCCCAGCAGCGGCGAGCGCACCGGGTGCGCCTGCCCGCCGGCATCCAGCAGGAAGCGGATGCCGGTGCCGTCCAGCTGCACGTCCTCGGCGCGCACGCTGGCGCCCGCGGCGCCGCGCGAGGAGAAGCCGACCGCGCGCACCTTGCCGCTGACCGCCGCGAACAGTTCGCGGCCGAAGGCATCGTCCAGGTTCACCGTGGCCGCGCGCAGCCCCGGCCAGTCGAACAGGCGCGCCTTGGCCGCGCCGTAGCTGGCCATGTCGCCGTGGTAATCCAGATGGTCGCGGGTGAGGTTGGTGAACACGCCCACGTCGAAGTGCACGCCGTCCACCCGGCCCTGGTCCAGCGCGTGCGATGAGACTTCCATCGCCACCGCCTGCGCGCCCTCGTCGCGCAGCTCCGCCAGCAGCGCGTGCATGCGCAGCACCAGCGGCGTGGTGAAACCGGTCGGCACGATCTTCGGCCAGATCCCGGCGCCCAGCGTGCCCACGGTGCCCGCCGCCTGCCCGCGCAGCGTCCAGGCCTGGGCCAGCAGCTGCACGGTGGAGGTCTTGCCGTTGGTGCCGGTCACGCCCACCGTGGTCATCGCCGCGCTGGGCTGGCCGTGGAAGGTGTCCGCCATCGCGCCCATGCGCGCGCGCAGGCCCGGCACGGCGATCGCGTCCGCCGGGGCCGGCAGGTCGTCGGGCGCGGGCGGCTCGAACAGGATCGCGGCGGCGCCGGCCTCGCGCGCCTGCTCCACGAAGTGCAGGCCATGCGCGCCGAAACCGGCGATCGCCACGAAGGCATCGCCCGGCCGGACCTCGCGGCTGTCCTGGACCAGGCCGGTCACCGCCAGTTCCGCGGACAGGCCTTCCAGTTCCGGCAGCAGTTCGCTGAGCAGCATCGCGCGGGTCATGGCACCGCCCCCGCTGCCGCCGCGTTGCCGGCAGCCCTGGCCGGCGCGACCACCGCGGTCGTCGACTTCGCCGGGCGCCCGCCCAAGGG
>CBFGMM010000051.1:0-12449 GCA_965649855.1 uncultured Thermomonas sp. | reverse complement strand
ATCCGCCCGCGCTCGCGGTGGGCTGCGGGCGCCAGGCGGCGCTGGCCACGCGGCTGCTGCGCGCGCGGGGCGCACAGGCGGTGCAGCTGCTGGATCCACGCATCCCGCCGCGGCACTGGGACGTGGTGGTCGCGCCGGAACACGATGGATTGCGCGGCGACAACGTGGTGCGGATGCTGGGCAGCCTGCATCCGGTGGACGACCTGTGGCTGGCCGGCGCGCGCCAGGCCTTCCCGGCGCTGGCCACGCTGCCGGCGCCGCACACGGTGCTGCTGGTCGGCGCGCCCACCCGCCAGGCCGCACTGAATGATGCAGGCTTCGCCGCCCTGCTGCGGCAGCTGGCCGCCCGCGCCCGCGCCGAGTACGGGAGCTTCAGCGTGGTGGCATCGCGGCGCACGCCGGAGCGCTGGCGGCGCCTGGTCGCGCACCTTCCGGCCGAGCTGCCGGGCGTGCGTTGGCGCGACCCGCGCGACGGCGCCAATCCCTACGCCGGCCTGCTGGCGCACGCCGACAGGATCGTGTGCACGCCCGATTCGGTGAACATGGCCAGCGAGGCGGCGGCGACGCTGTCCCCCGTGTTCGTGTGGTCGACGCAGGCCACCCGCGGCCGCCTGCGGGTGTTCCTCGATGCGCTGCACGCCAGCGGCCGGGTGCGCCACCTGGACGATGCGATGGCGCCGTACGCCGTCGAACCCCTGCGCGAGACCGCGCGGGTGGCGATGGACGTGCGCAGGCGCCTGGCGCAGCAGCGACCCGCCTGACCCCGCGCGCGGGCCAGGATGCAGCTCAGCCCGACGTGCCGAAATCCAGCCCGTTCGCGCGCGCCGCCGTGCGGATGGCGGCGCGCGCGGCATCGATCGCAGCGCCATGGGGCACCCGGCGGGGGCGCCGGTCCAGGGTGCAGCGCAGGCCCGCATCCAGCAGCAGCGCGTGCGCGGCCAGCAGGGCATCGCGGCTGGCCGCATCCAGGCGACCGGCGGCATGCAGGGCATCGATCAGCGCCGGCGTCCGGCGCGGCGCGCACAGCGCCGGCATCGCGGCCGCGTCGCGCAGCACCATGGCCTGCAGCAGGAATTCCAGGTCCACCAGGCCGCCCTCGCCCTGCTTGACGTCCAGCGCCGCGGCGTCGCTGCGGTCCAGCTCGGCGCGCATCCGCAGGCGCATCGCCGCGACGTCGTCGATCAGCGAAGGCGCAGCCCGCGCGCGGCCCAGCACCTGCGCGCGCAGGGCGTCGAATTCGCTGCACAACGCGGCATCGCCGGCCACGCAGCGCGCCCGCACCAGGGCCTGGTGCTCCCAGGTCCAGGCGCGCGCGCACTGGTAGTCGGCGAACTGCGCCAGGCTGGAGACCAGCAGCCCCTTCGCGCCGTCCGGGCGCAGCCGCACGTCGGCCTCGAACAGGCGCCCGGCGCCGGTCCCGGTGCCCAGCAGCGCCACCAGCTTCTGCCCCAGCCGGGCGAACCAGCGCGGCGCGTCCAGCGGGCGCGCACCGTCGGAGACCGCCCCGTCGGCCGCGTCGTACAGGAACACCAGGTCCAGGTCGGATCCGAAGCCGAGTTCCTCGCCGCCCAGGCTGCCGTAGCCCAGCACCGCGAAGCGTCCGCCTGCGACCGTGCCGTGGCTGGACGCGAGCTCCGCGGTCGCCAGCCCCAGCACCGCGGCCACCACCGCGTCCGCCAGCCACGCCAGCCGCCGCGCGCAGTCGCCCGCCTCGATGCGCGCGTCCAGGAAGGCCAGCGCGAAGCGGAAACTGAGCGCGTGCCGCACCTCGTTCAATGCCTGCAGCGAGGCCTCGGTGTCGCCATCGCGCAGGGCCGCGGCGCACTCGGCCTGCATCGCGTCGCGGCCGGGCAGCGCCCCCGACATGCGCAGGTCCAGCAGCTCGTCCAGCAGCAGCGGATGGGCCGCCAGCCGTTCGCCCAGCAGGGCGCTGCGCGCCAGTGCGTCGACCAGCCGCTGCAGGGCCGCGGGCTGTTCGTCCAGCAGCGCCAGGTAACTGGCGCGCCGCAGCAGGGTCTGCAGCAGCGGGAACAGGTGCTGCAGCACGCCGTCCGGCTGGCTGGACGCGCCGGCAGCCCGCAGCAGCGCCGGCAGCAACCGGTCCAGGCGCGCGCGCGCCGCGTCCGACAGTCCCTGCACGGCGAGGCCACGCGCCAGGTCCGCCAGGCGCTGGTGGAGGTCGGCCACGTTGCCGAAGCCGGCTTCGACCAGCGCCATGGTGTCGGTCGCCTCCGGCAGGCTGCGCCAGTAGCGGGCCAGGTCGGTATCCCCGCGGACCTGCCGGCGCGGCGCCAGCAGCGCATCGAACTCCGCCGTGACCAGCGCCCTGGCCTGCTGCAGGCGTGCGTGCAGGCCGGCCCAGCCGGCCGGGTCCAGGCCATGCGCCAGGCGCTCGCGCAGCCACGGGTCCGCGGGCAGCGCGTGGGTCTGCGCGTCGCCCAGCATCTGCAGCCGGTTCTCCACCGTGCGCAGCAGGCGGTACGCCTGCGTCAACCCCGCCGCCGCACCCTCGGCCACGTGCCCGGCCTCGGCCAGCGCGCGCAGCGCGGGCAGCAGGCGCCGCTCGCGCAGCGCGGGCTCGCGCCCGCCGCGGATCAGCTGCAGCGCCTGCACCAGGAACTCGATTTCGCGGATCCCGCCCGGGCCGCGCTTGATGTCGTCCGCCAGGTCCTTGCGCGCCACTTCCGCGGCGATCGTCGCCTTCATCGCGCGCAGCCCGTCCAGTGCGCCGTAGTCGAGGTAGCGGCGGTACACGAACGGGCGCAGCGCCGACAGCATGCGCTCCCCGGCGGCCAGGTCGCCCGCGACCGGGCGCGCCTTCTGCCAGGCGTAGCGCTCCCAGTCGCGTCCCTCGTGCTGGAAGTACTGCTCCATCGCCGCGAACGAGAGCGCCACCCGGCCCGCGTTGCCGAACGGGCGCAGGCGCAGGTCCACGCGGTGGCAGAAACCGTCCGCGGTGGGCTCGTCCAGCAGCCGCGCCAGTTGCTGGCCGAGGCGGGCGAAATAATCCTGCGCGTCCAGGGCACGGGTGCCATCCGACGCGCCGTCGTGTTCGTAGGCGTAGACCAGGTCGACGTCGGAACTGAAGTTCAGCTCCCCGCCGCCCAGCTTGCCCAGGCCGAACACCACCAGGCGCTGCACCTCGCCGGACGCGTCGCGGACCTGGCCATGGCGTTGCGCGAAGTCGGCTTCCAGCGCGGCCAGCGCCGCCTGCAGGCAGCCCTCGGCCAGCACGGTGCTGCCGGCCAGGATCGCATCGACCGTGTCCCCCGCGACCACGTCGCGCCATGCCAGGCGGGTGGATTCGGCCTGGCGGTGGCGACGCAGCAGGCGCGGCCAATCGGCGCGCGCGGCCGGCTCCAGCGCGGGGACCGCGATTGGCGTCGCACCGCCGTCGCGCCACAGGGCATCGACGAGCCCCGGCTGCGCCGCCAGGGTGGCGAGCGCGAAGTCGCTGGCGATGGCCAGGCGGCCGAGCTTGGGGACGAAGGCGGGATCGGCGCGCCACGCCGCATCGATCGGCAGCAGCGCCAGCGAACGTGCGACCAGCGCGTCGAAATCGGGCATGCCGCGATTGTGGCATCCGCGCCATGCGCGAGCGGCCATAAAAAAGCCCGCCTTGACCGAAGTCTCAGCGGGCCTGCTCCCTCCCCCACGTCGGGACGCGGGTGCATCGTGAAGGAATCGTTACGGGGTTTGCACGCTGCACTGCAAAACTGGACCACGCGGTGCAGCAATCCCGTGCGCACACTGCAGCGGCGGCGTGTCCATCCGCGCGGCGCTCACTCCGGCCGCGGCCCGCGGCGCAGGTCCTTGAGGATCTCGCGCGCCGCGTTGCGTCCGGGCAGGCCGGTCACCCCGCCCCCGGGATGCGTGCCCGAACCGCACAGGTACAGCTGGCGGAAGGCGCCGCGGTAATTGCCCTGCCCCAGCAACGGCCGCGCGCTGAACATCTGGTCCAGGCCCAGCGCGCCGTGGAAGATGTCGCCGCCGACCAGGCCGATCCGGCGCTCCAGGTCCAGCGGGGTCAGTGCTTCATGGCCCAGCACGCTGGCGCGGAAGTTGGGCGCGTAGTCGTTGACGGTATCGATCATCAACTTCGCCACCGTGTCCCGGTGCGCGTCCCAGTCGCCGCCCGCGGCCGGCATGTCGGGGTTCACGTGCTGGCAGAACAGGCTGGCCACGTGCCTGCCCGCCGGCGCCAGGGTGTCGTCCAGGGTGGAGGAGATCACCAGCTCCACCACCGGCCTGCGCGCCCAGCCCGGGTTGTGCGCGCGCGACCTGGCGTCGAAGTAGGCCTGCTCGAAGTACTGCAGCGTGGGTCCGATCAGGATGCCGCTGGAATGGTGGGGCTGCGCGTGCGTGCCCGGCATCGCGCTGAAGTCCGGCAATTCGGCCAGCGCCACGTTCATGCGGAAGGTGCCGGAGCCGCAGCGGTAGCGCGCGATCCGCTGCGCGGTGTCTTCGTCCAGCTGGCCGGGTTCGACCAGGCCGGTGTAGAGCAGCTTCGGGTTGAGGTTGCTGGCGATGGTGGCGGCGCGCAGCTCGCGGCCGTCGGCCAGCGCCACACCCACCGCCTTGCCGTCCTGCACGATGAGCCGCGCCACCTCGGCGCCGGTCTCGATGGCGACGCCGCGCGCCTCGCACTCGGCGCGCATGGCCTGGGTGATCGCGCCCATGCCGCCGATCGCATGTCCCCAGGTCCCGGCCTTGCCGTTGACCTCGCCGAACAGGTGGTGCAGCAGCACGTAGGCGCTGCCTGGCGTGTACGGGCTGGCGAAGTTGCCGACGATCGAATCCCAGCCCAGCACCGCCTTCAGCGGTTCGCCCTGGAAATAGTGGTCCAGCAGTTCCCCTGCCGACTTGGTGAACAGGTCGAGCAGGTCGCGGCGCCCGCGCAGGTCCAGGTGCCTGAGCCGCCTGGCCACCGCATACGAACCCAGCCAGTCGGCGAACGCGATGCGATCGCCGATGTTGGGCGGGGTCAGGTGCACCAGCTCCTTGAGCACCGCCACCACCCGGTCCAGCATCGCGTTGTAGTCGGCCCAGCGCGCCACGTCGCCGGGCGCGGATTTCGCGATCTCCGCCTCGGTATGGCCGCCGCCCAGGCGGAAGCTTCCGCCGTCCGGCAGCGGGAGGAAGTTCGCGTATGGGCGTTCCACCACGCGCAGGCCATGCGCCACCAGGCGCAGGTCGGCGATCACGCGCGGGCTCAGCAGGCTGACCGTGTAGCTGGCCAGCGAATTGCGGAAGCCCGGGTGGAACTCCTCGGTCACCGCGGCGCCACCGACGATGCGGCGCCGTTCCAGTACGCGCACCTTGAGGCCGGCCGCGGCCAGGTAGGCCGCGCAGACCAGGCCGTTGTGGCCGCCGCCGATGATCAGGACGTCGTCGTTCCGGGAAATCGCCACGCCATGCCGCCGTCGGGAAAGCGCCGATGATCCGGCGGCGGACGGCAAAACGGAAGGCCCGGCACTGCGCGCCGGCGCGCCGCTACCGGCCGAGCTTCTCCTGCAGGCCCTGGTTGATCGATTCCACCAGCGCCTGCGCGTTCCACGGCTTGGACAGGAACTCGTGCAGCCCGGCTTCGCGGCGCGCGCGCTCGACCGCGGCGGGCTCCGCCTGGCCGGAGAGCATGATCTTGACCACGCGCGGGAACCGCTGGTGCGCCTGGACCAGGAACTCGTCGCCCTTCATGCCCGGCATCAGCCAGTCCGAGACGATGACCAGCAGCGTGTGGCCCTGCTGGGCCAGTTCGTCCAGCAGCTCCAGCGCCTCCTCCGCGCTTTCCGCCACCTCGATCACGAAGCCGTTGCCGAAGGCCCGGCGCAACTGGTCCTTGAGCGCGGTCAGGACGATGATCTCGTCGTCCACGCACAGCAGGATGCCGCGCTCCTCCACCCGCGGGGATTCATGCCCGGTCTGCATCACGCCACTCCTCCGATGGGCAGGGACACCGTGAACACGGTGCCGCGGCCGACTTCGCTGTCCACCGCGATCCGGCCCGCGTGTTTCTCCACGATCTTGCGCACGATGTCCAGCCCCAGGCCGGTGCCCTCGCCCGCCGGCTTGGTGGTGAAGAACGCATCGAAGATGCGTTCGCGGATCTCCTCGGGGATCCCGCAGCCGCTGTCGCCCACGCTGACCCGGGCCCAGTCGCCGTCGCGCCGCATGCCGATCCGCAGCGTGCCGCCCTGCGGCATGGCCTGCAGCGCGTTGTGCACCAGGTTGGTCCAGACCTGGTTGAGCTCGTCGGGCAGGCAGCGCACCGGCGGCAGCTCCTCGTAGTCGCGCAGCAGTTCCGTGCCCTGCTTGATCTGGTTCTGGTAGAGGGTCAGCACGGTCTCCATGCCCTCGCGCAGGTCGGCGTCCGCCCAGCACGATTCGCCGCCGAACCGCGAGAAGCTCTTCAGCGCGAACACGATCTTCGCCACCCGGTCGACGGCGGTGTTGATGTTCTCGGCGTTGCTGGCCACCGTGGCAAGCCCGTAGGCGGTCTCCAGCACCAGGTCGCAGGCGGGGTGGCGCAGCAGCGGAAGCACGTCGTCCAGTGCGTCCTGCGCCTGCAGCTGGACCAGCAGCCCGGCGCGGTGGCGCGCCTCCCCGAACCCCAGGGCCTCCAGGCGCCCGGTGAGTTCGCGCACCAGCGCGCGCTCCTCGCGGGTGCTGAACATCCGGCGGGGCCGCAGCGCATGCTCCACCAGCGTGCCGAACCGCGCGCGCTGCGCATCGTCCAGCAGCGCCAGCAGGCGCGGCAGCTCCATCAGCGCGGCGCCCAGCGCCTCGCTGATGTTGCGCCCGCTGGACTTGATGGCGCCGATCGGGGTGTTGATCTCGTGGGCCACCCCGGCGATCAGCTGGCCCAGCGCCGCCATCTTCTCGGAATGGACCAGGTGCGATTCGGCCTGGCGCTGTTCCTGCAGGGCGCGCGCGGCCTGCGCGCGCGCCGCCTCCGCCGCCGCGAAGGCATCGGCGTTGGCCAGCGCGATGGCGGCGTAGGCCGTGGCGCTGCGCAGCACCTCCAGGTCGCGCTCGTGGTAGGCGTCGGCGCGGTGGCTCTGCACGGTGACCACGCCGATCCGGCGGCCGTTGGCGATCAGCGGGCGGAATACGGCGGAACGGATCGGCGCGGACGGCTGGATCGCCTCGGGCGACGGGGCGTCCTCCAGCTGCGACGCGTTGAACATGGTGAGTTCGCGGTCCTCGCGGAAGGTCAGCACCGCCAGCGATGTGGGGTGGTCCAGCGGGTAGGACGCATCGGTGTCCACCTTGCCGTCCTCGATGTAATAGACGTAGTCCAGCGCCCGCCCGTCCGCCGACACCAGTGCGACGCCGAACGCATCCATCGCCAGCAGCGGGGCCAGGCGCTGCTCCAGGGTCTTGCAGATCGCCAGGCGGTCCAGGCTGCCGGTCAGGTCCCTGCCGATGTCGCCCAGCAGGCGCAGCGTGTCGGCCGATGCCATCAGCTCGTCGTTGGCCCGCTTCAACGCGCTGTTGGAATCCCAGCGCGCCATGACCGCGGCCACCTGGGTCGCGACGAAGGCCAGCAGGTCCAGGTCCGCCTGGGTGTAGGCGATGTCCGCGCTGTAGCTCTGCACGATGATCAGGCCGTACACGCGGTCCTGGAACACCAGCGGCACGCCCATCCAGCTGTTGAAGTCGTGCGCGCCGCGCGGCGCCCGGATCTCGCCCGAGGCCACCATGGCCTGGAAGGTGGGGTCGTCCAGCAGCCAGGGCCGGCGCGTGCGCAGCACCAGCGAGGAGATGCCCTCGCCGTACGGGAAGGTCTCGCAGCCCTGCGCGGGATCCTCGTCCACCAGGTAGACCTGCTGGATCATCCCCGCCGCCTCGTCGTAGGTCGCGATGATGAAGTTGCGGGCATCCATCAGCCGGCCGACGATGTCGTGCAGGCGCGCGTAGTGCTCGTGCTCGCCGCTGTCGGCCGAGGACAGCGCGGCGATCTGGTAGAGCGCCCGCTGCAGCGCCTCGCCCTGCCGCCGCTCGGCGAGCTCCTGTTCCAGCTGCGCCACCCGCCGCGCCAGGCCGGCCGGGTCCTGCATGCACACGGTAGCGTCCGCGGGCGGTACGGACTCAAGCCGGTTCATCGCTGACCTCCACGCGGTTGCGGCCGGCGGCCTTGGCCCGGTAGGCGGCGGCGTCCGCGCGCGCCAGCAGGCTGGCCATGCTGTCGTCGCGGCGGAACACGGCCACGCCCAGGCTGGCGGTGATGCGCCCGATGCCGGAGAAGTCGTGGGCCTCGATGCTCAAGCGGATCTTCTCGGCGACCTCCCGCCCGCGCTCCAGCCCGGAGTGCGGGCAGACCACCACGAATTCCTCGCCGCCCATGCGCGCCACCACGTCCGAATCGCGGGTGGACTGGCGCAGGATCCGGGCCATCCCCTCCAGCACCAGGTCGCCCGCCACGTGGCCGTGCACGTCGTTGACCCGCTTGAAGTGGTCGATGTCGAGCACCAGCACCGAGAACGGCACGTCGTAGCGGCGGGCGCGGATCAGCTCCTCGTCCAGCACCTGGTCCAGCTTGCGCCGGTTGGCAAGGCCGGTGAGCTTGTCGGTGACCGACAGGATCTCCAGCTCGCGGTTCTTCTCCACCAGCTCCAGGGTGCGCGCCTGCACCAGGCCTTCCAGTTCGGCGTTCATCTGCCGGAGCTGCTCGTTCTGGCGGATCAGGTCGCGCTCCTGGCGGTAGGCGCGGATCGCCGCCCGCACGGTCAGCACGATGTCCTCGTTGAGGAAGGGCTTTTCCAGGAACCGGTACAGGTTGGCGTGGTTGATGGCGCGCTTCACCCCGCTCATGTCGCTCTGGCCCGTGAGCAGGATCTTGATGGTGTTCGGCGTGGTGGCGTGCAGGCGCACCAGCAGCTCGTCGCCGCGCAGGCCCGGCATCATGAAGTCGGAGATCACCAGGCCCAGCTCGCGGCCCTGCGCGCGCAGCTCGGCGTCGATCTCCAGGGCTTCCTCGCCGCTCTGGGCGAACTCGAACTGGTGTTCGGCGCCGAAGTGGCTGGACAGCACGCTGCGCAGCGCGGCCAGCACCGTGGAGTCGTCGTCCACGCACAGGATGATGCCGGTTTCCAATGGACGCCCCCCAGGTCGGTCCCGCCGCAAGCATACGGGCTGGACGGGGTGCGGATGGCGACGTGGGTCACGCGTGCGGGACGCGCCCCTTGACCGCCGGCACAAAAAGAACCCCCGCCTCGCGGCGGGGGTCTGGGTGTCGCGGAGTCGCGTCCGGGAGGGGTCAGAAGTCCATGCCGCCCATGCCGCCCATGCCGCCGCCACCGCCGCCGCCCATGGCCGGCTCGTCCTTCTTCGGGGCCTCGGCCACCATCGCCTCGGTGGTGATCATCAGGCCCGCGATCGACGCGGCGTTCTGCAGCGCGGTGCGGGTGACCTTGGTCGGGTCCAGGATGCCGAACTCGAGCATGTCGCCGAACTCGCCGTTGGCGGCGTTGTAGCCGAACGCGCCGCTGCCCTCGGCCACGCGGTTGAGGATGACCGAGGGCTCCTCGCCCGCGTTGGTCACGATCTCGCGCAGCGGGGCTTCCATCGCACGCAGCGCGATCGCGATGCCGTGGGTCTGGTCCTCGTTGGCGCCCTTGAGGTCCTTGATCGCGGCCTTGGCACGGATCAGGGCCACGCCGCCGCCCGGGACGATGCCTTCCTCGACGGCCGCGCGGGTCGCGTGCAGGGCGTCCTCGACGCGCGCCTTCTTCTCCTTCATCTCGATCTCGGTGGACGCGCCGACCTTGATCACCGCCACGCCGCCGGCCAGCTTGGCCACGCGCTCCTGCAGCTTCTCGCGGTCGTAGTCGGAGGAGGTCTCCTCGATCTGCGCCTTGATCTGCTTGATGCGCGCCTCGATGCCGCTGCCTTCGCCCGCGCCGTCGATGATGGTGGTGTTCTCCTTGGAGACCTGCACCTTCTTCGCCCGGCCCAGGTCCTTGATGGTCGCCTTTTCCAGCGACAGGCCCACTTCCTCGGAGATCACCACGCCGCCGGTCAGGGTGGCCATGTCCTCCAGCATCGCCTTGCGGCGGTCGCCGAAGCCCGGCGCCTTGACCGCGCACACCTTGACGATGCCGCGGATGGTGTTGACCACCAGGGTCGCCAGCGCCTCGCCTTCCACTTCCTCGGCCACGATCAGCAGCGGCTTGCCGGCCTTGGCCACGCCTTCCAGCACCGGCAGCAGGTCGCGCACGTTGGAGATCTTCTTGTCGTAGAGCAGGATGAACGGGTCTTCCAGCTCGGCCGACATCGACTGCTGGTTGTTGATGAAGTACGGCGACAGGTAGCCGCGGTCGAACTGCATGCCCTCGACCACGTCCAGCTCGTTCTCCAGGCCCGAGCCGTCCTCGACGGTGATCACGCCTTCCTTGCCCACCTTGTCCATCGCCTGCGCGATCAGGTCGCCGATGTTGGCGTCCGAGTTCGCGGAGATGGCGCCGACCTGGGCGATTTCCTTGCTGGTGGAGGACGGGCGCGAAATGGACTTCAGCTCGGACACGGCGGCGGTGACCGCCTTGTCGATGCCGCGCTTGAGGTCCATCGGGTTCATGCCGGCGGCGACCGCCTTCATGCCGTCGCGGATCATCGCCTGGGCCAGCACGGTGGCGGTGGTGGTGCCGTCGCCGGCGTTGTCGGAGGTCTTGGAGGCGACTTCCTTCACCATCTGCGCGCCCATGTTCTCGAACGCGTCGGCCAGTTCGATCTCCTTGGCGACGGACACGCCGTCCTTGGTGATGGTCGGCGCGCCGAAGCTCTTCTGCAGCACGACGTTGCGGCCCTTCGGGCCCAGGGTGGCCTTGACGGCATTGGCGAGCACGTTGACGCCGCGCAGCATCTTCGCGCGCGAGTCCTCGCCGAAACGGATTTCCTTGGCAGCCATTGCGTATTACCTCGACATGAATTCAGTGGATAGGGGATGGAATGCGGCGCGCGATCAGAGGATCGCGAAGATGTCGTCTTCCTTGACCACCAGCAGTTCCTGGCCGTCCAGCTTCACCTCGGTGCCGCTGTACTTGCCGAACAGGACCTTGTCGCCGACCTTGACCTGCGGCGCGCGCAGCTGGCCGTTGTCCAGCACCTTGCCGGCGCCGACGGCGATGACCTCGCCCTTGATCGGCTTTTCGGTGGCCGAGTCCGGGATCACGATCCCGCCGGCGGACAGCTTCTCTTCTTCCATGCGCTTGATGACCACGCGGTCGTACAGCGGCTTGATGTGGTGCGACATGAGCAACCTCGGCAAATGGTTGATTGGTGGGAGAAAACCCGGCGATTTTAGCAGTCGGCAAGGCCGACTGCCAGAATCCGGACACGCGAATGTCCCGCCGGGGACGGGCAGCAGATGGGGGGTGCGCGCCGGCTTTCAAGGCCTGCGCATGCACATCGGCGGGCCGGGTACCCTATGCAGGTGACCGTGCTGCTCTGCTTCTGCGCCTGCCCCGACGCTCCCACCGCCGCGCGCATCGCCGACGCGCTGGTGGACGAGCGGCTGGCCGCCTGCGCCAGCGCCCTGCCGGGGATGCGCTCGACCTACCGCTGGCAGGGCGAGGTGGAGCGCGCGGACGAGGTACTGCTGCTGCTCAAGACCACCGCCGGGCGCTATCCGGCCCTGCAGGCGCGCCTGGTGCAACTGCACCCGTACGAACTCCCGGAACTGCTGGCGGTCGAAGCCGGCGCCGGCCTGCCCGATTACCTGCGCTGGGTCGCCGATTCGACCCGCACGGACTGACTGATGCCCATGCCCCTGCTCCGCCGCTGGCTTGCCAGCGTCCTCCTTGCGCTGGCGCTGCCGGCGGCCGCCTCCGCGCAGGAGTTCGTGCTGCCGCCGGTCGACGAGGTGTTCGTGCTGTCGGCGCGGGCCGACGGGCCCGGGCGGATCGCGGTGGAATGGACCATCGCCGAGGGCTTCTACCTGTACCGGCACCGCACCTCGGTGGCGGCGGACGCGGGCTTCCAGGCCCGCGGCTTCGCCTTGCCGGACGGCAGGAAGCACCGCGACGAATTCTTCGGCGACGTGGAGACCTACCGCACGCGGCTGGCGGGGGTGTTGTCCGGCACGCCGGCGCCAGGCGCGCGCGCGACCACCCTCACCATCAAGTACCAGGGCTGCGCGGACGCCGGCGTGTGCTATCCGCCGCAGACGCGCAGCGTGCGCGTGGCGTTGGCGGGCGCCCCGGCGGAGAGCGGCGGCTTCGGGCTGGGACGCGTGGCGGGCGGCGGGCTGTTCGGGGGCGGCCCGGCAGCCGGGGCTATCGACGCGGCGCCGCTGCCCGAGGCGCAGGCCTTCCGCACCGAGCTGATCGCCGACGGCGGCAACCGCCTGCTGCTGCGGCTCACCCCGGCGCGCGGCTACTCCATCTACCGCGACAAGCTTTCGGTGGCGCTGCGCGGCGCCCCGGGCCTGACCACGCGGCTGCCGCCGCCGG
>CBFGMM010000050.1:0-12699 GCA_965649855.1 uncultured Thermomonas sp. | reverse complement strand
CGGCTGCCGCCGCCGTGGACGCTGCCGCCGATCCGGTGCAGGCCGCCTACGAGGAAGGCAAGGCGAACGCCGCCGCCACCATGGCCGAGGGCGCGCAGAACGTGGCCGACTCGATGAGCCAGGAAGCCGCCGAAGCGAAGGCCACCGCCGACGCCGAGAAGAAGGACTGATCCCTTCGCGGCATGCGTGACCGGAAAGGCCCGCGCAAGCGGGCCTTTCCTTTTTGCGGCAGACCGCGCGCGCGGCCGGGTATCCTGCGCGTCGGCCCACGCCCACCCCTGACATGACCCGAATCGACAGCCAGCTCGACCCCCGCTCCGCGGAATTCGCCGACAACGCCGCCTACCACCGCGCGCTGGTCGATGAACTGGACCGGCGGCTGGCGCGGGTGGCCGAGGGCGGCGGGCCGCAGGCCCGCGCCAGGCACACCGAACGCGGCAAGCTGCTGCCGCGCGAGCGCATCGACGGGTTGCTGGACCCGGGCTCGCCGTTCCTGGAGATCGCCCCGCTGGCCGCGGAAGGCCTGTACGACGACGCCGCGCCGGGCGCGGGACTGGTCTGCGGCATCGGCCGGGTGATGGGCCAGGAAGTGGTGATCGTGGCCAACGACGCCACCGTCAAGGGCGGCACCTATTTCCCGATGACGGTCAAGAAGCACCTGCGCGCGCAGGAAATCGCCCGCGAGAACCACCTGCCCTGCGTCTACCTGGTCGACTCGGGCGGCGCCTTCCTCCCGCTGCAGGACGAGGTCTTCCCCGACAAGGAGCACTTCGGCCGGATCTTCTACAACCAGGCGCGGATGAGCGCGGAGAACATCCCGCAGGTGGCGGTGGTGATGGGCAGCTGCACCGCCGGCGGCGCGTACGTGCCGGCCATGTGCGACGAATCGGTGATCGTGCGCGAGCAGGGCACGATCTTCCTGGGCGGACCGCCGCTGGTGAAGGCGGCGACCGGCGAGGTGGTGGATGCGGAGACCCTGGGCGGCGCCGACGTGCACACGTCGATGTCCGGCGTGGCCGACCATTTCGCCGAGGACGACCGGCACGCGCTGGAGATCGCGCGCGCCATCGTGGGGAGCTTCAACCGGCGCAAGCAGCTGCCGGTGGCGGTGCAGCCCGCGCGCGAGCCGCTGCACCCGGCCGAGGAGCTGTACGGCATCGTGCCGAAGGATGCGCGCCGCCCGTTCGACATCCGCGAGGTGATCGCCCGGATCACCGACGGCAGCGAGCTGCAGGAATTCAAGGCGCGCTACGGCAAGACCCTGGTGACCGGCTTCGCCCACCTGCACGGCTACCCGGTCGGCATCGTCGCCAACAACGGCATCCTGTTCCCGGAGTCCGCGCTCAAGGGCGCCCACTTCATCGAGCTGTGCAACCAGCGCGGCATCCCGCTGGTGTTCCTGCAGAACATCACCGGCTTCATGGTCGGCAGGAAGTACGAGCAGGCCGGCATCGCCAAGGACGGCGCCAAGATGGTCACCGCGGTGGCCTGCTCGCACGTGCCCAAGCTGACCGTGGTGATCGGCGGCAGCTTCGGCGCCGGCAACTACGCGATGTGCGGCCGCGCGTACGGCGCGCGCTTCCTGTGGATGTGGCCGAACGCGCGGATCAGCGTGATGGGCGGCGAACAGGCCGCATCGGTGCTGGCCACGGTCCGGCGCGACGGCATCGAGGCCCGCGGCGGCGCGTGGACGGCGGCCGAGGAAGCCGCGTTCAAGGCGCCGATCCGCGACCAGTACGAAGCGCAGGGCAACCCCTATTACGCGACCGCGCGGCTGTGGGACGACGGCATCATCGATCCGGCGGACACGCGCCGGGTCCTGGGCCTGGGACTGTCCGCCGCCTTGAACGCGCCCATCGAGCAGCGGACCCGTTTCGGGGTCTTCCGCATGTAAGTCCGGCCGGACAATGGGTTGCGCGACACAGTTCACGCATTCAGGAAACAGCGCCCGGCAAACGGTGATAGCCTCGGCCCTCCGCCCCCGAGGAGCCCGCCACATGGCGATCTGGAAAGACCCGACCCCGGCCGCGAAGGCCGCCGAACCCAACCGCTTCGACCCGCC
Organism: uncultured Thermomonas sp.; assembly: GCA_965649855.1. Taxonomy (GTDB): domain Bacteria; phylum Pseudomonadota; class Gammaproteobacteria; order Xanthomonadales; family Xanthomonadaceae; genus Thermomonas. Next base: position 10,637 of record CBFGMM010000050.1, on the reverse strand, counting down.
GCCTGCGTCACCGGCCACCCCGGCCGCGGCGCCCACGCCGATCCGCGCCGTCGAGCCGGCCGTGCGCGAATCCGTGATCGCCGCGGACCTCGCGATCGAAGGCAAGATCGAAGGCGCCGGCCACGTCCGCATCGCCGGCCGCTTCAAAGGCGACGTCAAGGTGCAGGGCAACCTCACCATCGAACAGGGCGCCAAGGTGTCCGGCGGCGTTGCGGCCAGCAAGGTCACCCTGGCCGGCGAGCTGGAAGGCAATATCCAGTCGGCGCAGCAGGTGGAACTGCAGCAGACCGGCGTGATCAACGGCGACCTCAAGGCAGGCACCCTGACCGTCGCGGCGGGCAGCCGCATCCGCGGGCACGTCGAGTGCGGCTGGGAGAAGGACGGCAAGCCGGTGGCGAAGACGGAGCCCGGCAGCGCCGCATGAGCGCGGTGCGCCCCGGCACGGCGGGGGCCACCCGCCCCTGCCCGCATTGCAAGGCCACGATCCTGGAAAGCTCCGCGGTCTGCCCTGCCTGCCGCGGGCATCTGCGGTTCGACGCGCCGGCGGTGGACGCCGCCGAGCGCTTCGTCCCGCTGAAGGTGGACGGCACGCTCACCGCGCCGGGGGACGGCGCGTTCGAGTACACGATGGTGGTGGTGATCCGCAACGAGCGCGGCGAGGAGATCGGCCGCCACGTCGCCGGCGTGGGCGCGGTGTTCCCCGGCGAGTCGCGCAGTTTCAGCGTGGCGGTGGAAGCGGTGCCGGCCGCGTCCGGGAAGCGCCGGGTCCGCCACTGACGCCGCCCGCCTGCCCCGCCGCCGCCATCGGCACTATCATGGGCGGATGACCGGGACAGGCCGATGAGCGAGCGTCTCCAGCTACACCACGACGGACCGGTGGCGCGCCTGCGGATGACGCGCGCCGCGGTGCATAACGCCTTCGACGCCGAACTGGTCGGCGAGATGACCGCCGCCCTGGATGCGGTGGGCGCCGATCCCGCGGTCCGCGTGCTGGTGCTGGAGGCCGAGGGCCCCTCGTTCTCGGCCGGCGCGGACCTCAACTGGATGCGCGGCATGGCCGCGGCCGGCGAGGACGCCAACCGCGCCGATGCGCTGGCGCTGGCGCGGTTGATGCGCACCCTGGACGAACTGCCCAGGCCCACCATCGCGCGCGTGCAGGGCGCGGCCTTCGGCGGCGGCGTGGGGCTCATTGCCTGCTGCGACATCGCGATCGGCGTGCCGGAGGCGAAGTTCGGGCTGACCGAGAGCCGGCTGGGCCTGCTGCCGGCGGTGATCTCCCCCTACGTCATCGCCGCGATCGGCGCGCGCCAGGCGCGGCGCTGGTTCGCCACCGCGGAAGTGTTCGATGCCGCCGAAGCCCTGCGCATCGGCCTGCTGCACAAGGTCGCGAACGCCACCGCGCTGGACACCGCCGTGCAGCGCCAGGTCGACCTGCTGCTGAAGGCCGGCCCGCTGGCCGCCGCCGGCGCCAAGGCGCTGGTCCGCGGCGTCTGCGCGCATGCCGACGGTGCCCGCCACGACGCCGACAACGCCGCCCTGATCGCCCGCCTGCGCGCGTCGCCCGAGGGCCAGGAAGGACTGTCCGCCTTCCTCGACAAGCGCACGCCCGCCTGGGCCGCGGAGCCCGCCGCCGAATGAGACCCCACGCCTGATGTTCCAGTCCCTGCTCATCGCCAACCGCGGCGAGATCGCCTGCCGGGTGATCCGCACCGCGCGCCGGCTCGGCATCCGCACCATCGCCGTGTTCTCCGAGGCCGACGCCGACGCCCGGCACGTGCGCCTGGCCGACGAGGCGCACTGCATCGGCGGCCCGCGCCCGCAGGACAGCTACCTGCGCGGCGACGCGATCATCGATGTGGCCAGGCGCACCGGCGCGCAGGCGATCCACCCGGGCTACGGCTTCCTGTCCGAGAACGCCGACTTCGCCGACGCGGTGCAGGCCGCCGGCATCGCCTTCGTGGGGCCGTCCGGCGGCTCCATGCGCAAGATGGGCAGCAAGGCCGGCGCCAAGGACCTGATGGCCGCGGCCGGCGTGCCGGTGGTGCCCGGCTACACCGGGGAGGACCAGTCGCCCGACCTGCTGCAGCGCGAGGCCGACCGCATCGGCTATCCGCTGATGATCAAGGCCGCGCATGGCGGCGGCGGCAAGGGCATGCGCATCGTGCGCGCGGCCGGCGAATTCGCGGCCGCGCTGGAAAGCTGCCAGCGCGAGGCGGCGGGCGCCTTCGGCCGCGACCGCGTGCTGCTGGAGCGCTACATCGAACGGCCGCGCCACATCGAGATCCAGGTATTCGGCGACACCCACGGCAACGCGATCCACCTGGGCGAGCGCGAGTGCTCCGCGCAGCGCCGCTACCAGAAGGTGCTGGAGGAATCGCCCTCGCCGTTCCTGACGCCGGAGCTGCGCGCGCGGATGGGCGCGGCCGCGGTGGCCGCCGCGCACGCCATCGACTACGCCAACGCCGGCACCGTCGAGTTCATCGTCGGACAGGACGGGCCGTCTTCTGAAGTGAATTTCTATTTCATGGAGATCAACACCCGGCTGCAGGTGGAGCACCCGGTCACCGAAGAGGTCACCGGCCTGGACCTGGTGGAGTGGCAGCTGCGCATCGCCGCGGGCGAGCCGCTGCCGCTGGCCCAGGACGACGTGCTGCAGCGCGGCCATGCGATCGAGGTGCGGCTGTACGCCGAGGATCCCGATGCCGGTTTCCTGCCCGGGTCCGGCACCCTGCACACGCTGCGCCTGCCCGCGCCGTCACCGCACGTCCGCATCGATTCCGGCGTGGTCGAGGGCGACGCGGTCACCATCTTCTACGATCCGATGATCGCAAAACTCATCGTGCACGACGCCGACCGGCCGCGCGCGCTGGCGCGGATGCGCGAGGCGCTGGCGCAGTGCGAGATCGATGGCCCGAAATCGAACATCGGCTTCCTGGAACGGCTGGTGCGGCACCCGGCGGTGGTGGACGCCACCATCGACACCGGCTACCTGGACCGCCACCTGGACGAGTTCCTGGCCCCGCAGGACGACGACGCCACGCTGCTGGTCGCCGCGGCGGCGGCCAGCCTGCTGGTGCAGGAAGCGCAGGCCCGCGCGCGCGCGGCGGACGGTAACGACCCCGGAACGCCGTGGGGAATCAGCGACGGCTGGCGCCTGGGCCATGCCGGGTCGCGCCGCCTGGCCTTCGCCGATGGCGAGCGGCGCATCGAACTGGCGGCGCACGGCCACGCGGGCGACTACCGCATCGAGCTTGCAGGCGGCCAGCACCGCGTCGCCGGGGCGCGCCTGGAGGACGGGCGCCTGAGCGCGCGCATCGACGGCGCGATGCGCGCGTTCCGCGTGGCCGCCGACAACGCGCGCGTGCTGGTGCACGATGGCGACCGCCGCCTGCGCCTGCGCACGCAGGCGGTGTATCGTCGGGTGGACGGGGACGGCGCGGCCACCGAACACCGCATCCGCGCGCCCATGCCGGGGCGGGTGGTGGTGGTGCAGGCGCAGGCGGGCGCGTCGCTGGCGGCGGGGGACGTGGTGCTGGTGATCGAGGCGATGAAGATGGAACTGGCGCTCAAGGCCCCGCGCGACGGCGTGCTGGCCGAGGTGCGCGTGGCGGCCGGCGACTTCGTGGACGCCGACGCCGTGCTGGCGACCCTGGAGCCCTGACGTGCCCTGCCCGGCCGAGGTCCGGATCGTCGAGGTGGGCCCGCGCGACGGCCTGCAGAACGAGGCGGTGGACATCGGCACCGCGAACAAGATCGCGCTGGTCGACCGGTTGTCGGCGACCGGCCTGCGCAGCATCGAGGCCACCGCCTTCGTGAGCCCGAAGTGGGTGCCGCAGATGGCGGACGCGGCGCAGGTGCTGGCCGGCATCGCCCGCCGTCCGGGCGTGGCCTACCCCGTGCTGGTGCCCAACCTGCAGGGCTACCAGCGCGCGCGCACCGCCGGCGCGGACGAGGTGGCGGTGTTCACCGCGGCCTCGGAGGCCTTCAACCAGCGCAACATCAATGCGTCCATCGACCAGTCGCTGGAACGCTTCGCGCCGGTGCTGGCGCAGGCCCGCGCGGACGGCGTGCGCGTGCGCGGCTACGTCTCCACGGTGCTGGGCTGTCCCTACCAGGGCGAGGTGCCGCTGGCCGACGTGGTGCGCGTGGCGGCGCGCCTGCACGCGATGGGCTGCCACGAGGTCTCGCTGGGCGATACGATCGGCGTGGGCACGCCGGGGCGGGCGCGTGCGATGCTGCGGGCGGTCGCCACGGAGGTTCCGATGCAGGCGCTGGCGGTGCATTTCCACGACACCTACGGTCAGGCGCTGGCGAACGTGCTGGCCTGCCTTGAGGAAGGCGTGTCGGTGGTGGACAGCGCGGTGTCGGGCGCCGGCGGCTGCCCCTACGCCAAGGGCGCCAGCGGCAACGTGGCCAGCGAGGACGTGGTCTACATGCTGCACGGCCTCGGCGTGCGCACCGGTGTCGACCTGCCGCTGCTGGCCGCGACCGGCCGCTGGCTGGCCGGGCTGCTGGGCCGGCCGACCGGCAGCAAGGTCGGCAAGGCGCTGGAGTCCGCATGACCCCGCCCGGCTCGGTACGCACCACCGCCGAGCTGGACGCCGCGCTGGTGTCGCTGCTGTCCGACATGCACGCCGCCGGCACCGACGCCAGCCTATCCCCGGCCTGCGTGGCCCTGCTCGGCCAGGTCGCCGCCACCCTGCGCGAGGCGCGCGACGCGCTGCGCATCGAGCACGCGCGCTACCGCGCCCTGTTCGACGCGGTGCCCGACCCGGTCAGCATCCTCAGCTACGACGGCACCGTGCTGGACCTCAACAAGGCCGGCATGCAGGCCTACAACCGCCCGCGCGAGGACATCGTCGGCAAGCCGATCGAGGTGCTGAACCCGGACCTGCCGCGCGACCACATGGCGCCGGTCCTCGATACCCTGCGGCGCGGCGAGACCTACGTCATCGAGGTCACCAACATGCGCGCCGACGGGACCCGCTTCCCGGTCGAGGTGCATTCGGCGAACCTGCTCTACGACGGCCGGCCGGCGATCGTGGCCGTGGCGCGCGACCTCAGCCAGCGCCAGGAAGCCGAGATCCGCTACCGCGAACTGATGGAGTCGATCGACAAGGGCATCGTCATCCAGGACTACGACGGCGTGTTCGTGTTCGGCAACTCCGCCGCGATGCGCATCCTGGGCATCGAGTCCGGGGAATCGCTGAACTCCGCCATGGCACGCGGGCGCTGGAAGGTGCTGCACGAGAACGGCCGCGAGATGGCGTTCGAGGACTACCCGATGGTGCGCGCCCTGCGCGGCGGGCGCAGCGTGGACAGCACCGTGGTGGGGCTCTACCACCTGCAGCGGCGGCAGCTGCTGTGGATCACGGTGACATCGGTGCCGCAGTACGCGCCCGGCGGCGACCGGCCCAGCCAGGTGCTGTCGCTGTTCAGCGACGTCACCGAGCTCAAGCGCGATGGGGCCTGGTTCGACCGGGCGCAGTCGCTGGCGCGGATCGGCGGCTGGCAGTGGGACCGCGCCGCCGACGAGTTCTACCTGACCGAGGAAGCGGTGCGCATCCTCGGCGCCGCCGCGCCGCCCGCGCGGCTGGACGGGTTCCTGGCGTGCCTGCGCGAGCCGGACCGGCAGCGCCTGCGGGAGGTCATCGGCCGGGTCGGCCAGGGCACCGGGTTCGAACTGGAGCTGCAGGGCACCCAGGACGACGGCAGCCCCTTCTGGATCCGCATGATCGGCGAATCGGATTCCGGCGGCCCCGCCACCGAACTGCTGACCGGCACCATCCAGGACATCACCGAGCGCAAGCGCGCCGAGGAAACCCTGCGCGTGCAGGCGCAGACCGACGCGCTGACCGGCCTGATGAACCGCGACGCGATCCTGGCGCAGCTGGACGCGCGCCTGCCCGATCCGCTGGAGGGCCGCCTGGCCCTGCTCTACATCGACCTGGACCGCTTCAAGATCGTCAACGACGTGCTGGGCCACAGCGCCGGCGACGAGTTGCTGGTGGCGGCCGCGCGCCGGATGCGCGAGGCGATCGACGGCGAGGGACTGATCGCCCGGTTCGGCGGCGACGAGTTCGTGGTGGTCTGCGCCACCGGCGACGACCCGGAGCGGCCGCAACGCCTGGCCCGGCGCCTGCAGCATGCGTTCGGCGATCCGTTCCGCCTGCAGGGCGAGGAGTTCAGCGTCACCACCAGCATCGGCATCGCCCAGGCGCCCGCCGACGGCAGCACCGCGCAGCAGCTGATCCAGAGCGCGGACATTGCCATGTACGACAGCAAGCGCCGCCGCCGCAACGGTTGGCAGGCGTTCTCACCGGAACTGGCCACCCGCCAGCAGGAACGCCTGAACACCGAGACCCAGCTGCGCCGCGCCCTGGACAACGGCGAATTCCACCTGGTCTACCAGCCGCAGGTCGAGCTGCGCACCGGCCGCGTGCTGTACGCCGAGGCGCTGGTGCGCTGGCGCAATCCGCTGCTCGGCGAGATGCGCCCGGACCACTTCATCGACCTGGCCGAGACCACCGGCGACATCATCCGGATCGGCAACTGGGTGCTGCAGGAGGCCTGCGCGCAGATGCGGCGCTGGCGCGAGCAGGGCCTGCCGGTGCAGCGGGTGGCGGTCAACGTGTCCTACCGGCAGTTCACCGGCGACAACCTGGGCGAGAGCGTGCGCCGCGCGCTGGAGGACAGCGGGCTGCCCGGCTCGTCGCTGGAACTGGAACTCACCGAGCGGGTGCTGGTGGACGACACCCCGGACACGCTGGACGTGTTCGACCAGCTCCGCAAGCTGGGCGTGCAGCTGTCCATCGACGACTTCGGCGAAGGCTACAGCGCGCTGAACTACCTGCGCCGGCTGCCGATCCATGCGCTCAAGCTGAGCCAGACCTTCCTCAAGGGCGTGCCGGGCAAGCCCTCGGACATGGCGATCTGCCAGGCGGTGGCCGGGATCGCCAGCAGCCTGGGCCTGGGCATCGTGGCCGAAGGCGTGGAAACCGAGGCCCAGCGCGATTTCCTGCTGCGGCTCGGGGTCACGGTGGGCCAGGGCTTCCTGTTCGCCCCCGGCCTGCTGCCGGGCGAATTCGCGCGGCGGGTGGCCGCCCAGCAGGACGGCGCGTGAGCCTGCCGGGCGGCGTGCGGCTGCGCCCGATCGAGGCCCGCGACGACGCGGCGATGGCGCAGGTGATCCGGACCGTGATGCCGGAATTCGGCGCAGTGGGCAGCGGGTTCGCGATCGCCGATCCCGAGGTGGACTGGATGAGCCGCGCCTACGCCCAGCCGCGCCATGCCTACTTCGTGCTGGAGCGCGACGGGCGCGTGCTCGGCGGCGGGGGCGTGGCGCCGCTGGCTGGCGCCGATCCGGCCACCTGCGAGTTGCGCAAGATGTACGTGCTGCCGGAAGGCCGCGGGACCGGCGCGGGCACCGCCCTCATGCAAGCCTGCCTGCGCGCCGCGCGCGATGCGGGCTTCGTCCGCTGCTACCTCGAGACCCTGACCGGGATGGACGCGGCCATGCGCCTTTACCGGCGCAGCGGCTTCCGTCGCATCGACGCGCCGATGGGCGCGACCGGCCATGGCGGATGCGATCTGTTCTTCCTGCTGGACCTCTAGGCGTCCTCGCCGCCACCGGGCCCGCCCCGCCGGGGGAGCGCCGCGGTACGCTAAAATCGCCGGTTTCCGCACGCAGGAACGCCTCATGCAACTCAGCAACGTCCGCGCCGTGGTCACCGGCGGCGTGTCCGGCCTCGGCCTGGCGGTCGCCCGGCACCTGGTGGGCAGCGGCGGCAAGGTCGCCCTGTTCGACGTCAACGACGACAAGGGCGCGGCCGCGGTCGCCGAACTCGGCGAGGCCAATGCCCGCTATTTCCGCACCGATGTCACCGACGAGGCGGGCGTGGCCGCCAACGTCGCCGCGGCACGCGCGTTCCTGGGCGGGCTCAACGCGGCGATCAACTGCGCCGGCATCCTCGGCGCCGGCCGCGTGCTGGGCCGCGACGGCGCGATGAAGCTCTCGCAGTTCCAGGCCACGGTGATGGTCAACCTGGTGGGCAGCTTCAACGTGGCCAAGGCCTGCGCCGAGCAGATGCAGGCCAACGCCCCGGGGACCGACGGCGAGCGCGGGGTGATCGTCAACACCGCCTCGGTCGCGGCGTTCGAAGGCCAGATCGGCCAGGCCGCCTACTCCGCCTCCAAGGGCGGCGTGGTCGGCATGACCCTGCCGATGGCCCGCGAGCTGGCGCGCTTCGGCATCCGCGTGATGACCGTGGCCCCGGGCGTGTTCTGGACCCCGATGGTCGACGGCATGCCGGACGAGGTGCAGCAGTCGCTGGCCGCCTCGATCCCGTTCCCGTCGCGGCTCGGGCAGGCCGGCGAGTTCGCCGACCTGGTGGCCTACATCCTCACCAACACCTACCTCAACGGCGAGACCATCCGCCTGGACGGCGCCACCCGGCTGGCACCGAAGTGATCGACTACGGCTCGCGCAGCGAGCGCTGGGTGGCGGAGAAGTGGCCGGCGATCCGCGCCCGCGGGATGCGCCATTTCGTGCTGGTCAAGGGCGTGGCGTTCTGGGGCGGGCTGATGTTCGCCTTCATGGCGGCGATGATGCTGCTGCAGTTCGGCGCCGCGCACCCGCGCTTCCCGCTGCTGATGGCCGTGGCCCTGCCGCTGTGCGCGCTGGGCGGCCTGTGCTGGGGCCTGCTGACCTGGATCTTCAACGAGCGCATCCACCGCGCGCTCCAACAACAACGCAAGTGAGCAAGCACGCATGAAGGCGTACGACATCAAGAAAGGCAACGTGGTCGAACACAACGGCGGCGTGTACCAGGTGCGCGACATCGAGCGCAGCAGCCCGCAGGGGCGCGGCGGCAACGTGCGGTTCCGCTTCACCATGTACTCGATCCCCGGCGCCACCAAGCTGGACGCCAGCTTCGACGGGGACGACGACCTGCGCGAAGTGGACATGAGCCGCCGCCCGGTCACCTATTCGTACAAGGACGGCGAGGCCTTCGTGTTCCTGGACGACGAGGACTACACCCCCTACACCCTCGATGCAGACGCCATCGGCGATGCCGCCGGCTACATCGTGGACGACCTGACCGGCATCCAGGTGCAGCTGATCGACGACGCGCCGGTCGCGATCCAGCTGCCGCAGTCGGTGGCGATCGAGGTGGTGGAAACGCCGCCGGAGCTGAAGGGCGGCACCGCCACCAAGCGCCCGAAGCCGGCGCGCCTTGCGACCGGCATCGAGATCATGGTGCCCGAGTACATCGGCACCGGCGAACGGGTGTGGGTCAACACCACGACCGGCGAGTTCGGCGGACGCGCGGACTGACCGCCGCGCTGCGCACCTCTTGCGCGACCTGCGCCGTGTCCCGGCGTCGCTGGAACGCTGTCGCGGCCTAGCCCCCTGCAAGAAGGCACTCCGGCGGGATCAGGGATCGAAGATCTTGCCGGGGTTCATGATTCCGTTCGGGTCCAGCGCCGCCTTGATCCCCCGCATCGCGGCGATCTCCGCCGCGCTGCGGGTCAGGTGCAGCCACGGTTTCTTGACCAGGCCGATGCCGTGCTCGGCGGAAATGCTGCCGCCATGCGCGTGCAGCAGTTCCGCCAGCAGCGTGGTCACCCGCTCGCAGTCGGCCACGAAGGCGTCCTGCGCCAGCCCGTCCGGCTTGAGCACGTTGATGTGCAGGTTGCCGTCGCCGATGTGCCCGAACCAGACCACCTCGAAGCGCGGGTACTCGCGCGCCAGCAGCGCCTGCGCCTCGGCCAGGAAGGCCGGCATCGCGGCGATCCGCACGGACACGTCGTTCTTGTAGGGCATGTGCCGCGCCAGGCTCTCGGTGATCCCCTCGCGCAGGCGCCACAGCTGCTCCGCCTGCGCCTGGCTCTGGCTGATCGCGCCGTCGGCCACCAGGCCGCGGTCCATGCACTGTTCGAATGCGGCCAGCGCCTCCGCCTCGCTGGCTTCGTCGGCGGGGAATTCGGCGACCACGTAGTACGGGTGAGGCTCCGCGAACGGCGCCTGCGCGCCGTGCGCGACCACGTGGCGCAGGGCGACCTCGGTCAGGAACTCGAACGCCTGCAGCTGCAGGCAGGCGCGCAGCGCGGCGAACACCTGCATCAGCGCATCGAAACTGGGCAGCGCCAGCAGCATCACGCTGGTCGGCGGCGGCGGGTCGGTCAGCTCCAGGGTGGCTTCCACCACGATCCCGAGCGTGCCCTCCGAACACACCGCCAGGTGGCGCAGGTCGTAGCCGCTGGAATCCTTGACCAGGCCCCGGCCCAGCTCCAGCACCTCGCCCGCGCCGGTCACCAGGGTCAGTCCCGCGATCCAGTCGCGCGTGTTGCCGTAGCGCACCACGCGGATGCCGCCCGCGTTGGTGGCGATGGTGCCGCCGATGCTGGCCGAGCCGCGCGCCGCGAAGTCCACCGGGTACTGCAAATCGTGCTCGGCCGCCGCCTGCTGCACCGCCTGCAGCGGGATCCCGGCCTGCACGCGCAGCTGGCGGCCGACGGGATCGAAATCCAGCACCCTGTTCATGCGCTCCAGGCTGACCACCAGCTCGCCGTGCGCCGCCACGGCGCCGCCGGACAACCCGGTGCGGCCACCCGACGGCACGATGGCCACGCCC
>CBFGMM010000049.1:0-12985 GCA_965649855.1 uncultured Thermomonas sp. | reverse complement strand
GCATCGCCCCGGGCCAGCAGCAGGCCCGCGTCGAGCAGGCGGTCCACCGCGCCGGCGCCATGCGCGGCGTCCAGCGGCGCACGTTCCACCCAGTCCACCGGGCCCAGCGCGCCCAGCAGCGGCACCTCGGCGGGCTGCAGTTCCACCGGCGCCGGCAGGTGCGGCGCATGCGCGCGCCAGCCCAGCCGCCCGACGATGCCGGTGCCGCCGGCAAACAGGTCCTGCAGCTGGAAGTCCGCGTCCTCGCGCGGCTCGATCCAGACCACCGCGCACCGCCTGAGCCGCATCGCCGCATCTCCGTTCATGAATGGTATTGTCCGGCACGCACCCGCCGGCGCTCCCGCCGGGCGTGCCTACAGGGGAAACACCATGGCTGAAGACCTGATCCCGCCCGCGGGACTGCACCCCGAACTCGTCAAGCGTCTGCTGGACAACCTGGAAAGCAACGACGACTTCCGCGCGACCTTCCAGGCGGACCCGGAAAAGGCGCTGCGCGGCATTGGTTACCAGGATCCGTGGGCCTGCATGAAGTGCGACGAGGACACCAGGCTGCCGCCGCCCGGGGATATCCGCGACCAGCGCGAGAAGCTGGAGACGGTGCTGACGTCCGCAATGGTGATGTACGTGTTCAAGATCTAGTTGGCCGGCGCCTGCAGTGCCTGCTTCAGGCGCTGCAGGCGTTCGCGTTCCCCGCGCCCGCGCCCGGCCTCGGGCACCGCAGCTTCGTACGCCGCCAGCTGCCTCGCAGTCTCCGCGCGGTCGCCTGCCTCGCCTGCCAGTTCCGCCAACTCCAGCAGTGCCGCGTTGGTCGCCTCGATATTCGCGAAGCGCAGGATATTGCTCGTTGTGGCTTCCATGAAGGCGCGCCCGCGGTGGGTCGCCAGCCACTTGGCCTGCGCGCGCGCCAGGCGGATATCGCCATCCGCGCGGGCCGCGCGCATCAGCGACCAGTGCACCATGACCAATGCATCGTGACGACGGGCCAACGGCGCCAGCCGGCGCTTGGCCGCCTGCGGATCGCCAGCCAGGCGCTGCTGTTCCGCCAGCACCACCTGATGCAGTTGCGCGATGGTCGGGTAATTCCGCAGCGCGGGCGCGTCCGCCACGCTTGCCAGCTGGCTGCGCACCAGAGCGGCGTCATCCAGCCGCGCGGCCAGCAGCGCAGCCAGGAGCCTGGCTTCCACCGTCGCATACGACGCCGTGGCATCGGCCGCGCCACCGATGGCGGCATCGGCGGCTGCCGCGACCAGGCCACGCACGGCATCCAGCCCCCGGGCGCTTGGCGACAATGCCCCGACCGTCGCCAGTGCAGCGTGCGCGCGCAGGGTCAGTCCAGGATCCCCACCAGTCTGAGACTCCGCCAACCAGTTTCTTGCCGCTGTCTCGGCCTCCTTCCACTGTGCGCGGTCAATGTGGGTCACCACCGCCGCCTCGCCGCGCCAGCCCTGCTTGCCCGGGGTACTTTCCGCAAAGGCCCGGTCTGCGTCTGCATGCCGTCGCTCCGCCTGGTGTACGCGCGAGAGCAGGTCGCCAAACCCATAAAACCCCTGCTGGCGCGATTCGTTGAACGCCTTGAGCGCTTCGATGCGACGCTCCTGCCCAAGCAATACGATGCCAAGCAAATACCGGGCCTGACCCTGACGTGGATATTTGTCCAATGCCAGCCGCTTTAGCGAGACCTCTGCTGCCCGGAAGTCGTTGAGAAATTGCCATTCGCTGTTGGCCAACCGGCCCCACGCTGCGTAGTCGTCTGGGTACAGAGTCAGGTACTGGCGCAGCGCAGCAAGCGAGTTGGCGGGCGGAGCAGCTTCCTGCAGTCTCACTTGCGTGCGCAGGCGCTCCTGGGACGTGAGGCGGTCCGGGATGGCCAGCGCGCGCTGCCAGGACGCTTTGGCTTGCGAGCGTTTGCCCAAGGCAGAACCATAGACCATGCCCTTGTGCACATGCGCCAGCGCGAACGCCGGATCCAGCTGCAGCGCCCGGTCCAGCAAGCCCAGCGCCGCCTGCATGTCGCCGCGCGTCTCGATCTCCTGGCGCGCCAGCGAGAACGCCTTCAGCGCCTCCAGGTTGGCGGTGGTGGCCTTCTGCAGCGGCGCGGAGGTCTTCTCCACCGACTGCAGCGCCTCGCCCAGGGTGGCGCGCAGTTCGCCGGCCACCTCGTCGATGGACTCCAGCACCGACTCCACGCCCTTGCCGTCGGCGGACAGCGCATGCACCGTGGTCTGGGTGCGCGGGTCGATCACCTCCGCGCTGACGCGCAGGCGGCCGCCCACTTCCGCCACCGTGGGCAGGATCAGCGCGCGCGCGCCGTCGCGCAGGGCGATCTCCGCGCCCACGTTGCGGTCCACCCGCTCGTCCGGCTTGCGCTGCATGCGCTGCAGGGTCTCGCGCACCTTCAGGTCGCTCAGCACGTTGACGTAGGGCGACTGCTCCAGGCTGATGCGGAAGGCCTGCTCCAGGGCGTCGTCCAGGCGCACGTCGCCGGTCAGGTTGCGCACGTCGCCCACCACCACCCAGTCGCGCTCGGCGAAGGCGATGGCCGGCTGCGGCTGCGAGATGAACCAGGCGCCGGTGCCCAGGCCCGCCAGCAGCAGGGCCTGCGCCGCCAGCGCCACCGGCCGCCGCCATAGCGGCAGGTCGCGCCAGGCCTTGGGCGTGTGCGCCGGCATGCGCAGCGGCGCCAGGCCGGGCTCGCCGACCTCGAACACCTCCTGCCCCTCCGGCAGGCCCTTGAAGCGCCAGCGGCCGTACGACTTCCACACCAGCAGCTCGCCGCGTTCGCCCAGTTCGCGCGCGGCGCGGTGGGCCAGCGGCTCCGCGGTGGAGGACAGCAGGATCTGCCCCGGCCGCGCCAGCGCCATCAGCCTGCCGGCCAGCGGCTTGGCCAGGCCTTCCACCTCCAGCGACTTGGCGCCATGGCGCACGGCCTCCACGCTGTTCTCCCACACCAGCACCTCGCCCACGTGCAGGCCGGCGCGCGCCTGCAGCGGCTGCGGGAAGCCGCGCTCGCGGCCCAGGTCGCGCAGGCCGCGCACGTAGTCCAGGGCGAAGCCCAGGCCGTCGATGGGCCGCTCGAACAGCAGCAGCAGGCCGTCGCTGCGGTCGATCAGCCGCCCGCGCCAGCGCTGCTGCAGCTCCAGCACGATGCGGTCGTGGGCGCGGAACAGCTCGGCCGCGGCGGCATCGCCCAGCCGTTCCACCAGCGCGGTGGAATCGGCCATGTCGGTCAGCAGCAGGGTGCGGACCTGGGGCGCGCCGGCGGGGGTATCCATCGGCCGGCGCTCAGTCCTGCCATTCCACGCGGTCGCCGCCCAGCCGCTTGGCGCGGTACAGGGCGGTGTCGGCCTGGGTGTACCAGTGCTCCCAGTCGTCGCTGCCCACGGTGCAGGCGCCGATGCTCAGGGTGGTGGCCAGCGGCGGCGCGTGCATGGCGTGCAGGGCGCGCGCGCTGTCCACCAGGTAGCTGGCGATGCGGGTCAGCTCGGTGCCGCGGTAGTCGTGCACCAGCAGGCAGAACTCGTCGCCGCCCATCCGGCACAGGATGTCGTCCGGTCCGGCCACCGCGCGCAGCAGGCTGGCCACGCTCTGCAGCACGCGGTCCCCGGCCAGGTGGCCGTGCGCATCGTTGATCGACTTGAAGTCGTCGCAGTCCACCAGCAGCAGGGTCAGCCCGGCCAGCGTGCTGTTGCGCACGCGCTGCTCCACCTGGGCCAGCAGGCCGCGCCGGTTGCTCAGGCCGGTGAGTTCGTCGGTGCGGGTCAGCGCCTCGGTCTGGTTGAGGCGGTGGGCGGTGGCGCGCAGGGTGTCCAGGGTGGACTGCAGCTCGCGGTTGCGGCGGCGCAGGCGGCCGATCAGGGCCTGCTCGTTGGACACCACGCGCATGATCGCGCGGCGCAGGAAGCCGGCCAGCAGCGCCGGGTCGCGCGCGACCATGGCGTCGAACGCCTCGCGGCCCAGTTCCAGCAGCACGCCGTCCTCCACCACCACCGCGTCCGCGCTGCGCGCATGGTCGCCGATCAGCAGGCCCAGCTCGCCGAAGAACGCGCCGGCCTGCAACTGCTTGCCCATCAGGTCGTCGCCGAAGTCCAGCTGCACCGCGCCGCGCGCGACCACGTACATCAGCGTGCCCAGGTCGCCGCGCCGGAACAGGCGCCGGCCGGCCTCCACCCGGATCGGCTGCGCGACCTGCGCGAACAGCGCGTACTCCTGCGCGGTCAGCGTCGACACGCCGGGTTCGTCGTCCTGCGGCACGCCGGATGCGGTCCGCGTGCCGGCCGCCAGCCCCTGCTCCACCGCGTGCCCCCTGCCGGATGATCGCCGAAGGATAGCACCGGCCCATGCCGCGCACGTGCGGCGATGCCATCGCCACGATGGCACCGCGCGGGTCGGAAAATTCCTACGCGGCGACGCGCTCGCCGTGGAATTGCGCTTCCTCGGTCGACCCCTTCAGCGCAACGGTGGAACTGTGCGCGCCCTGGATGGCCTGGGTGACCGCGTCGAAGTAGCCGGTGCCCACTTCGCGCTGGTGCCGCACCGCGGTGAAGCCGCGCCCGGCGGCGGCGAACTCGCGCTGCTGCAGCTCCACGAACGCGCTCATCTGCCGGCGCGCATAGCCGTGCGCCAGGTCGAACATCCCGTAGTTCAGGCTGTGGAAGCCGGCCAGGGTGATGAACTGGAACCGGTAGCCCATCGCGCCCAGCTCGTGCTGGAAGCGGGCGATGGTGGCGTCGTCCAGGTTCTGCTTCCAGTTGAAGCTGGGGCTGCAGTTGTAGGCCAGCAGCTTGCCGGGGAACTCCGCGTGGATCGCCTGCGCGAAGGCGCGCGCGAAGCCCAGGTCCGGCTTGCCGGTCTCGCACCACACCAGGTCCGCATGCGGCGCATAGGCCAGGCCACGGCTGATCGCCTGGTCCAGGCCGTTGCGGGTCTTGTAGAAGCCTTCCACGGTGCGCTGGCCGGTGCAGAACGGGCGGTCGTTGGGGTCCACGTCGGAGGTCAGCAGGTCGGCGGCTTCGGCGTCGGTGCGCGCCACGATCAGCGTGGGCACGCCCATCACGTCCGCGGCCAGGCGCGCGGCGGTGAGCTTCTCGATCGCCTCGCGGGTCGGCACCAGCACCTTGCCGCCCATGTGCCCGCACTTTTTCACCGAGGCCAGCTGGTCCTCGAAATGCACGCCCGCCGCGCCGGCCTCGATCATCGCCTTCATCAGTTCGAAGGCGTTGAGCACGCCGCCGAACCCGGCCTCCGCATCGGCCACGATCGGCTGCAGGTAATCGATGCCGTCACCGCCCTCGGCATGGTTCAGCTGGTCGGCGCGCAGCAGGGTGTTGTTGATGCGCTTGACCACCTGCGGTACCGAATTGGCCGGGTACAGCGACTGGTCCGGGTACATCTCGCCGGCCAGGTTGGCGTCCGCCGCGACCTGCCAGCCGCTGAGGTAGATCGCCTTCAGCCCGGCCTTGACCTGCTGCATGGCCTGGTTGCCGGTCAGCGCGCCCAGCGCGTTGACGAAGGGCTCGGCGTGCAGCGACTTCCACAGTTTGTCCGCGCCCAGCCGCGCCAGCGAATGCTCCACGTGCACCGTGCCGCGCAGCCGCACCACGTCCTCGGCGGAATAGGCGCGGGTGATCCCGGCCCAGCGCGGGTTGGTGCTCCAGTCCAGCTCCAGGTGCTCGGCGGTCGGCAGGGTCGTGTGCATGGCGGATCCTTGGAAGAATGGTGCGTTGTGGTGTGTGTGTAGGAGTTGGGAAGCCAGCTAATTCATTCCAGGCGCTCGTAGGCCGGCAGGGTCAGGAACTCGGCCAGTTCATCCGCGTGGGTCAGCCGGTCCAGCATCCCGATCGCCTCGCTGATGCGGCTGGCACCGGGCATGCGCAGGCGTTCGCGGAGCATGCCGGGCAGCCCGATCAGGGCGCGCTCCAGCAGCGCGAAATCGACCGGGGTACCGTCGTCCAGGTGCAGCGGCTCGCCGCCCCCATCGGCGAAGTGCAGCCATTGCCAGAGCTGCGCGCGCGCGATCTCGGCGGTTGCCGCGTCCTCCATCAGGTGGTGGATGGGCACGCAGCCGTGGCCGTCCAGCCACGCCGCCAGGTAGCGCACGCAGACCTCCACGTTGTTGTCGAAGCCGGCGCGGGTGATGGTGCCCAGCGGAGGCCGCAGCAGGTCCGGCTGCGTCGCCGCCACGTCATCGCGCGCCACGTGCTGCTGGTGGGCGCCGGGCATGTGCGCGTCGAACACCGCGCGGGCCAGCGGAATGAGCGCCGGGTGCGCGACCCAGGTGCCGTCGTGGCCGGCGGTCACCTCGCGCAGCTTGTCGGCGCGCACGCGCGCCAGCGCGGCGGCGTTCGCCGCGTCGTCGCCATGGATCGGGATCTGCGCGGCCATCCCGCCCATCGCGTGCGCGCCGCGGCGGTGGCAGGTGCGGACCAGCAGCTCGGAGTACGCCCTGAGGAAGGGCTGGTCCATGGTCACCTGCCCGCGCTCCGGCAACGCCCGGTCGCGGTGCCGGCGCAGGGTCTTGATGTAGGAAAAGATGTAGTCCCAGCGCCCGCAGTTCAGGCCCACCGCGCGGTCCTTCAGCGCATGCAGGATCTCGTCCATCTCGAACGCGGCCGGCAGCGTTTCGATCAGCACCGTGGCCTTGATGCAGCCGTGCGCCAGGCCCAGCGACGCCTCGATGTCGGCCAGCACCGCGTCCCACAGCGCCGCCTCCTCCATGCACTGCAGCTTGGGCAGGTAGACGTACGGCCCGCGGTCGCGCGCGGCCAGGGCGCGTGCGTTGTGGAAGCAGAACAGCCCCAGGTCGAACAGCGACGCCGACATCCGCCGGCCATCGACCAGCACGTGCTTCTCGTCCAGGTGCCAGCCGCGCGGGCGCACGATCAGCACCGCGCGCTCGGCTTCGGGCTTCAACGCATAGTGCTTGCCGGGCGCGCCGTCTGCGCCGGGCACGGCGCACTCCAGCGTCCCGGCGACCGCGTCGCGCAGCGCCTGCTGGCCTTGGACCAGGTTGGCCCAGGTGGGACTGGTGCTGTCCTCGAAATCGGCCATGTAGCCGTTCGCGCCGGAGTTCAGCGCGTTGATGACCATCTTCGGGTCGACCGGGCCGGTGATCTCCACGCGGCGGTCCTGCAGGGCGGCCGGGATCGGCGCCACGCGCCAGTCGCCGCCGCGGATGTGCGCGGTATCCGCGCGGAAGTCCGGCAGGGCGCCCGCGTCGAACTGCGCCTGCCGGACCACGCGCGCGGCCAGCCGGGCCTGCCGTTCGGGCTCGAAGCGGCGGTGCAGGCCAGCCAGGAACGCCAGCGCCGCGCGGCCCAGCAGGTCACGCTGGCCGGCAACGGCCCCCGTCACCACCACGCCCGTTCCGTCGTCCTGCTCCGCGACTTGTTGCAGCACTGCCGACATCGCCAACTCCATGCATCCCTGAGAGTCGAACCATCCGCCTGCGTGTGGTATTTGACAAAGCAGATTTGTCAATGCGTAGTATTTGGAAACCAAATACATTGGTGGTCCAGTGGCTCCAAGCGACGCGGGTGCGGTGCGCTTCGCCTACAAGGGCTCCCGCCTCAAGCCGTTGCGCGCGTTCTGCCAAGTGGCGCGGCTGGGCTCGGTCAGCCGCGCGGCGGAGGCGCTCTACCTCAGCCAGCCGGCGGTGACCCTGCAGCTGCAGGCACTGGAGCGCGAGCTGGGGGTGCGCCTGCTGGAGCGCAGCGGCCGTCGCCTGGTGCCCACCCGCGAGGGCGCGCTGCTGTACGACATGGCCCGGCCGCTGGTGGAGGGGCTGGACGGGCTGGCCGCCAGCTTCCGCGAACAGGTGCGCGGACTGGACGCGGGCGAGCTGCACGTGGCCGCCGGCAGCTCCACCATCCTGTACCTGCTGCCCGGGATCGTGGAGGCGTTCCGCCAGCGCCACCCGGACGTGCGCCTGTCGCTGCACAACGTGACCGGGGCCGGCGGCCTGGACCTGCTGCGCAGCGATGCGGTGGACCTGGCGGTGGGGTCGATGCTGGACGTGCCGGCGGACCTGTCCTACGCCCCGGCCTACCGCTTCGAACCGATGCTGATCACCCCGCCGGACCACCCGCTGGCCGGCAAGCCCGAGCTGGCGCTGGAGGATCTCTCGCCGTACGGGCTGATCCTGCCGCCGAAGCGGCTGACCACCTACCGGCTGGTGGACCTGGTGTTCCAGCAGAACCGCATTCCCTACACGGTGGCGCTGGAAGTCGGCGGCTGGGAGGTGATCAAGCAGTACGTGGCGATGGGCCTGGGGATCAGCATCGTCACCGCGATCTGCCTCACGGACGCGGACCGCCAGCGGCTGGCGGCGCGCTCGCTGGCGCGCTGGTTCCCCTCGCGCAGCTACGGCGTGGTGATGCGCAAGGGCAAGTTCCTGAGCCCGCAGGCGCGCGCCTTCGTGGAGCTGATCAAGCCGGAGCTGGCGGCCCGCCGCGACTACGACCAGCCCGGGCATTCGGAGCGCTGAGGCTCACCCGGCGGGCTGCACCACGTCGTGGTTGCGGCCCTTGAACGGCGCATACCAGCGCTGGATGCGCGCGATGTCCGCGGCCATGTCGTCGGTGAGGTGGAAGACCGGGCCGATCCCCACGGTCCTGGTGGCGTAGTCGAAGTAGGCCGGGATCACCGGCACCCCGGCGTTGCGCGCGATGTGCCAGAACCCC
The DNA here is from genome assembly GCA_965649855.1 of uncultured Thermomonas sp. Taxonomy (GTDB): domain Bacteria; phylum Pseudomonadota; class Gammaproteobacteria; order Xanthomonadales; family Xanthomonadaceae; genus Thermomonas. The sequence continues at coordinate 4,307 of CBFGMM010000049.1, read as the reverse complement.
GGCTTCCAGCGCTCCACCGGCTTGCGCGTGCCCTCCGGGGCGATGGCATACCACATGCGCTCCGCCGCCCGGATCGCGTCCACCGCCTGCCCCACCACGCCATGCGCGGCGCTGCGGTCCACCGGGATCACCCCGTGCTCGCGCAGCAGCGGGCCCAGCAGCGGGATGCGCAGCAGGCTGTGCTTGCCCAGGATCGACAGCTTCACCCCCATCCCGAACTTGGCCGCGAAGCCCCACAGCCCGTCCCAGTTGGAGGAATGCGGCGCGGCGATCAGCACCGCCTTCGGCACGTCCGGGAACGCCCCGGCCATGCGCCATCCACCCGCGCGCAGCACGCTGCGGCCCAGCCATTCGGAGAACGGCTTGCGCGGCATGCGCGGCGCATTGGGCGGCAGCGGCAGGACCAACGGCCGCGCGTCCGGCGCGCTCATTCCCAGTCCCGTCCGCTGCGGCCCTGCTTGATGCTGGCGCGTCCGCGCTTCTCGCCCAGCCGGCGTTCCTTCGCCCCGCGCGTGGGCTTGGTGGCGATGCGCGGCTTGGGCGCGTGCAGGCCGGCCTCGATGAAATGCGCCAGCCGTTCGCGCGCGTCCTGGCGGTTGCGCTCCTGGGTGCGGAAGCGCTGCGCGGCCAGCACCAGCACGCCCTCGTCCGTGAGCCGCCGGTCGCGCCGCGCCAGCAACCGCGCCCGCACCGGCTCCGGCAGCGACGGCGAGCCCGCCACGTCGAAACGCAGCTCCACCGCCGTGGCCACCTTGTTGACGTTCTGCCCGCCCGGCCCGGACGCGCGCACGAAGCGCTCGACCAGCTCGTCCTCGTCGATGGCGATGGTCCCGACCTGCAGCATGCGGCGATTCTATGCGCTGGGCGCCGGAACGAGCGACAGCAACCAACTGCCTGACCACCTGCAGGAGCGCACCGCAGGGGCGCGATCCCCGCACCCGTCGCGCCCCCGCGGTGCGCTCCTACAGTGGGGTGTCGAACAGCGCCAGCGCACGCCCGAATTCATCGTCCACCGGAGCCTCGACCACCAGCGCCTCGCCGGTCAAGGGGTGCGCGAAGGCCAGCCGTCGCGCGTGCAGCAGCATGCGGTGGACGCCCAGCATGCGGAAGGTGCGGTTGTGGCGGCCGTCGCCGTGGCTGGAGTCGCCGATCAGGTGGTGCGACAGGTGCTTGAGGTGCCTGCGGATCTGGCGGAAGCGGCCAGTGCGCGGCGATGCATGCAACCAGGCATAGCGCGAGGTCTCGAAGCCGGCCGACGGCAAGGGAAGTTCGCAGGTGGCCAGCACCTCGAAGTCGGTGACCGCGGGCTTCTTGACGGGCTTGCCGGGGCCACCGTCCAGCGCGTGGTCGACCACGAAGGCGCGCTCCGCCGGCCAGCCGCGGCAGACCGCCCAGTAGTCCTTGTCCACCTCGCCCGCCATCAGCGCCTTGCCCAGGGCGGAGGCGGTGTCGCGGTCGAAGGCCAGCAGCAGGCAGCCGCTGGTCGCGCGGTCCAGCCGGTGCACCAGGAACACCGGCTTGCCGAACTGCACGCGCAGGCGGTCGGCGGCGAAGTCGGTCTCGCCGCGCGCCAAGGCACTGTCGTGGACCATCAGCCCGGCCGGCTTGTCCACCACGGCGAGCGCGTCGTCCGCATGCAGCACCGGCAGTGCGCCCGCCAGCGCGGGATCGGCATCGGTCGGCTGTTGGGGCATGGGACGTCCGGCGATGGGGGCGTGCAGCGGTTCGCGCTCAGCGCCGCGGCCACGCGGCCAGCAGCGCCCACGCGCCGCCCAGGCCGGCGATCCACGTGGACACCGGCGCGCCCAGCAGTTGCGGTCCGCCGGCTTCCAGCGCGTACAGCAGGGCGGCAGCGATCAGCAGGCCCACGCCCAGGATCGCCGCGACCATGCGTTTCTGCAGGGCCGCCAGCGTCTGCGCCACCTCGCGCAGGTCCTGCGAGCGCATCGCCAGCGTGTGCTTGCCTTCGACCTGCTGCTGCAGCCACGCGTGCAGCAGGCGCGGGACTTCCGGCGCGCGGGTGACCATTTCCGGCAGGCGCTTGCGGAATTCGCCGGCCAGCCGCTGCGGGCTGTAGCGTTCGACCAGGATCCTCTCCAGCACCGGCCTGGCCACCGCCCAGATGTCGATCTTCGGATCGAGCTGGCGGCCCACGCCCTCGATGTTGAGCAGGGTCTTCTGCAGCAGGATCAGCTGCGGCTGCAGGGTGAGCTCGTAGCGCTGCGCGGTGCGGAACAGCTTGGCCAGCACCTCGGCCAGCGAGATCTCGCTCAGCGGGCGGGTGAAGTACGGCTCGCACACCGCGCGCGCGGCGGCTTCCAGTTCGTCGATGCGGATGTGCGCCGGCATCCAGCCGGCCTGAACGTGCAGCTCGGCGATGCGCCGGTAGTCGCGGTTGAAGATCGCCATGAAGTTCTCCGCGAGGTAGTACTGGTCCTCGCTGGAGAGCTGGCCCATGATCCCGAAGTCCAGCGCGATGAAGCGCGGGTCCGCCTTGCGCGACGGGTCCACCCAGATGTTGCCGGCGTGCGCGTCGGCGTGGAAGAAGTTGTCGCGGAACACCTGCTGGTAGAACAGCCGCACGCCCTTCGCCGCCAGCGCGCGGCGGTCGATGCCGGCGGCGTCCAGCGCGGCGATGTCGTCGGACGGGATGCCGCGCACGCGCTCCAGGGTCAGGACGCGCTGCGCGGTGTGCGACCAGATCACCTCGGGCACGTAGAGGTCCGGCGAGCCGGCCCAGTTGCGGCGCAGCACGCTGGCGTTGCCGGCCTCGCGCTGCAGGTCCAGTTCGGCGGCCAGGGTGTTCTCGATCTCGGCCACGATCCCGCGCGGGCGGATCTTGTCGGCATTGGGATGGGTGCGCTCCACGATCCCGGCCACGCTGCCCAGCAGCGCGATGTCCGCGGCGATCTGCGCATCCACGCCGGGGCGCAGCACCTTGACCACCACCTCGCGCGGCGCGGCGTCGCCCTCAGGGTGCAGGGTGGCCGCATGCACCTGCGCGATGGACGCCGAGGCCAGCGGGGTGGTATCGAAGCTGGCGTAGGCCTCGCCGATGCCGCGGCCCAGCGCCTGCTCCACCATGCCGCGCGCCTGTTCGCCGTCGAACGGCGCCACCCGGTCCTGCAGCAGGGTCAGCTCGTCCGCGATGTCGGCCGGCAGCAGGTCGCGCCGGGTGGAGAGGATCTGCCCGAACTTGACGAAGATCGGGCCCAACTCCTGCAGCGCCAGCCGCAGGCGCGCGCCGCGCGGCAGGCCCGCGACCGCTGCCGACGCGCGCGGCACGAACGGCCGCAGCAGTTTCAGCCAGCGCTCGGCGGGGGTGCCGTCGAGCAGCGCATCCAGCCGATAGCGCACCAGCACGCGGCCGATCCGCAACGCGCGCAGCGCCGACTTCATGCGCCGGTCCCGCGCGCGCGCTGCAGGCGCTCGATCTTCGCGGCGATGCGCTCCACGTCATCGCGCAGGGCATCCACGTCGTCGTAAAAGGCCTCCAGTTCCGCCTTCGGCACCACGTCGCGGCTTTCCTCGGTCAGGAATTCCGCGGTGGTCTCGGCCAGGTTGCGCCCGGCGACTTGCGCCTGCGCGAAGCCGGCGGACACCGCCTTGGCCACCTGCACGCCCAGCACGTCGCCGAACACCCGCACGAAGGGCAGCTGCCAGTCGGGATCGAAGTTCCGCGCCAGCTGCTGCAGGCGCCGCGCCAGGTCGGCGTCGCCCTCGATGCGCAGCTTGCCGACGGGTGGCGCATCGTCGCGCCGGAACATGGGCAGCTGGCCCAGCAGCCCGGCAAGTGTCGAGCGCACGCCCAGGTCGGGCTCGTCGCCATCCACCGGGCCCACGCGCAAGGCATCGCCGTCCACCCGCACCTGCAGGGCCAGCGGTGGCGAGGTCAGGGTCAGCGCCACCCGCTGCCCGTGCAGCGCGGCCAGCGCCTCGCGGGTCTCCGGATCCAGCGCCAGCGCGCGGTTCAGCGCGGCCTCCAGGGCCTTGCCGGCGGGCTGCTTCCAGTTGAAGGACGGCTGGGTCATGCGGGCATTCTAGGGCTTCGACCGCGAGCTGTTTGACCCGCACGCGACGAGGGAGATTGCTGCCGCGTGTGGACGTGGTGCGGCTGGGGGTGCGCAGAGCGGGCCATGGACGGCCCGCGCCCGCGAACTCAGTCGTGGATGACTGGATGGAGCGGCTGCGCATCCCCAGCCGCGCCGCGGCCGCACGCGGCCGCGCCTGGATGCGATACCCGCGACGCAGACAGCTTCGAAACTCGAGTCACTGCGAGGTGCCCAACGCCGCGGCCAACCGCCGCA
>CBFGMM010000048.1:0-13478 GCA_965649855.1 uncultured Thermomonas sp. | reverse complement strand
CTGGAGCCTGGCGCGCGGCGCGGGCGGACCGGCCGACGCGGGCGACGTGGAGTACCTGGCGCAGGTGCTGCTGCGCCGCCATGGCGTGGTCGCCTGGCGCCTGCTGGAGCGCGAGGCGGCGTGGCTGCCGCCCTGGCGCGAACTGGCGCGCGTGTACCGGCGCATGGAAGCGCGCGGCGAGGTGCGCGGCGGGCGCTTCGTCGCGGGCCTGGCGGGCGAGCAGTTCGCCCTGCCCGAGGCGGTCGCCGCGCTGCGCGAGGTGCGCAACCGGCCCAGGGATGGCGAGTGGATCGTGGTCGCCGCCAGCGATCCGCTCAACGTGGTCGGCACGCTTCTGCCGGGGGACAGGCTGGCGCGCCAGTCGGGCAGCCGCCTGCTGCTGCGCGACGGCGTGGCGGTGGCGCGCAAGCAGGGCAACCAGGTGGAACTGCTGGTCGACCTGCCGCCGGTCGACGCCGATGCCGCGCGCCAGCGCCTGCTGCGCGATCCGCGCCTGCTCTCGCACGCGCAGGCTGCGCTGCGCGAACCCGCCGCCGGCTGAGGGATCAGCGCTGGCCGATCGCCACCAGCGCGTGGCCGTTGCACAGCACCGCCGCCTCGCCGGGCTGCAGCCGCAGCGGGAATCCCCCGGTGAACGCGGAGAACGCCGGCAGCACGGTGCATCCCTCCTGCAGCCAGTACGCCGGCGTGCGCGGCTGTCCCGGCAGCTTCAGCACCGGGTGCAGGTGCCCGCACAGGACATGGCCGCGCGCGTCGCGTCCCGGCGCATGGCGCAGGACGAAGGGACCGTCGTGCAGGGCGTCGCCCAGCAGCTGCAAGTCCAGCCCGGCGCGATGCAGCGCGCGGTCGTGGTTGCCGTCCACCACCGCGAATTCCAGCCGCGGATGGCGCGCGCGGAACGCTTCCCAGGCCGCCCGCCAGGACCCGAGGTCGGTCCGCCCGTGCAGCAGGTCGCCCAGCACCCACACCGCCTGCGCGCCGGTGGCCGCCACCAGCGCGGCGATCCGCGCCAGGTCCAGCGCGGTGCCGCCACGCGGCAGGGCGATGCCGGCGGCGCGGAAGGTGTCGGCCTTGCCCAGGTGCAGGTCGGCGACCAGCAGGCGCCGGCGCGCCGGCCAGTAGATCGCGCGGTCGGCCAGCAGGCGCACCGGTTCGCCGCCCAGCATGAGGTCCAGCGACTCAGCCATGCGCGCGCTCCAGCGCCTCGGCGGCGCGGCGCATGCGCGTGCTCCAGTCCTCGGTGCTCAGGCTGCCGCGCATCGCCTCGGCCCACAGCGGAAAGGACAGCGGGGTCAGCGATGCCGGCGCGCGCAGGTCCAGCCTGCGCCGCGCGCAGTCGGCCAGCGTGGCGCGCAGGGCCTGCACCTCCAGCTGCGCCTCGAACACCTCGCGGCGCGCCTGCTCCAGCAGCAGGTGGTCGGCATCGAAGCGGCTCAGCACGTCGAACAGCAGGCCGCTGGAGGCCTGCAGCTGGCGCAGCGAACGCGGCGCGCGCCCGGGCAGGGACGGCGGCAGCAGGCCGGCCACGCGGGCGATGTCGCGGAACTGGCGGCGCGCCATCTCGGCCAGGTTGAGGCTGGCCTGCAGGTCGGCCAAGAGGTCGCCCTCGCCGAGCAGCGCGCGGAGCTGCGCCGCATCCAGCGCGTGCCGGGCCTGCGCGGTGATCGCCAGGCCATAGTCGTTCACCGCGAACGCAAAGGTATTGGGCTGCAGCCGGCCCCAGCGCAGCGCCAGCAGCGCGGCCAGTCCCTCGTGCACGGCGCGGCCGGCGAACGGGTACAGGAACAGGTGCCAGCCCTCGCGCGTGCCCAGCTGCTCGGCCAGCAGGGTGGCGGGCGAGGGCAGGGCGGACAGGCGCGCCTGGGCGTCCAGCAGCGGCGCCACCGCGCGCAGCTCCGGGGTGTCGCGCGGGCCGGCCAGCGCGGCTTCCACCGCAGCGCCCAGCATGCTGGACAGCGGCATGCGGCTGCCCTGCCAGCGCGGCACGATGCCGTCGTTGCGCTTGGACAACCGCACGTAGGCGGTCATGTCCTTGAGCTGGACCAGCTCCAGCGTCCTGCCGGCGAACTGGAAGCGGTCGCCGGGGCGCATGCGGCCGACGAAGCTTTCCTCGACCGCGCCCAGCCGCCCGCCCTTGGCGAACTGCACGGAGACGTGGCCGTCGCTGGTGATGGTGCCGATCGACATGCGGTGGCGCAGCGCCAGCTTGCGGTCGGTCACGCGGTACCGGCCGTCCTCGTCCCGCACCACCCGGTGGTAGTCCGGGTAGTGCGCCAGCGCCTTGCCGCCCTGCACGATGAAGTCCAGCACCGCCTGCCAGGTGTCCGCGTCCAGCCGGGCGAAGGCATGGGTGCCGCGCACTTCGGCGTACAGCGCGCCTGCATCGAAGCCGCCGCCCAGCGCCAGGGTCACGCAGTGCTGCGCCAGCACGTCCAGCGACAGCCGCGGCGGCGGGCGGGCTTCCACCTGGCCGCGCTTGAGGGCCTTGCGCGCGGCGGCGTACTCCACCAGTTCCAGCGCATGGGTGGGCACGCACAGGATGTGGCCTGCCTCGCCGGGACGGTGCCTGGCGCGGCCCGCCCGCTGCAGCAGCCGCGACAGGCCCTTGGGGCTGCCGATCTGGATCACCTGGTCCACCGCCGGGAAATCCACGCCCAGGTCCAGGCTGGAGGTGGCCACCACGCAGCGCACGCTGCCGTCGCGCAGGCCGGCCTCCGCGGCCTGGCGCAACGACGGGTCGATGGAGCCGTGGTGCAGCGCCAGGGTGGCCGGGTCGTCCAGCCACACCGACTGCAGCGCCTTGTGCCACAGCTCGGCCTGCGAACGGGTGTTGGCGAACAGCAGGGTGCTGCGCACGTCCTGCAGCCGCGCCACCACGCGCTGGAGCTGCGCCAGCCCCAGGTGCCCCGCCCAGGGGAAGCGCTCGCCGACGTCGGGCAGCAGGGTTTCCAGGGTCAGCGAGCGGGGCCTGGCGGCATCGACGATCGGCGCATCCGGCGCGTGCGGCAGCAGCGCGTCGCGGGCCTCGGGCAGGTTGCCCAGGGTGGCCGACAACCCCCAGGTCCGCGCGTACGGCGTGAGCGCGCGCAGCCGCGCCAGGCACAGCTGCAGCAGCACGCCGCGCTTGCTGCCCAGCAGCTCGTGCCATTCGTCGACCACGATCGCGCGCAGGCCGCGCAGCTGGTCGCCGGTGTCGGGGTAGGAGAGCAGCAGCGCCAAGGATTCGGGGGTGATCACCAGCACCTCGGCCTGGCCGCTGCGGGCCAGCCGCTTGTCGCGCGCGCTGGCATCGCCGGTGCGCATCGCGACGGTCCACGGGATGCCCAGCGCGGCGATCGGCTCGCGCAGCGCGCGGGTGGTGTCGTTGGCCAGGGCGCGCAGCGGGGTGACCCAGAGCACGCGGGTGCGCGGCGCGGCCGGTTGCCCGCGTTTCGCGCGCGGTTGCGCCGGTTCGCGCAGGGCCTGCAGCAGCGGCCCGCCGAACGCCGCCAGGGTCTTGCCGCTCCCGGTGGGGGTGACCAGCAGGCCGTCGCGACCGCCCAGGTAGTGGCGCCACGCAGCCCGCTGGAACGGTGCCGGCGACCATCCCTGCCGCGCGAACCAGGCGGCCAGCGGCGCGTCGAACGCGGCGCGCGGTCGCGCGGTCGCCTTCATCGCGCCAGCGCCTTCAACGTGTCCAGCCGGTCGGCCTCGTGCAGCGGCTTGTCCTGCCGCCAGCGCAGGATGCGCGGGAAGCGCACCGCGATCCCAGACTTGTGCCGGCCGGACCGGTTGACCGCCTCGAAGCCCAGTTCGAAGACGTGGTGCGGGACGACCGCGCGCACCGGCCCGAAGCGCTCGGTGGTGTTGGCGCGGATCCAGCTGTCCAGCTTCAGGATTTCCCTGTCGTCCAGGCCCGAGTACGCCTTGGCCACCGGCACCAGCGCATCGCCGTCCCACAACCCGAAGGTGTAGTCGGTGTACAGCGTGCTGCGCCGGCCATGCCCGGCCTGCGCGTAGATCAGCACCGCATCGATGGTCAGCGGGTCGATCTTCCACTTCCACCAGTCGCCGCGCTTGCGACCATGCTGGTAGGGCGCGGCCAGGCGCTTGAGCATCAGGCCTTCCACGCCGCGCGCGCGGCTGTCGTCGCGCACGTCCGCCGCGGCCTGCCACGACGCCGCCTCCACGCGTGGCGACACCACCAGGCGGGCATCGCCATGCGCCGCCAGCAGCGCCTCCAGCAGGGCGCGGCGCTCCGCCAGCGGACGCGTGCGCACGTCCTGCCCGTCCAGCTCCAGCAGGTCGTAGGCCAGCACCCGCACCGGGGTGTCGGCGAGCGTCTTCGCACCGGGCTTGCGGCGCTGGATGCGGGTCTGCAGCGCGGTGAAGGGCATTGGCGCATCGCCGTCGCGCCAGGCCAGCAGTTCGCCGTCGATCACGGCATCGCGCGGCAGGCCGGCCAGCGCGGCTTCGACCTCCGGGAAGCGGCCATCCAGGCGCTCCTCGCCGCGCGACCACAGCGCGCTTTCGCCGGCGCGCCGGATCAGCTGCAGGCGGATGCCGTCCCACTTCCATTCCAGCAGCCAGTCGTCGATCGCGCCCAGCGCGTCGGGCGCGGATTCCAGCGGCGAGGCCAGGAAGAACGGGTACGGCGAGGACGCGTCGCCCGGTTGCGCGTCCAGCGAGGTCAGCCGTTGCAGGAAACCGGGCGTCGGCGCCCAGTCGCCCAGCATGCGTTGCGCGATCAATGCGATGGGAACGCCCGAGGCCTCCGCCAGCGCCTGCTGCACCAACCCGCGCGAGACGCCCACGCGCAGCGCGCCGGTCAGCAACTTGTTGAACAGGAAGCGCTGGTCGAAGGGCAGGCTGCGCCAGGCAGCCACGATCGCGGCGCGGCGGGTGGGCGCGTCGGCATTGGCCACCGGCAGCAGGCGCTGTTCGATCCAGGCATGCAGGGGCAGGTCGGCCACGCCTGCCCCGGGTCCGTCCAGCAGCAGCGCGAGCGTCTCGGCCAGGTCGCCGACCGCGTCGTAGCTCGCGTCCACCAGCCAGGCCGGCGTGCCGCTTTCCTCGCCGACCCAGGCGCGCAGCTCCGCGCTGCCCGCGATGCGCGCCTTCGCCCCGCCGATCTTGCCGCCGGCCAGCAGCCACAGCGCCCACGCCGCGTCCCGCGCCGGGGCGTCGCGGAAATACGCCACCAGCGCCGCGCGCTTGTCGCCGGTGGCGGTGCTGCGGTCCAGGCGGGCGAACAGCTCGGCGAAGCGGCGCATCAGTCCTCGCCGCCATCGTCGGTGCGCAGCAACCCCTTGTCGAAGACGCCGGCCGCGATGCCCGACTCGTTGAGCGCACGCACCAGCGCCTCGGTGTCGCCGTGGGTGGCGATCACCCGGCGCGCCCCGGTCTCGCGCACGGTGCGCAGCAGCGCCGGCCAGTCGGCGTGGTCGGAGACCACGAAGCCGCGGTCGTAGTTGCGCCGGCGGCGGTTGCCGCGCACCTGCATCCACCCGGACGCGAAGCCCTGCTGCGCCTTGCGGAAGCGCCGGATCCACGGACTGCCGGCCGCGGACGGCGGGGCCAGCACCAGCTCGCCGGCGAAGTCGCTGCCGCGCGGCTCGTCCGCCACCCGCCGGGTCTCCAGCATGGCGATGCCCGCCGCGCGGTAGACGGCCGTGCCGTTGTCGATGGCGCCGTGCAGCCAGGCCGGGCGGTCGGTATGCGCGGCCAGTTCGGCCAGCAGGCGCTGCGCCTTGCCCAGCGCGTAGCAATAGAGGATGGCGGCTTCGCCGCGCGCGGCGCATTCCTCGCGCCAGGCCACGATCTCGCGCGCCACCGCGGAGGTGTCCGGCCAGCGGTAGATCGGCAGCCCGAATGTCGCCTCGGTGATGAACACGTCGCAGGGCACCACCTCGAACGGCGCGCAGGTGGGATCGGGCTGGCGCTTGTAGTCGCCGGAGGCCACCCAGACCTCGCCGCCCGCCTCGATCCGCACCTGGGCGCTGCCCAGCACGTGGCCGGCCGAGTGCAGCGAGATGCGTGCATCGCCCAGGGTGAACGGCTCGCCGTAGGCATGCGGGTGGTAGGCCTGCTCGCCCAGGCGCCACTGCAGGATCGGCAGCCCGGGCGCGGCCGCATGGTATTCGCCCATGCCGGCGCGCGCGTGGTCGCCGTGGCCATGCGTGATCACCGCGCGCGGCACCGGCCGCCATGGGTCGATGTGGAAATCGCCGGCGGGGCAGTACAGGCCTTCCGGGCGCAGGACGACGAGCTCGGGCATCGGCGGAAGATGGGGGCGGGGCCGTGCAGGCCAAGCGATGAACGATTCAGCTTGCTGACCATGCGTCTCACCGGTTGCGACGCCTGTTCGGCATCCTTTCGCGGTGGAAACCATCAAGAAGCTGGCCATCCTGGCCGATGCCGCCAAGTACGACGCCTCCTGCGCATCCAGCGGCGCGAACAAGCGCAATTCCAGCAAGACCGGCGGGATCGGCAGCACCGAGGGCACGGGCATCTGCCACAGCTACACGCCGGACGGGCGCTGCGTGTCGCTGCTGAAGATCCTGCTGACGAATTTCTGCGTGTTCGACTGCGCGTATTGCGTGAACCGGGTGTCCAGCAACGTGCCGCGCGCGCGCTTTTCCACCGACGAGGTGGTGCGGCTCACCCTGGATTTCTACAAGCGCAACTACATCGAGGGCCTGTTCCTTTCCAGCGGGATCATCCGCAATGGCGACTACACGATGGAACAGCTGGTGGAAGTCGCGCGCAGCCTGCGCGAGGACCACCGCTTCGCCGGCTACATCCACCTCAAGACCATCCCCGATGCGTCCCCCGAACTGCTGGCCGCTGCGGGGCGCTACGCGGACCGCTTGTCGATCAACGTCGAGCTGCCGACCGAGGGCGGGCTGAAGCGCCTGGCGCCGGAGAAATCGCAGTCCGGCATCCGCAGCGCGATGGGCCAGCTGCGCTGGCGCATCGAGGAGGCGAAGGAGGCGCGCAAGCCGGCGAATGCCGGCATCGCCACGCCCGCGCGCAAGGCGCGCGCGCCGCGCTTCGCGCCGGCCGGGCAGAGCACGCAGATGATCGTGGGCGCGGATGGCGCCAACGACCGCGACATCCTGCTGGCCTCGGACCGCCTGTACGGCGACTACCGCATGCGCCGGGTGTATTACTCGGCTTTCAGCCCCATCCCGGACGCCTCGAAGGCGCTGCCGCTGGTGGCGCCGCCCCTTCAGCGCGAGCACCGCCTCTACCAGGCCGACTGGCTGCTGCGCTTCTACGAATTCAAGGTGGACGAGATCGCGCCGCAGGCCGGCGGCATGCTGGACCTGGACATCGACCCCAAGCTGGCCTGGGCGCTGCGCCATCCGCAGGCATTCCCGGTGGACCTCAACAGCGCGCCGAAGGAGGCGCTGCTGCGGGTGCCGGGGCTCGGCGTGCGCAACGTCAAGCGGGTACTGATGGCGCGCCGGCATGCGCGCCTGCGGCTGGCCGACATCGCCCGCCTGCGCGCGCCGATGTCCAGGGTATTGCCGTTCATCGCGACGCTGGACCACCACCCGCGCCAGCGCCTGGACGATCCGGCGGCCCTGCGCGCGCAACTGGCGCCCAGGCCGCGCCAGGCCGACCTGTTCGGGTGAGGCCGCGATGCCGCCACCCCGACGGCGTGCGGGCGCGGCTGCGCGCGGACGCGTGAGCCTGCACTGGTGAGCGCATGGTCGGCGCGGGTGGCGCCCGGCTGGAGCCTGGACGCATTCCGGGAGGCCGGGCGCGCCGCGCTGCGGGCCGGCATCGCGCCGCACGAGATCGAATGCGCGCCTGACGGACACGGCGGGCTGCTGGCCCTGCCCGACGTGCGCGAGGCAGTGGCCCATGGGGCCGCTCCGCGGGTGCCGCGCGCGTTTCCCGAACTGGCCGAAACCGTGCTCTGCCACCGCGACCCGCAGCGCCACGCGCTGCTGTACCGGCTGCTGTGGCGCATCGCGCGCGGCGAGCCGCACCTGCTGGCCACGCCCACCGACGCGGACGTGCGCCGCGCCATGCAGCTGGCGCAGGAGGTGCGGCGCGACGCGCACAAGATGAAGGCCTTCGTGCGCTTCCGCGAGGTGCCCGGGCAGCCAGACCACTTCATCGCCTGGTTCGAGCCGGGCCACCACATCCTGCAGCGGGTGGCCCCGTTCTTCGCGCGCCGCTTCGCCGGCATGCACTGGGCGATCGTCACCCCGGACGGAAGCGCGCGCTGGGACCGCGAAACCCTGCAGTTCGGTCCCGGCGGCTCGCCCGCCGACGCGCCGCCCGACGATGCCGGCGAAGACCTGTGGCGCACCTACTACGCGCACGTCTTCAACCCGGCGCGCCTCAATCCGCGGATGATGCGGCAGGAGATGCCGCAGCGGTACTGGAAGCACCTGCCGGAAGCGCAGCTGCTGCCCGGGCTGATCCGCGGCGCGGGCGTTCGGGTGCGCGAGATGGCGGAGCGCGAACATGCCGCGCCGCGCCGGCGGATCCCCGCGCCTGCCGTGCAAGCAGCGACCGACGATGCGTTGCGCGATCAATCGCTGGCTGTGCTGCGGCAGGCCGCCCAGGAATGCCGCGCCTGCCCGTTGTGGGAGGCGGCCACGCAGACCGTATTCGGCGAAGGCCCGCAGGATGCGCGCATCCTGGTCCTGGGCGAGCAGCCGGGCGACCGGGAGGACCTGTCGGGCCGCCCCTTTGTCGGCCCGGCCGGCAAGCTGCTGGACCGCGCGCTGGCGGAGTTGGGCATCGACCGCGCGCAGCTGTACCTGACCAACGCGGTCAAGCATTTCCGCTTCGAGCGGCGCGGCAAGCAGCGCCTGCACCGCACCCCGGAGCCGTCGCACGTGCAGGCCTGCCGCGGCTGGCTGGCGGGCGAGATCGAGCGGGTGCGCCCGCGGGTGATCCTGTGCCTGGGCGGCACCGCCGCGCTGGCGGTGTTCGGCGCGGGGTTCCGGCTGATGGAGCGGCGCGGCGGCTGGGAGCGCCTGCACGATGGCACCCTGGCGCTGGCCACCGTGCATCCGGCCTGGATCCTGCGCCAGCCGGCGGCGCAGCAGCCGCAGGCCTATGCCGCCTGGCTGGAGGACCTGCGCCTGCTGCTGGCGATCCCGGAGGCCTGAAACGCGCATCGCCGCCCGGAGGCGGCGATGGCGGAACGCGGAGCGGCCTGCGCGGGCCGCATTGCGTCACTTCGTGGTCAGGCCACGCTTCTCCAGCAGCGCATCGATCCTGGCCTCGTAGCCGGCGAAGTTCGGGAACAGCTTGCCGGCCTCGACCTGGCCGCCCGGCGCCAGCACGAACTCGCGCAGGCGGTCGCCGGTGGCCAGGCTCAGGCCGCCGTTCTTCTTGATGAACTCGACCGTGTTGGCGTCCAGCACCTCGGACCAGATGTAGGCGTAGTAGCCCGCCGCGTAACCGCCCATGATGTGGCTGAAGTACGGCGTGCGGTAGCGCGGCGGCACCGGCGCGTAGTGGATCCCGTCCGCCTTCAGCGCGGCCTCCTCGAACGCCATGATGCCGGCCGCATCCGGGATCTGCTCCAGCGGCAGCTGGTGCCAGCGCTGGTCCAGCATCGCCGCGGCCAGGTACTCGGTGGTGGCGAAGCCCTGGTTGAACTTCGAGGCCGCCACCACCTTGTCCAGCAGCGCCTTCGGCATGGGCGCGCCGGTCTGGTAGTGCTTGGCGTAGTTGGCCAGCACCGACGGCCAGTCCGCCCACATCTCGTTGACCTGCGACGGGTATTCCACGAAGTCGCGCGGCACGTTCATGGTGAAGTACGGGTAGCGCACGTCCTGGAAGAAGCCGTGCAGCGCATGGCCGAACTCGTGGAAGGTGGTGGTCACCTCGTCCCAGGTCATCAGCGTGGGCTTGCCGGGCGACGGCTTGGGGATGTTGAGGTGGTTGGCGACCACCGGCTTCTCGCCCATCAGCGCGGACTGGCCCACGTAGGTGTTCATCCACGCGCCGCCGCGCTTGGAGGCGCGCGCGTACGGGTCGAAGATGAAGATGGACAGCAGGCTGCCGTCCTTGTCGTACACGTCGTAGATCCAGGTGTCCGGGTGGTACTTCGGCAGGTCGGTGCGTTCCTTGAAGGTGATCCCGAACTGCTGGGTGGCGGCGAAGAACACGCCGTTCTCCAGCACGTTCTTCATCTCCAGGTAGGGCTTGAGCTGCGACTCGTCGAAGCTGAACTTCTCCTGGCGCACCTTCTCGCTGTAGTAGGCCCAGTCCCAGGGCTCCAGCGTGAAGGTGGGCTGGCCCTTGGCCTTCTGCTCGCGGTCGATCATCGCCTGCAGCTCGGCCGCCTCGCGCCTGGCGTTCGCCACCGCCTTCGGCGCCAGCTCGCGCAGCATGCGGTTGACGTTCTCCTGGTTGGCCGCGGTTTCCTCGGCCAGCACGAAGTTGGCCGAGGTGTCGTAGCCCATCAGCTTCGCCCGCTCGGCGCGCAGCTTCAGCACGCGCGAGACGATGCCGGTGTTGTCGTACTGGTTGCCGCGCGCGCCGCGCGCGACCGAGGCCTTGTGCAGGCGCTCGCGCAGGGCGCGGTTCTCCAGCTGCGCCAGCGCCGGCTGCCCGGTGGTGTTGAGCAGGGCGATCACGTACTTGCCTTCCAGGCCGCGCGCCTTGGCGGCCTCGGCGGCGGCGGCGATCTGCTCGTCGCTCATCCCGGCCAGCTCGGCGCGGGTGTCGACCACGATCGCCGAATCATTGACCTCGGCCAGCACGTTCTGGCTGAACTGGGTGCCCAGCTTGGACATCTCGGTGTTGATCTCGCGGATGCGGGCCTTCTGCGCTTCGCTGAGCGCGGCGCCGGCGCGGACGAAGTCGGTGTAGCGCTTCTCCAGCAGGCGCAGGTCGACGGCATCCAGGCCCAGCCCGGCGCGCGCGTCATGCAGGGCCTTGATCCGCGCGAACAGCTTCGGGTTCAGCGCGATCGCGTCGCGGTGCGCGGAGAACTTCGGCGCGTATTCGGTCTGCAGCCTGTCGCGCGCCTCGTTCTTGTCGGTGCCGACCAGGTTGAAGAACACGCTGGTGGCGCGGTCCAGCAATTGGCCGGTCTTCTCCATCGCCACGATGGTGTTCTGGAAGGTGGGGGCCTCCGGGTTGCCGGCGATCGCCGCCATCTCCTGCAGCTGGATCGCCATGCCGGCGTCGAAGGCGGGGGCGAAGTCGCTGTCCTTGATCTGGTCGAAGCGCGGGTAGTTCAGGTCCAGCGTGCTGGCGGCGGCGAACGGACCGCTGTAGGCGATCGCGGGCATCGGGGCCTCCTGGTTGGCGACGGGGGCGGTGCTGGCGCAGCCGGCAAGGGCGGTGGCGATGGCGAGCGCGAGCGCGCAGGCGATGGGCTGTTTCATGCAGGGAATCTCGTAGGCGGCGGACAAACCCCAAGCCTAGCGCAGGCGGCCGGGTGCGGCCCGTGACGAATGGCACGGGCCGGGCACGCCGGCGCGGGCGGCGTTAACCTAGCCTCCGGGCCGCCGCCGGTGGCCGGGAAAGGGGACGACAGGGTGAAGCGAGCATTGGCGATGGCCGTGTGCCTGGGGCTGGGCATGGCGGCGGAAGCATGGGCGGCGCAGGCGACCCGCCACGTGGTGCTGGTCAGCGGCGGGAAGCAGGCGGGGCACCAGGTCGTCACCCGCGCCGACGACGGCAGCGTGACGGTCGACTTCATCTTCAAGGACAACGGACGCGGCCCGGAGCTGAAGGAGCGCTACACCCTGGCCGCCGACGGCACCTACCGCGACTACACCGTGCAGGGCAGCAGCACCTTCGGCGCCAAGGTCGACGAGACCTTCCGCCGTGCCGGCGACCGCGCCACCTGGAAGACGACCTCCGATGCCGGCGACCAGGCGGTAGCCGGCCCGGCCATGTACATGGCGCTGGGCGGCGCGCCGCAGGGCTTCTCGGTGGCGCTGCAGGCGCTCGCGAAGCGCCCCGACGGCACGCTGCCGCTGCTGCCCAACGGCACCCTCACCGCGCGCGAGCTGACCCGGGTGACGGCGCAATGCGGGGGCACCCCGCGCGAGGCGCGCCTGATGGCGGTCAGCGGCGTGGGCCTGACCCCCAACTTCGGCTGGGTGACCGCCGACAACGAACTGTTCGCCTTCATCGTCCCCGGCTACCTGCAGATGCTGGAGGAGGCGTGCCAGGCCGACGGCGCCGCGCTGGAGGAGGCGCAGAAGCGCGCCGAGGCCGCGCTGCTGGTCGACATCGCAAGGCGGCACGCCAAGCCGCTGCCCGGCAGCACCCTGATCCGCAATGCGCGGGTGTTCGACAGCGAGCGCGCGCAACTGGGCGCTGCCAGCGACGTGCTGATCCGCGACGGGCGGATCGTGTCGGTCACGCCCGGCGGCGGCACCATCGCGGCCGACCGGGTGATCGACGCCGGCGGCCGCGTGCTGCTGCCCGGGCTGTTCGACATGCACACCCACGCCGGTCGCTGGGAAGGGCCGCTGAACATCGCCTCGGGCGTGACCACCGTGCGCGACATGGGCAACGACAACGCCACCATCAGGCAGATGCGCGAGGAGATCGCGTCCGGCAGCCTGCTGGCGCCGGACATCGTGGCGGCCGGTTTCATCGAGGGCGAAAGCGAGTTCGCCTCGCGCAGCGACTACGTGGTCAAGGACCTGGCCGGGGCAAAGGAGGCCATCGACTTCTACGCCGCCAACGGCTACCCGCAGATCAAGATCTACAACTCCTTCCCGAAGGAGGCGCTGAAGGACACCGTCGCCTATGCGCACAGCAAGGGGTTGCGGGTCAGCGGCCACGTGCCGGCCTTCCTGCGCGCGCAGGACGTGCTGGACGCGGGCTACGACGAGATCCAGCACGTCAACCAGCTGCTGCTGAACTTCTTCGTCGACGAGAAGACCGATACCCGCACCCTGCAGCGCTTCTACCTGGTGGCCGAGAAGACCGACGCGCTGGACCTGGACAGCGCGCCGGTGCAGGCCTTCATCGCCGAGCTGGCGAAGCGGCAGGTGGTGATCGACCCCACGCTTGCGACGTTCGAGTTCCTGCACCACCGCAACGGGCAGCTCTCGCCGCTGATCGCCGGCGTGGCCAGCCACCTGCCGCCCAGCGTGGTGCGCCAGCGCAGCGCGGCCGAGATGGACATCCCGGACGATGCCACCGGCGCGCGCTACAAGCGGTCCTACGACAAGCTGGTGGACTTCGTGGGGCGCGCCTACCGGGCCGGCGTGCCGGTGGTGGCGGGCACCGACGAGATCGCCGGCTTCACCCTGCAGCGCGAACTGGAACTGCTGGTGCAGGCCGGGCTGACCCCGGCGCAGGCCCTGCAGGTGGCCACGTGGAACGGCGCGAAGTATTCCCGCACCCTGGACCAGCGCGGTTCGGTGACGCCGGGCAAGCTGGCGGACCTGGTGCTGGTGGATGGCGATCCCACCCGTGAGATCGGCGACGTCCGCAAGGCGGCGCTGGTGATCAAGGGCGGGGCGGCGTACTACCCGGCCGACCTGCAC
>CBFGMM010000047.1:0-13540 GCA_965649855.1 uncultured Thermomonas sp. | reverse complement strand
GCCGACGCGGACGCGATGCCGCACATGGTGGTGCACAAGACGCCCACCTGCGGATGTTGCGGTGCCTGGGTGGAGCACATGCAGGCAGCCGGATTCCACGTCGTGGTGGAGGAGCGCGAGGACCTGGAACCGGTGCGCAAGCGGCTGGGCGTGCCCTACGGAAAGGGCTCGTGCCACACCGCGGAAGTGGGCGGGTATTTCGTGGAGGGCCACGTGCCGGCGGCGGACATCAAGCGGCTGCTGGCGGAAAAACCGGCCGCGCGCGGGCTGGTGCTGCCGGGCATGCCGATCGGTTCGCCGGGGATGGAATCCCCCGACGGACGCGTGCAGCCGTACACGGTCGAACGGGTGGAGGCTGATGGCAACACCACGCCCTACGCGCGGCATGGCGACTGAGGTCCGATTGGAACAGCAGGCGGGCACGGTGCGACGTCGTTGGCGTCGGGTTCCTGAATGCGTCCCCGTTGCCCGCCGCGCCGCCTGCGGCTAGATTCGCAGGACGTGAACCACTCCATCCTTCGCCGCGGCGTGCGGAGCCACCGCACCGGCCGCTCCTGCCCCGCGACGTGCGGTCGGCAGCGCCGTGGCCCTTGTTGCTCGCGAACCGCGCCTGGCGATCCATGTCCGCCGACGCGCTAGGGGGCAACGGGCAGGCGGGCGCGCCGGGCGAGGTGGCTCCGGCGGAACGCGCGCGCGCCGCGGCGCGTCTGGACGCGCTGCTGGCCGCCACCTCGGACGTGGTGTACCGGATGAGTCCGGACTGGAGCGAGCTGCAGCCGCTGGGCGGCCGCGGGCTGGTCGCCAGCACCCATGCGTCGATCCGCAACTGGCTGGAACAGAACGTGCCGGCCGACGAGCATGCGCGCGTGCGCGCCGCCATCGCCCGGGCGATCGCCGGGAAGTCGGTGTTCGACATGGAGCATCGCGTGGTGGCACCGGACGGTAGCGTCGCATGGACGCATTCGCGCGCGGTGCCGGTCCTGGATGCCGCGGGGAATATCGTCGAGTGGTTCGGGCTGGCGCGCGACATCACCGCCGCCAAGCGCGCGGAGGCGGCCTTGCGCGACAGCGAGCAGCGCTTCCGCTCGGTGTTCGAGCAGTCCACGGGCGGGGTGGCGCAGGTGGACCTGCAAGGCCGCTTCGTGCTGGTCAACGACCGCTTCTGCGAGATCGTCGGCCGCGCGCGCGAAGACCTCCTGGCGATGCGGATGCAGGAGTTGACGCATCCGGAGGACCTGGGGCGCAACGTCGAGCTGTTCGGGCAGGTCGTGCGTGGCGAGCGGGACGGCTTTGTACTGGAGAAGCGCTACCTGCGGCCGGACGGGTCCGCGGTGTGGGTGCAGAACGCGGTGTCGGCGACCCTGGGCACCGATGGCGCGGTGCGCTACATCACCGCCGCGGTGGCCGACATCACCGAGCTTCGCGCCGCGCAGGCCAGCCAGGGCGTGCTTGCCGAGCAGCGGCAGCTGGCGCTGGACGCGGCCCAGGTGGGTTGGTGGCAATACGACCCCGCCTCCGGAATGGTCAGCCACGATGCGCGCTATTCCGCGATCTACGGGCTGGACGCGCGCGAGCGCAGGCACGTCGACGAGGTCAGCGCGCTGCTGCATCCCGAGGATGCGCCGCGGCTGTGGGCGGCGATCGAAGCCGCCATCCAGCCGGGCCGTCCGCGGCCCTACGACGTGCAGTACCGCATCACCCGGCCGGATGGCGCCGTGCGCTGGCTGGAGGCCCGTGGCATCGCGTCCTTCGAGGGCGAGGGGGAGTCCGCGCGGGTGAGCAGCTTCGTCGGCACCGTGGCGGACGTCACCGAACGGCGCATCGCCGAGGAGCTGCTGCGCGCGGACGAGGCGCGCTTCCGGCTGATGGCGGACGCCTCGCCTGCGGTGTTGTGGCTCACCGATCCTGCCGGCCACTGCACGTTCCTCTCGCGCCACTGGTACGAACTCACCGGCCAGAGCGAGGCGGAGGCGCTTGGCCTGGGCTGGACCCAGGCGACGCATCCCGACGATGCCCAGGCGGTCGGCCAGGCCTTCCTGGCCGCCAACGCCGCGCGCGGCGAGTTCCACAGCGAATACCGGTTGCGCACGGCGGACGGGAGCTACCGCTGGGCGATCGACCACGGGCGCCCGTGGTTCCTCGAGTCCGGCGAATACGCGGGCATGGTCGGCGTGGTGTTCGACATCGACGACCGCAAGCGCGCGGAGCAGGAGCTGGAGGAGGCCAGCCGGCGCAAGGACCAGTTCCTGGCCACCCTGGCGCACGAGCTGCGCAACCCGCTGGCGCCCATCTCCAACGCGCTGCAGGTCTGGCAGATGGTCGAGCACAAGCCCGACGATGCGCGGCGGCTGCGCGAGATGATGGGCCGCCAGGTGCGGCAGATGGTGCGGTTGATCGACGACCTGCTGGACGTCTCGCGCATCACCCGCGGCCGCATCGAGCTGCGCAACGCGCCGCTCGACCTGCGCGATGCGCTGCACGCCGCGGTGGAGTCGCAGCAGCCGTTCGTCGATGCGCAGCGGCACGCGCTGTCGGTGGACGTGCCGGGCTTTCCGCTGATGGTGGTGGCCGACCACGGGCGGCTGGTGCAGGTGTTCGGCAACCTGCTCAACAACGCGGCCAAGTACACCCCGGCCGGCGGGCACATCCGCATCGCGGCGTCGCTGGAGGGCGGCCAGGCGGTGGTGCGCGTGCGCGACGATGGCGCCGGCATCCCGCCCGCCATGCTGGACGCGATCTTCGAGATGTTCACCCAGGTCGATGCCTCGGTGGAGCGCGCGCATGGGGGCCTGGGCATCGGGCTGACCCTGGTGAAGAACCTGGTGGAACTGCACGGCGGTCGCGTGCACGCGCGCAGCGATGGGCCGGGACGCGGCAGCGAGTTCGTGGTGACGCTGCCCGCCGTGGACCAGGCGCAACCCGCGACGGAGCCGTCGCACGCCACGCCCGCCCCGCAACCCGTGCCGCAGGCGTTCCGCGTGCTGGTGGTGGACGACGTGGAGCCGTCCGCCAACACCCTGGCGATGATGCTCGACGCGCTGGGCCAGGCGCCGCGCGTGGTCTACGACGGCGCCGCGGCGCTGCGCGAGATGCAGGACGACTGCCCGGACCTGGCCTTCATCGACATCGCCATGCCGGGGATGGACGGGCACGAGGTGGCGCGCCGCATCCGCGAGGCCTGCGGGGAGGCGCCGGTGCTGGTGGCGCTGACCGGCTACGGCCAGGAAGAGGACCGGCGGCGCGCGCTGGCCGCCGGCTTCGACCACCACCTGGTCAAGCCCACCAGCATGGACGTCCTGCACGCCTTGCTGGTCCGGCTTTCCGTCCGCTCGCCGGGGGCCGGCGGCTGACGCGCGCAGGCGCCTGTCCTGCCGGGGCGCCCGCGCCGGCCACCCTATACTGGCGACCCGCCGCAAGGACCCGACGACCCGATGTCAGGTGCCGCGTTTCCGTTGTTGCTGATCCTGTCGATGGTGGCCGCCAACGCGCTGTACGTGGCGGCGGAGTTCGCCACCGTGGGCTCGCGCCGGTCGCGGGTGCAGGAACTGGCCGAGGGCGGCAACGGCACCGCGCAGGCCCTGCTGGGGATCCTGCGCGACCCGGCCAGGCTGGACAACTACGTGGCCGGCTGCCAGGTGGGCATCACCATCAGCAGCCTGGTGGCGGGCGCATTCGGGCAGGCGCAGCTGACCCCGCTGCTGGAGCCGCACCTCGGGGCGGTGGGCGGCGCCACCGCCGCCATCGTGATCGTGCTGGTGGCGGTGACCATGCTGCAGGTGATCCTGGGGGAGCTGCTGCCCAAGACAGTCGCCCTGCGCTACCCGGAGGCGCTGGCGATGGCCACCCTGCGGCCGATGCAGGCCAGCCTGCTGGTATTCAAGCCGCTGATCGCGGTCACGAACGGCACCGCCTTCGCGCTGATGCGCCGTTTCGGGCTGCACGCCGACCACAGCCATACCCACGTGCATTCGCCGGAGGAGCTGGAAGGCCTGTACCGCGAAAGCGCGGCGGGCGGGCTGATCGATGCCTCCGAGCGCGACATGCTGGCCGGCGCGCTCAACGTGGACGACAAGCTGGTGCGCGAGATCATGACCCCGCGCACCCGCATGCTGACCGTGCGCGGCGCCGACAGCGTGCGCGACGCGCTGCAGCGCGCGGCGGAAAGCCCGTACTCGCGCTTCCCGGTGGTGGGCGCCGACCGCGAGGAGGTGACCGGGATCGTGCACCTGCGCGCGCTGTTCGCCGCCTGCGAGCGCGACCCCGCGGCCAGCGTCGCCTCGATCCAGCGCGAGCCGCTGGTGGTGGCCGACGTGATGCCGGTGCCGGCGCTGTGGAAGGCGTTGCGCGGTGCGGCGCGGCACAGCGCGATCGTGGTCAACGAGTACGGCAGCGTGGCCGGCATGGTGACCCTGGAGGACGCGCTGGAGGAAATCTTCGGCGAGCTGCAGGACGAGTTCGATTCCGAGGAGGAACCGGTGATCGAGCACGCCGGCGGCCTGAGCGTGCGCGGCGACGTGGGCGTGTCCGCGCTCAACGCGCGCTTCGGACTGGGCCTGCCGGAAGACGACGTGGACACCATCGGCGGGCTGGTCTGGCATGAACTGGGCCGGTTGCCGGAAGCGGGCGACGAGGTGGCCGTGACCGGCACGCCGCACCGGCTGCGGGTGGAGCGCATGGACCGGCAGGCGGTGCGCCGGGTCGCGGTGCTGCGCGGCGCGGAGGACGCGGCATGAGCGAGGTGCTGCTGCCGATCGCGGTGATCCTGGTGCTGGTGCTGGTCAACGGGCTGTTCGTGGCCGCGGAGTTCGCGCTGGTCGGCGCGCGCCGCAGCCGCCTGGCCACCCTCGCCCAGGGCGGCAACGGCGCGGCCCGCTGGCTGCTGGGCGTGTTCGACCGCGATGCCGGCAAGGACGCCTACATCGCGATCGCCCAGCTGGGCATCACCTTGGCCAGCATCGGCCTGGGCATGTACGGCGAGCCGGCCGTGGCCAAGTGGATGTATCCCACGCTGGCCGGCTGGGGGCTGTCCGATACCCAGGTGCACGTGGTGGCCTTCATCGTCGCGCTGGGCGGCATCACCTTCCTGCACGTGGTGTTCGGGGAGATGATCCCGAAGGCGCTGGCGCTGCAGGCGCCGGAACAGGTCAGCGTGTCGGTGAACCCGCTGATGCGGGTGTTCGCCGTGCTGTTCAAGCCGGCGGTGGTGGCGCTGAACTGGATCGCCTTCGCGCTGATGCGGCTGTTGCGCATCCGCGACCCGGGCAAGGCGGCGTCGCTGTACACCAGCAAGGAGCTGGAGATCGCCACCGGCGAAGTCGCCGACAGCGGCCAGCTGGACACCGTGCAGCGCTCGCTGATCGACAACATCTTCGAGATGGAGGACCGCACCGCCGAGGAACTGATGACCTCGCGCGAGCGCATGCAGGCCATCGCGGTGGACAGCGACGTGGATGCGGTGGCGCTGCTGGTCGCCAACCAGGTGGTGACCCGTTACCCGGTATACGCGGGCTCGCTGGACGAGGTGGTCGGCGTGCTGCACGTCAAGGATTTCATCCGCGCCCGCGCCCGCGGGGCCGACGCGGCGCTGGGCCGCATCGTGCGCACCCTGCCGCGGGTGGCCGCGACCACCACCGCGGAGGACCTGCTGGCGCTGTTCAAGAAGCAGCGCATGCATGCGGCGCTGGTGGTGGACGAGTTCGGCGGCACCCTCGGTTTCGTCACCATGGACGACCTGGTGGCCGACGTGATCGACGAGGAGGACGCCACGCCGTCCCAGTGGATCCGCAAGGAGTCCGACGGCAGCCTGGTGCTGGATGGCGAGGTGACCCTGGCCGAACTGGCCGAGGACCACGGCATCGACCTGGAGCATCCCGACGTGGTGACCGTCGCCGGCCTGTTCCTGGCCGAGCGCGGCACCCTGCCGGCGGTGGACGATGCGATCGAGGTCAAGGGGCGGCGCCTGGTGGTGGAGGAAATGGCCGGGATGAAGGTCACCCGCGTGCGCCTGCACCCGCCCGCATGAGCGCGCCAGCGCCACCATGCATCGTCCGTGGCGCCGGCCTGCGCACGGGCGGCATCGCCGCCGGTTGCCGGGGCTAGCGGTGTCCTTCGTCCGCTGCCTGCGCGGCATCGCCTCCGGGATCGAATACCCGGCCGACGTGCCGATCAACCTGGACCCGGCCGACGGCCGTCCGCTGGAGATGGTGCTGGACCTGCAGCGCCTGGCCTTCGAGCGCCCCGATGCCGCCTGGTACGACCCGCGCCGCCGCGACCTGTGGCGCTTCGGCGGACTGATGGCGCTGGACGCCGGCGATCCGGGCGATGCCGCGCACATCGTGCCGCTGGGCGGGGGCGCCACGCCGCTGCTGGACCTCGCGCATCCCGTCGCCCAGGCCGCCGGCCTGCGCCTGCAGCTGAAGGACGAGGGCCGCCCGCATGCGGGCTTCGGCGCCAACCCCAGCGGCAGCTTCAAGGACCGCGGGATGGCGATGGTCGCCGCGCAGGCGCGCAGGCTGGGGCTCACCCGGCTGGCGGTGCCCACCCAGGGCAATGCCGGCGACTCGCTGGTGCGCTACGCGCTGGCGGGCGACCTGGACGTGGTGGTGGCGATGCCGCCGGACACCCCCGCGCCGATCCTGGACAACGTGGCGCGGGCCGCCCGCCAGCATCCGGGGCGCGTCGTGCTGGAGCAGGCGGGCCCGACCATCCGCGAAGCCGGGCTGCTGCTGAAGGACAAGTACATCGCGCACGGCTGGTTCTCGGTGGCCACCTTCCAGGAACCCGGCTGGCGGATCGAGGGCAAGAAGTCGCTGGGCCTTGAACTCGCCGAACCCGCGCCCGGCCAGACGCGCTGGTCGCTGCCCGACGCCGTGGTCTATCCCACCGGCGGCGGCACCGGCGTGCTGGGCATGTGGAAGGCGTGGGACGAGTTGCAGGCGCTGGGCCTGGTCGATGGCCGCCGGCCGCGCATGCTGTGCGTGCAAAGCGATGCCACCCAGCCGCTGGTCCGCGCCTTCGATGCCGGCGCCGCGGACACGGTGGCGCAGCCGGCGGGCAACACCGTGGCGGTGGGCCTGAACGTCCCGGGTGGCGTGGGCCACTTCCGCGTGCTGCAGATCCTGCGCGAAAGCGACGGCGCGGCGGTCGCGGTGGAGGAAGCCGCGATCGGCCGCGAGTTCGCGCGGCTGTGGCGCGAGGTTCCGCTCGGCATCGGGCCGGAAGGCGCGGCTTGCCTCGCCGCCTTGCCGCAACTGCTGGACCGCGGCCTGCTGGCCCGCGGCGAGCGGGTGGTGGTGGTCAACACCGGCGCGGCGGAGAAGTACCTGCCGTCCCTGCGGCACCTGCTGGACTGAGGCGCCACGCCCGCACCCGTCGCCCGGGCTTCACGGTGGATCGTGCGCGAGGCGCTTCGTCATGCAGGTGGCGGACGCCGGGCAGAGCGAGCGGAATTCGACGGTATCCCGGATCGCCGCCGGAACGTCCTCCCGCGGGATGGTCCGGTAGCCATCGCTGGCGAAGAAGGCGACAGCCGTCTGCGTCAGCAGGACCAGATGGCGCAGGCCGCGTGCACGGGCTTCGTCCTCGATGGCGCGCGCCAGCGCCCGCCCCAGGCCGGTGCCGCGGTGTCCCGGCGCCACCGCCAGCGAGCGCAGCAGGCCGGCGTCGCCATGCGCCTCCAAGCCGGCCAGGCCGACCACGCGCCCGGCGTCTACCGCCACCAGGAACGCCACGGGGCTCGTGTCCACGTCCTGCACCGGCAGGCCGCAGGCCGCCAGCAGGGCGCGGATGGCGGGGGCGTCGCGCGGGTGGGCGGGGGCGATGCGTGGCATCTCAGCAACGCCCCGCCATCGGCGGGCACGGGTCGTCCACGCCGCGCCCGCTCCCGGCGCGTGCGGCAGGGCACGTGCAGTGATCCATCATCCTCCCCGCCGCGTTGGCGCGCGGCGCATTGCTTCGCGGGCATGCACCATGCAGGGGCGCGGTCACAGCGGATGGACGCGGAACCTGCGGCCCTTGACCTTTCCGGAGCGCAACCGTTCCAGCGCCCGCCCGGCCTGCGCGCGCGCCACCGCGACGTAGCTGCGGGTCGCGAACACGTCGATCTTGCCGATGGCGTCCTTGTGCAGCCCGGCCTCGCCGGTCAGCGCGCCCACGATGTCGCCCGGCCGCAACTTGTCGGTGCGGCCCGCATCGATGCGCAGGGTGGCCATGGCCGCCTGCGGCGCGGCGCGCGGCCTTCCATCGAGCGGCGCGGCGCGTTCGCACCGCATGGCCTTCCCGACACCCGCCTCGCGCAGGCGCTCCTCGACCAGCGCCATGCGTCCGCGCTCGGCCGGGGCCACCAGGCTCAGGGCCAGGCCGGAGCGGCCCGCGCGCCCGGTGCGGCCCACGCGGTGGAGGTAGGTGTCGGCATCGGTGGGCAGCTCGTAGTTCACCACCGCGCCGATGTCGTCGATGTCCAGCCCGCGCGCGGCCACGTCGCTGGCCACCAGCACGTTGCAACTCCTGTTCGCGAAGCGCACCAGCACCTCGTCGCGGTCGCGCTGCTCCAGGTCGCCATGCAGGGCCAGCGCGTCGAAGCCGTAATGCGCCAGCGAGCCAACCACCTCCTCCGTGTCGCGGCGCATGTTGCAGAACACCACGGCCGATTCGGGGGCGAACTGCAGCAGCAGCGCCGCCAGCTGCGGCGCGCGGCGCGCGGGCTCGGCCTCGAAGAAGCGGTGCTCGATCGCCGGGGCGTGCGCCTGCCCCTCCACGCTGACCTCGTGCGGATCGCGCAGCATCGCCTGGGCCAGCAGGCGGATGGCGTCGGGGAAGGTGGCGGAGAACAGCAGCGCCTGGCGCTCCTTCGGCGTGCGCTTGACCAGCGCGCGGATCGGCTCGTCGAAACCCATGTCCAGCATGCGGTCGGCCTCGTCCAGCACCAGCACGCGCACGTGGCGCAGCGCCAGCGCGTCCTTCTGCGCCAGCTCCAGCACGCGGCCCGGCGTGCCCACCACCACGTGCGGCGCGTGGGCCAGCGAGGCCAGCTGCGGGGCCAGCGGGATACCGCCGCACAGCACCGACAACTTCAGGTTGGGGATGCCGGTGGCCAGCCTGCGCAGCTGCTTGCCCACCTGGTCGGCCAGCTCGCGGGTGGGGCACAGCACCAGTGCCTGGGTGCGCGACGCGGCGGGGTCGATGCGCTGCAGCAGGCCCAGCCCGAACGCGGCGGTCTTGCCGCTGCCGGTGGGCGCCTGCGCGATCACGTCGCGGCCATCCAGGATGGCGGGCAGCGCCTGCGCCTGGACCGGGGTCAGCACGGTGTAGTCCAGGGCGTCCAGCCCCGCGCGCAGGGACGGATCGAGCGCCAGGTCGGCGAAGGTGGTGGGGTCGGCCATGGCCCATGATCGCAGGTGGCGGGGCCCGCCGACCACGCAGGCATGACGCGGCGCATGGTTGGATGCCGTGAACACGTGCGTTGGAGGACGGATGGAGGCGTTCCGGCAGGCGCTCGCGGCGGAGCTTGCGTTGCCCGACATCGCAACCGCGACCCTGATCGTGGTGCGGGTGGTCGTCGCCGCGCTGCTGGGCGCCGTGATTGGCTGGGAGCGCGAGCAGAAGGGCCGCGCCGCCGGGCTGAAGACCCACATCCTGGTCTCCGTCGGCTCCGCCCTGTTCGTGCTTGCCCCGACCCTGGCCGGCGTGGGCCAGGCCGACAACACGCGGGTGATGCAGGGGATCGTGTCGGGCATCGGCTTCCTGGGCGCGGGGGCGATCCTGCGCAGCCGCGACGGCGCGCGGGTGGAGGGGCTGACCACCGCGGCCAGCATCTGGATGACCGCGGCGATCGGCATGGCTGCCGGCATCGGGCAGGAAATGCTGGCCCTGGCGACCACGCTGCTGGCGTGGCTGGTGGTGCGTGCGGTGCCGCGGATCGTCGGGCCGACCCCCGCCCATCGCAACCAGCGTGCAGCGCCGGGCGACCGACGATGAGCCCCTCCGGGAACCCGGCGTTCAGGCGCGGCTGCTAGCCTCTCCCGGACCCCGCCCGCCGCGCCGCATGCACCGACCGACCACCCCTTGCCGTCGCCCGGCCCTGATGCTCCTGTGCGCCGCCGTGCTGGCCCTGGCCGGCTGCGAGGCGGGCCGGGAGCGCACCCCCGAAGCGGTACGCGCCGAACTGCTGCGCAAGCTGCCCGCCACCCTGGCCGACCGCGAGGGCTGGGCGCGGGACATCCAGGCCGCGTTCGCCGCCCAGCGCATCCCGCCGGACACGTCCAACCTGTGCGCCGTGCTGGCGGTGGTCGAACAGGAGTCGACCTATCGTGCCGATCCCCCGGTGGCGGGGCTGGGCCGCATCGCGCGGGAGGAAATCGAGCGCCGCGCGGCACGCGCCAACGTGCCCGGCTTCTTCGTGGACGCGGCGCTCGGGCTGCGCTCGCCCGACGGGCGTCCGTACGCCGAACGCCTGGCCGCGGTGCGCACCGAGCAGGAACTGTCCGCCCTGTACGAGGAGATGACGCACAGGGTGCCGCTGGGGCGGCGGCTGCTGGATGGCTTCAACCCGGTGCGCACCGGCGGGCCGATGCAGGTCAGGATCGACTTCGCCGAGCGGCACGCACGCGGGTACCCCTATCCGCTGGATGGATCGATCCGGCGCGAGGTGTTCAGCCGCCGCGGCGGCCTGTACTTCGGCATCAAGCACCTGCTGGGCTACCCGGCCGGGTACGACCGGCCGTTGTACCGGTTCGCCGACTTCAACGCGGGCTGGTATGCCAGCCGCAACGCGGCCTTCCAGCGCGCCGTGCACCTGGCGTCGGGCACGCCGCTGGAGTTCGATGGCGACCTGCTGCTGCCCGGCGCGCCACTGGACCGCCCGGGCGCCACCGAAGCCGCCCTGCGCGGGCTGTGGGGCGAACTGCAGATGGACGATGCCACCATCCGCGCCGCACTGGCCAAGGAGCGCAGCCACGCGTTCGAGGACAGCGCCCTCTACCGCGACGTCTACGCCATCGCCGAGCGCAAGGCGGGCGGGCCGCTGGCCCGGGCCCGGGTGCCGGAGATCGCGCTGCGCAGTCCCAAGATCACCCGGCCACTGACCACCGCCTGGTTCGCGGGGCGCGTGCAGGCGCGCTGGAAGGCCTGCATGGCGCGATGACGCCACCCGCCGGTGGCGCATCCACCGGCCGTCCGCCTTGCGCGGCGTGGCTTTGCCCCGGTGGGCGCGATCAGGCCTTCAGGTCCAGCACGTTCTCGAAGCCGCCGTAGATCATCCGCTTGCCGTCGAACGGCATCGGCGGGTTGTCCGGGTTGGCCGGGTCCATGCGCGGGTCTTCCATCATCCGCTTCATGCCCGCATCCCGCGTGGCCTTGTCCGGCCATTCCACCCAGCTGAACATGACGCTCTCGCCGTCCTTGGCCTGCACCGCCCGGAAGAAGTCGGTGACCTTGCCGGGCGGCACGTCGTCGCCCCATGCCTCCACCACGCGCAGCGCGCCGAATTCCAGGAAGATGGGGTCGAAGCGCGCGGCGTAGTCGATCACCGCCTGCCGGTCCGCGCTGGGCGCGGCGATCACGAATCCGTCGATGTAGCTCATGGGTGTCTCCCGTGCCTGTGATGGCCGCCTCCGGCCGCGGCCGATTTCGGCACGGGCGGCGGTAACCCGGCGTGAGGGCGGCGTGCAGGGGGGGCGCCCAGTTCATAGGCGGTTGTGTCGCGCGCCCGGGCGCCGCACTAGACTGTGGGTGCATCCCCACACTGCGAGCGCGATGTCCCTTCGTTGGATCCTGCCTGCGCTGTGCGTGCTCGCCAGTGCCTGCAGCCGCCAGCCCGAACCCGTCCAGACCAGCGCGAACGCCGGTGGCGAGACGCCGGCGGCGCCCGTCGTGCAACGCAAGCCCCAGCCCGAGATCAGCTGGGCTCCGGTGCGGCTGGAGGCGGGCGACGCGTGGCTGGATTGCGGCCCCGATTACCACGCTGGCGACGGCCGGGCGGTGCTGTCGCTGGAGTACATCGACCTGCGCGAGGCCATGCAGGACTGCCGCGCCACCGGGCTGGTCCGGCTGCGCTATGCCGGCAAGGTGGTCGCCAGCTTCGCCGCGCTGGCCGAACGGGCCGGCAAGGTGGCCACGGACCTTGGCATCGGCAAGCGCATCCTGGACCTGGATTCGACCGGCGGCCACGTGGAGGCCGCCATCCGGGCCGGCGACGCGATCGGCGAGAACGACTGGACGATCTGGGTGCGCGGGGACTCGCAGTGCCACAGCGCCTGCGTGCTGCTGCTGGCCTCCGGGGACATGCGCGTGATCGCCGGCCCGGTGGGGATCCACCGCATGATCCGGGTGCGTTCGGCGGCCACGTCGCGGCGCGAGCTGGGCGAGGAGCTGCGCGCGGTGAGCGACGAGTTGCGCAACTACCTGGAGCGCAACGGCGCGTCGGCGGAAGTCTACGACCTGATGACCACGGTGCCGAACCGGGCGTTGCGGATCCTGACGCCCGACGAGCTGGAGCGCTTCGGCCTGTCCGGGCCCAACGCGGTGGAGGACGACCTGGACCGGATCCGCCTGGCGCGCGAGTGCGGGCTGGATTTCGTCAACCGCCGCGATGCGTTCCGCCGCGCCTACGACGCGCAGTGCCTCCCCGACGCCGAAGGCGAACGCGAGGACGTGGACGACATCAACCAGTGCGGCCTGGAGTTGCGCAAGCGCTTCCGTTTCCCGGACGCCGCCTGTCCCCAGCACAGCCCGATGTCGGAACTGGATGGTGCCGTGCTGGCCATGCCCGCGCCCGCCGAGTTGCCCGCCGAGGACGTGGCCGTCGCATCCCCGTCCCGTCCGGACACGGCGACCGGCCGCGACGAACGCACGGCCGCGGGCGATCAGGACGCGGACCCGGACCCGCCGGTCGATCAGGACGGGGCGGCACGCGACGCGCGCGGCGAGGCCGCTGCAGAGGCGCAGACCCGCTGACCTCCGGTGCCACGGTGCCTCAGCCCGCGGCGCGCACCACGATCTCCTGCGCGCCCACGCGCACCACCTGCCCGGCGCGGATCTTGGCGGTCTTGCGCAGTTCCACCGCGCCGTCGACCGACACCGCGCCGCTGGCCACCAGGTGCTTGCCGGCGCCGCCTGAATCGCACAGGCCGGCCAGCTTCAGCAGCTGGTTGAGTTCGACGGCGTCGCGGTCCAGCTCGAATTCGATGCGTGTCATGTCCACAGCATAGCCGGCGGCATGCCGGCCAGCGCCTGGCCGCTCAGCGCAGCGGGATCCGGGCGCGCTGCCCGTTGCGTTCCACCAGCACGCCGTCGCGTTCGATCGCCAGCACCAGCAGGTCGCCCCGGCGGTCGCCCTCGACCATCCGCTGTCCGTCCAGGATCACGAAGCGCCGCGCGGGCACCTCGTCCCACATGTGCATGGTGAGGCGTACCGGGACCGTCGCGGTGGCGGCGATGTCGGTCGTCGGAGGCGGTGGCGGCGGGACCGGCGCGGTGGGCGCCCGCGGTGGTGGCGCGGGACGAACGTCCGCCTGGGGGGCCGGGGACGTGGCCACGGCAGGCG
>CBFGMM010000046.1:0-13735 GCA_965649855.1 uncultured Thermomonas sp. | reverse complement strand
GCCATGCATTCGCCCAGGTGCGGCAGATGGGCGCGGACGGCAGCGGCAGCTGCCCGGACGCCAGCGCCAGCGACGAGCGCCTGGATGACGGCGAAGCCGAGCCCGCCGCGTCCGCCGGCCGGCGCGCGCAGAAGTCCAGGCCGGCCGCGGTCGCGCCGCGCGCCAGCACGCGGCCGGCCGCGCCGCGCTGGCACAGCTTCCTGCCCGGCATGTTCCGCTGACGGCGGCGGCGTCCGTTCTTCCCGGCACGTCTCTCCCGCACATCCTGCCCAGCCCGCCGCCGCCTGGTGGCATCCTGCGCGCATGACCTGGCCGTTCCGGCGCAAGCCCGCGCCCACCGCGATCGATCCCGCGCTCTGGCGCCAGGCCGGCGCGGGCCTGCCCTGGCTGCGTGCGGCTGACCCCGAACGCGACGCTGCGCTGCAGGCGCTCACGGCGGAGTTCCTGGACCGCAAGGCGATCACCCCGCTGCACGGCCTGCAGCTCAACGCGGTGCAGCGCGTGCGGCTGGCGATGCTGTGCTGCCTGCCACTGGTGCGCTTCGGGCGGGAAGGATTGCACGGCTGGTCGCAGCTGCTGGTCTACCCGCGCGCGTTCCGCGCGCAGCGCAGCCACCAGGATGCGCATGGGGTGTTGCACGAGGGCGAGGAGGAGCTGATCGGCGAGGCCTGGGAGCGCGGCCCGGTGATCCTGTCCTGGGCCGACGTGCGCGCCGACATCGCCAGCCCCGGCGAGGGCTACTGCGTGGCGGCGCACGAGATCGCGCACAAGCTGGACGCGCTGGACGGCAGCATGGACGGCACGCCGCCGCTGCCGCGCGACTGGCAGCGCGAATGGGCGCGCGACTTCCAGCGCGCCTTCGATGCCTTCGGCGAACTGGTCGACCGCGGCGCGGATCCGCCGATCGATCCGTATGCGGCGCATTCCCCCGAGGAGTTCTTCGCGGTCTGCACCGAATACCACTTCAGCGACGCCGCCACCCTGCGCGCCGCGATGCCGGAGGTGGCGGCGCACCTGCAGCGGTTCTACGGCCCGCCCCTGCTGGCGTAGCGACACCGCCCGTCGGCGCCGGCGGCGCGCCTACAACCCCGGCGGCAATACCACTTCGAACCGGGCGCCACCCAGTTCGGAGGAACGCCCCACCCGCAGCTCGCCCCGGTAGCTGCGCACGATGTCCTGCACGATGGCCAGCCCGATGCCGTGGCCCTGCACGCGCTCGTCGCCGCGCACGCCACGCTGCAGGATCAGGGCCACCTTTTCCTCGGGGATCCCGGGGCCGTCGTCTTCCACCGCGATGGTCAGGCCGGGTCGCCGCCCCGGTGCGCTCTCGCCCTCGGACACGCTCAGCAGCACCCGCGAGGCGGCCCACTTGAAGGCGTTCTCCAGCAGGTTGCCCAGCAGCTCCTGCAGGTCGCCGGTCTCGCCGTGGAAGCGCGCCTGCGGGGCGATCTCGAATTCGCACAGCACGCCCTTGGCCGCGTACACCTTCTCCAGCCCGGTGACGATCTGCTCGGCATGGGTCTCCACCTCGATCGGCGCGGCGAACAGCTGGTGCCCGGAGCGTGCCGCGCGCGCCAGCTGGTAGCCCACCATGTCGTTCATGCGCCGCAGCTGGGTGTCGACCTCCTCGCGCAGTTCCCGTTCGCCGGAGCCGCTGTCCAGGCGCGAGCGCAACACCGCCAGCGGCGTCTTCAGGCTGTGCGCCAGGTCGGCCAGGGTGTTGCGCTGGCGGTCCAGGTTCTCGCGCTCGCTCTCGATGAAGGCGTTGATGCTGTCGGTGAGCGGCTCCAGCTCGCGCGGATGCGCCTCGCTCATGCCCGAGGCGACGCCCAGCTGCACGCGCTTGAGTTCCGCGATCACGTCGCGCAACGGGCGCAGGCTCCAGCGCAGGACGAACATCTGCAGCAGCAGCAGGACGGCGCCGGCGCCGCCCAGGTAGCCCCACAACGCGGCGCGGAACACCCCCACCTGGCGCCGCAGCGCGGTGGTGTCCTCCAGCACGTAGACGGTGTACGGGAATTCCCGGCTGGGATCGCCGCTGCCGCTCCAGATCAGGCCATAGCCGTAGCGGAACACCTCGCCCGGGCTGCCGTTGATCTGGGTGAGCGGCAGCGGCCCTTCGAACACCTGCTGCCCCGCGTCCAGCAGGCCGCCCACGGGCAGCCGCGGCCCCTGCGCCGAATCGGATTCCCAACGTCCCGACGGCAGCACGATCTGCGCGTACAAGCCGCTGCCGGGGCGCTTGAAGCGGGCGTCCGGCGGGTCGTACGGGGGCACCACGCTGCCGTCGCGGGCGAAGTCGCTGTTCGCGTACGCCAGGGCATAGCTGTGCAGGCGCTCGCGCATGCCGCTCTGCGCTGTGCTCTGGAAGGCGCGGTCAAGCGCGTAGCCGGCCAGCGCCAGGAACGCGACCAGGCCGAGGCTGGCCGCCCACAGCTGGCGGGACTGCAGGGAACGGGGTTGCGCGATGCGCAGGCGGCGCAGGCGCGCCGCGCGGTCGCCGCGCGTCGGGGTGGGGTCGGCTGGAGGGCTCATGGGCGCCCCAGCCTAGCGCAGCCGCCCTGCAGGGCGGAATGCACCGGCCGCGGCCGCGCGGACCGGGGTCAATCCCCGCTGCGCGGAATGGCGAAGCGATAGCCGCGGCCGCGCACCGTCTCGATCGGCTTGAGGCTGCCGTCCGGGTCCAGCTTCTTGCGCAGCCGCCCGATGAAGACCTCGAGCACGTTGGAATCCCGGTCGAAGTCCTGCTGGTAGATGTGCTCGGTGAGGTCGGCCTTCGAGACCAGTTCGCCCGCGTGCATCATCAGGTACTCGAGCACCTTGTACTCGTAGCTGGTCAGGTCCACGTTGGCGCCGTTGACGCTCACCGTCTGCGCGGCCAGGTCCAGGGTGACCGGCCCGCACTCCAGCGAGGGCTTGCTCCAGCCGGCCGCGCGGCGCACCAGCGCATTGATGCGCGCCAGCAGTTCCTCCACGTGGAACGGCTTGACCAGGTAGTCGTCCGCGCCCTGCTTCAGGCCGTCGACCTTGTCCTGCCAGCTGGAGCGCGCGGTGAGGATCAGCACCGGGAACTTCTTGCCCTCGTCGCGCAGCGCCTTGATCAGCTCCATGCCGGACATCTTGGGCAGGCCCAGGTCGATGATGCCCACGTCGAACGGCACCTCGCGCCCCATGTACAAGCCTTCCTCGCCGTCCTGCGCGGCATCGACCGCATAGCCTTCGCGCTTCAGGCGCGCGGCAAGGGTTTCGCGCAGGGGGGCTTCGTCTTCGACGAGGAGGATACGCATGGGGACTCCTGGGCTGGTCTCGCGAGTGGCTGCCGCGGGCGGGCGTGCCGGTGGATCGGGCAAGCCTGCTGGATCAGTTGTCGTCGTCGCGTGGAGGCGGCACGGGGCGGCCGCGCCCGGCGCGCGGCGCGTCTGCGCTGCGCTGCGGATCCTGGGTGAAGACCCGGACCCGGCCCTGGTCGTCCACCACCTTGACCCGGTGCAGCTCGCGCCCGTCGTTCATCACGCGCTCGGCGGACAGGACCTCGCCGCGCGTATCGCGCTCGGCGCGGCGCACCGCTTCCGACAGCGTGGTCCGACCGCTCTGGCGCGGCTCGTCGCTCCCCCGGCGGCCGTCCGCCTGAGGGCCGGCGAACGCGGTTGCCAGCGGCAACCCCGCCAGCAGGGCGAGGGTCGGCAGGTGGATCGCGGACAGGCGGCGGCGGGGCATGGCGGTGGGTTTCGGGCGGGGATGCGGCAATTCTGGGCGCAGGCGGTGAATCCGCCCTGAAGTTTCCTGAACAGCATACCGTCTGGTTCAGGTCGCCGCCCGCCGCAACCACGCCCGCGGCTAGTAGATCTCGCCGATGCAGCACCGCAGTGAACCGCCGGCTGCCTCGATCGCGGCGAGCGGCACCGAGCGCACGCCGAACCCCGCCGCGGACAGCCGCGCGCGGTGGGCGGGCGACAGCGCCGCGTCGGCCGCCGCGCTCATCCACACCGTGTCGGCCGTCAGCGCGATGCAGTTGCCGACGAACGCGGCATGTTCCGCGTCGCTGCATTCCAGCGCGTGCGGCGCGTACAGCGCGGCGATCGCGCGGGGGACTGCCGGATCCGCGAAGCCCCGTGGGCACACCACCACCGCGCGCCCGGCCAGCACCGCCAGCACCACATTGGTGTGGTACTCGCCGGGCGCGAGGTCGAACAGCAGCGTGGCGCGCAAGCCAAAGGCCTGGTGCATCAGGGCCGCGCCGGCCGCGTCGCAGCGCTCGGACAGGCCGCAGAAGCCCAGGCC
Source organism: uncultured Thermomonas sp. (assembly GCA_965649855.1). GTDB lineage: Bacteria > Pseudomonadota > Gammaproteobacteria > Xanthomonadales > Xanthomonadaceae > Thermomonas. Next base: position 9,454 of record CBFGMM010000046.1, on the reverse strand, counting down.
GCGGGCGCGGTCGATCACCAGTGCGCCGGTCAGCTCGCACGGATGCGGCTGTGCCGACAGATCGGTTTCGGCATGGCCCAGCACGTCGCCGAAGAAGCGGCGGATATCCGCGCGCGCCGCCTCGCGCTGGCGCACCGGGTGGCGCATGCGGCCGACGATGCTGCGGCCGGCCACCGTGGCGAAGACGTTGTTCGGGAACACGGCATCCGGGGTGGCGGGGTCGCCGGCGAAGCACAGCGTCGGCAAGACCGTCGACAGCGCACGCTGCAGGTCGCGATGCTCGCTGGAGGCTTTCTGCGCATCGAAGGCGGCCGCGCCCGCCATGTAGGCGTTGTCCTGCGCCGACTGCTCGGCCAGGGCGAAGCCGTCCGGCGCCACCAGGAACGCCGCCCGGGCGGTCGGCGGACCGAAGTCGGCGGGGGTGGCGCCGGCGCAGGCCAGGAAGGCATTGAGGTCGCGGGTGATCAGGCCCTCGTGCATCAGGCGGCCTGCTCCCTGCGCTCGGTCAGCGCCAGCGCCTGTTCCACCAGCGCCCAGTCGGCGCCGGGCTTGTGCGCGCCTTCGCTCAGTACCTGGCGGAAGGCACGGCCGCCGGGTTGGCCGGCGAACAGGCCCAGGATGTGGCGGACGATGTGCTTGAGGAACACGCCCTTTTCCAACTGCGCCTCGACATACGGCCGGTAGGCGTGCAGCAGTTCGATGCGCGTGCGCGTCCGGCCGCCGAACCACGCGACGTCGAGTTCGTGCAGCAGGTAGGGCGTGTGGTACGCCGCGCGTCCGAGCATCGCGCCGTCCACGTGCGCCAGGTGCGCAGTGGCCTCCGCCGCATCGGCGATCCCCCCATTGACGATCACCTGCAGCTGCGGGCGCTCGCGCTTGAGGCGGTACGCCCAGTCGTAGCGCAGCGGGGGCACCTCGCGGTTTTCCTTCGGCGAGAGCCCCTGCAGCCAGGCATTGCGCGCATGCACCACGAAGGTCCGGCAACCCGCGTCGGCAATGGTGTCGACGAAGGCGAGGAAGCGCTCCCACTCGTGGTCGTCGTCCACCCCGAGCCGGCACTTCACCGTGACCGGCACGCCCGGCACCGCCGCGATCATCGCCGCCACGCTGTCCGCCACCAGCTGCGGCTCGCGCATCAGGCAGGCGCCGAAGCGGCCCGCCTGCACGCGGTCGGACGGGCAGCCGCAGTTGAGGTTGACCTCGTCGAACCCGGCCCCGGCGCCGATCCGCGCCGCCTGCGCCAGCAGCGCGGGCTCGCTGCCGCCCAGTTGCAGGGCGACCGGGTGCTCGGACGGATCCATCGCCAGCAGGCGGGCTCGGTCGCCGTGGATCACCGCATTCGCGTGCACCATCTCGCTGTACAGGCGCGCGTGCGGCGCCAGCACGCGGTGGAAGGCGCGGCAGTGCGAATCGGTCCAGTCCATCATCGGTGCGACGGACAGGCGCAGCCGGTCTGCGGGGATGGTGGGCGAGGCGTGCATGCGGCGGCCATTGTACGGACGCCCCCGCGCGGACTGCGGCGGCCGGGGCGATGCGCGACAATACGGGGTCAGTTCCAGCGCCGGTCCCCCACGATGAACACAGAATTCCGCAAGCCGCTCCCGGGCACCACGCTCGACTGGTACGACGCCCGCGCGGCCGTCGAGGCGCTCGCCCCCGGCGCCTGGGCCGGCCTGCCCTACACCGCCCGCGTGCATGCCGAGAACATCGTGCGCAAGGCCGACCCGGCCATGCGCGACGCCTACCTCGCCCAGCTGATCGAACGCCGCCGCGACCTGGACTTCCCGTGGTTCCCGGCGCGCGTGGTCTGCCACGACATCCTGGGCCAGACCGCGCTGGTCGACCTCGCCGGCCTGCGCGATGCCATCGCGCAGCAGGGCGGCGATCCGGCGCAGGTGAATCCGGTGGTCCCGGTGCAGCTGATCGTCGACCATTCGCTGGCGGTGGAATGCGGCGGTTACGACCCCGACGCGTTCGCCCGGAACCGCGCCATCGAGGACCGCCGCAACGCCGACCGCTTCCACTTCATCGACTGGACCAAGCGGGCCTTCGAGAACGTGGACGTGATTCCGCCGGGCAACGGGATCATGCACCAGATCAACCTGGAGAAGATGTCGCCGGTGGTCTACGTCCAACATGCCGATGAAGGGCGGGGCGTGGCGTTCCCCGACACCTGCGTCGGCACCGACTCGCACACGCCGCACGTGGACGCGCTGGGCGTGATCGCGGTGGGCGTGGGCGGGCTGGAAGCGGAGAACGTGATGCTGGGGCGCGCCTCGTGGATGCGCACGCCGGACATCGTGGGCGTCGAGCTCGCCGGCAAGCCGCAACCCGGCATCACCGCCACCGACGTGGTGCTGGCGCTGACCGAATTCCTGCGCAAGGAAAAGGTGGTCGGCGCCTATCTCGAATTCCGTGGCGATGGCGCCAGCGCGCTGACCATCGGCGACCGCGCCACGATCAGCAACATGGCGCCCGAGTACGGCGCCACCGCGGCGATGTTCTTCATCGACGACAACACCCTGGACTACCTGCGCCTGACCGGCCGCGAGGACGCGCAGGTGCAGCTGGTCGAGACCTACGCGAAGGCCGCAGGGCTGTGGGCGGACGATCTCGCCAGCGCACGGTACGAGCGCACGCTGCACTTCGACCTGTCGTCGGTGGTGCGCAACATGGCCGGGCCGTCCAACCCGCATCGCCGGCTGCCGGTCAGCGACCTGGCCGCGCGTGGCATCGCCGACGACGCCAAGCTCGCCGCCGGCAAGCTGCAGGAGGCGAGCGGCCTGATGCCGGAGGGCGCGGTGATCATCGCCGCCATCACCTCGTGCACCAACACCTCCAACCCGCGCAACGTGATCGCCGCCGGCCTGCTGGCGCGCAATGCGAATGCGAAGGGCCTGTCCCGCAAGCCATGGGTGAAGTCCTCGCTGGCGCCGGGTTCGAAGGCGGTGCAGCTGTACCTGGAGGACGCGAACCTGCTGCCGGACCTGGAGCAGCTGGGCTTCGGCATCGTCGGCTTCGCCTGCACGACCTGCAACGGCATGAGCGGCGCGCTGGACCCGGCCATCCAGCAGGAGATCATCGAGCGCGACCTGTACGCGACCGCGGTGCTGAGCGGCAACCGCAACTTCGACGGCCGCATCCATCCGTACGCGAAGCAGGCGTTCCTGGCTTCGCCGCCGCTGGTGGTGGCCTACGCGATCGCCGGCACCATCCGCTTCGACATCGAGAAGGACGTGCTCGGCATCGACGCCGCGGGCAACGAAGTGCGCCTCAAGGACATCTGGCCCGCCGACGCGGAGATCGACGCGGTGGTGAAGGCCAGCGTCAAGCCGGACCAGTTCCGCAAGGTCTACGGCCCGATGTTCGACGTGCGGGTGGAACACGGCGCGCCGGTCAGCCCGCTGTACGACTGGCGCCCGATGAGCACCTACATCCGCCGCCCGCCCTACTGGGAAGGCGCGCTGGCCGGCGAGCGCACGCTGCGTGGCATGCGCCCGCTGGCGGTGCTGGGCGACAACATCACCACCGACCACCTCTCGCCCAGCAACGCGATCCTCGCCGACAGCGCGGCCGGCGAATACCTGGCGCAGATGGGCCTGCCGGAGGAGGACTTCAATTCCTACGCCACCCACCGCGGCGACCACCTCACCGCGCAGCGCGCGACCTTCGCCAATCCCAAGCTGGTCAACGAGATGGCCATCGTCGATGGGCAGGTGCGGCAGGGCTCGCTGGCGCGCGTCGAGCCGGAGGGCGAGGTGATGCGCATGTGGGAGGCGATCGAGACCTACATGCAGCGCAGGCAGCCGCTGGTGATCATCGCCGGCGCCGACTACGGCCAGGGCAGCTCGCGCGACTGGGCGGCGAAGGGCGTGCGGCTGGCCGGCGTGGAAGCGATCGTCGCCGAAGGCTTCGAGCGCATCCACCGCACCAACCTGGTCGGCATGGGCGTGCTGCCGCTGGAGTTCCAGCCCGGCACCACCCGCAAGACCCTGGGCATCGACGGCACCGAGACCTTCGACGTGGTCGGAACCCGCACGCCGCGCGCCACGCTCACGCTGGTGATCCATCGCCGCAACGGCGAGACCATCGAAGTGCCGGTGACCTGCCGGCTGGATTCCGACGAGGATGTCGAGGTGTACGAAGCCGGCGGCGTGCTGCAGCGCTTCGCGCAGGATTTCCTGGCGCAGGCCAAGGCGGCGTGACATGAGCCACAAGCCCCAACTCAGGATTCCCGCCACCTACATGCGCGGCGGCACGTCCAAGGGCGTGTTCTTCAGGCTGGATGACCTGCCCGAGGCCGCGCGCACGCCGGGCCAGGCGCGTGATGCACTGCTGCTGCGGGTGATCGGCTCGCCGGACCCGTACGGCAAGCACACCGACGGCATGGGCGGGGCGACCTCCAGCACCAGCAAGGTGGTGATCATTTCGAAGTCATCGGTGCCGGGCCATGACGTGGATTACCTCTACGGACAGGTGCCGATCGAGGGCGACTTCATCGACTGGAGCGGCAACTGCGGGAATCTGTCGTCTGCGGTGGGGCCGTTCGCGATCGCCAACGCCCTGCTGGACCCCGCGCGCGTGCCGCACAATGGCCAGTGCACGGTGCGGATCTGGCAGGCGAACATCAGCAAGACCATCGTCGCCCACGTACCGATGACGGATGGCGAAGTGCAGGAAACCGGGGATTTCGAGCTGGACGGCGTGACCTTCCCCGCCGCCGAGATCGCGCTGGAATTCCTGGATCCTGCCGACGAGGGCGAAGATGGTGGCGCGATGTTCCCGACCGGCAACCTTGTCGATGAACTCAAGGTCCCCGGCATCGGCACGTTCAAGGCCACGCTGATCAATGCCGGCGTGCCGACGATCTTCGTCGAGGCCGCAGCGCTGGGTTACGACGGTACCGAATTGCAGCCCGCGATCAACGACGACAAGGCGGCGCTCGCGAAGCTGGAAGCGATCCGGGCCGTCGGTGCGGTGCGCATGGGTGTGATCGATGACACATCGAAGGCCGCGGCGCGTCCGCTGACGCCGAAGATCGCATTCGTTGCGCCGCCGAAGGATTACGTGTCGTCCAGCGGCAAGCCGGTCCATGGAGCCGACATCGACCTGCTGGCGCGTGCCGTCTCGATGGGCAAGCTGCACCACGCGATGATGGGCACCGCCTCGGTTGCCATCGCCACCGCCGCCGCGGTGCCCGGCACCGTCGTGCACGCCGCGGCCGGGGGCGTGCGACGCGAGGCCGTGCGCTTCGGCCACCCGTCCGGCACATTGCGGGTTGGCGCGGAGGTGGCCGAGGTCGACGGCCGCTGGGTCGCGACCAGGGCGGTGATGTCGCGTTCGGCCCGCGTGCTGATGGAAGGCACGGTGCGGGTGCCGCAAGGCTGACTCAGGGCGCGGCGCCGGGTTCCCAGATCATGTGCACGTCGGCGCGCGCGTAGTGCGAGCCGGGGCGCGGCGCGGGATGGTGGCGGAAGCCGACGCTCTCGTACAGCGCCAATGCCGGACCCAGCTTGCTGCTGGATTCCAGGAACAGTTCGCGCGCGTCCAGGCTCCGGTAGAGCCGCAGCGCCTCGTCCATCAGCAGGCGGCCGATGCCGCGGCCACGCGCCTCCGGCGCGACCGCCATCTTGGTGAGTTCGTACACGCCATCGCCGCCGTGCATCAGGGCGACGGTGCCAAGCGCGCGTTGCTCCCCATCGACGGCGAACAGGATCCGGCCGCCATCGGCAAGGATGTAGTGCTCGGGATTGCCGAGCACTTCGCGGTCGAACGGCTCCACCACGAACCAGCGCTGCAGCCATTCGATGTTGAGGGCCGCGAAATCCCCGCGCCAGCGCGGATCGAAGCCGACCACGCGGATGTCGTCCGTACTCATGCGTCGGTGAGGTGGGCCAGCGCCGCGGTCGCGGCGTCGCGGTCGTTGTCGTCGAACGGGGTGATGTGGAACCAGTCGATGGTGCCCGCATCCAGGCAACGCCCGTTGACGCTGAAGCCGTCCGGGTGGCTGCGCGGCACGTAGAAACTCTTGATCCCGCAGTGCCGGCAGAACAGGTGTCTCGCCGCGCCGGTGTTGAAGGTGTATTCGGCGAGCTCGCCTGCGCCGGACAGCAGGCGGAAGCGCGAGGCCGGCACGATCAGGTGCAGGAACCCGGTCATCGTGCAGATCGAGCAGTTGCACTCCAGCACCTCGGGCGCGGCGGGCGCGTCCACTTCGAATCGCACCCGGCCGCAGTGGCAGCCGCCGCGGTGGGTCACATGGTTGGGTGCGATCGCTGGCGCCATGCGGCCAGTGTAGCGACCTGCCCCGGGCGACTCAGCCGTTGCCCTTGCCCTTGCCGCCGCCATTGCCCTTGCCGCTGCCCGCGGCGGCCGGCTTGCCGCCGCTGCGCTCGGGCTTGCCCCGGTTCGCCGGCGCGCCCTTCGGCGTGGCCTTGTTGGGCGACGTGACCGGGCTGCCCTTGGGGGCCTTGCCGGCGCCGTCCGCGCGCGCCGCAGCCGCGCCCTTGCCGCGGTTGGGGTAGGCGCGTTGCAGGTCGGCGTCCAGCTGGATGGGACGACCCCATCGATCGTATGTCGGCACGAAGCCCTTCTTCAGCCGGTGGAACTCCGCCGACCCCGGCTTCACGCCGAGCCGCTGCGCGACCACGCCCCACCCCTGGCCCCGGTGCTCCTGCCAGTAGTCCGCCACGTAGCCGCAGGGGCGACCGATGACCCGGGCCAGCGCACAGGCGTAGTAGACGTCGCCCGGCGCCCAGCCGCGGTTGAGCAGCAGGTCGGTGACCAGGTCGCGCGGGGCGCCGTGGTAGCGGACCATCTCGTCGACGAACGGGTCCCGGTAGCGGGTGCCGTACCGGTTCATGTCGGAAAGCCAGGTATCGACCCAGACATCGCCGCTGCGCGGGTTCCAGCTGATGGTCTGGGCGGAGGCCGCGCCCATCCCGGCCGCGAGCAGCGCGGCAAGCGCCAGCGGATGCAACAGGTGAAAGCGCATTCGGCGACTCCCGGGGTGGTGCGATCCCCGCAGTGTGCACCGCGCTGGCGTTAAGCCCTGTTGAAAGGCACCTTCAGCGGCGGGTATCGAAGGACACCGGCACCAGCACGTCGTCCGCCGCGGCCGGCAGCGGCCGCCCGGCCTCGTCGCGCGCGTGCAGCCTGCCGTCGTCCAGCCGCGCGTAGACGCGCTCCCCGCCGCCCCGTGCCTGCAGGCGCAACAGGTCGCCGCGCGCCTGCCACTCGCCGGTCTCGTCGAAGCGGCGTTCGCCGCCGCCCAGGTCGTAGCGCTCGGTCAGGCGGTAGCGGCGTTGCTGGCCCACCTGCTCCAGCCGCAGCCGCGTCGCGATCGCCACGCAGTCCGCGCAGGGCCGCACGCCCTCGAACTCGAGGCCGGCATCGGTGGCATCGATCGCGGACGGCGCCTCGCTCGAACCGCACGCGGCGAGCAGGAACATGAGAGCGAGAGCGAACAACCGGGCCATCGGCGGATTGTGCGCCGTTGCGGGGGCCGCGCACATGCGAACGGCGCCACAGGGGCGCCGTTCGTCGGGTGCGGATGGATGGGAGTACGCCGGCCTGGCCACGCTTACCAGCGGCGGCGGTCGTCGTAACGCACGTTGCCGTAGCGGTCGTCGTAGCGCCGGTCGCCGTAACGACCGTCGCGGTCGTAGCGCGGATCGTAGTACTGCACGGTGCACTTGCCGTTGCGGTTGCACTTCATCGCGCGCTGGCCGGTGACCGGGGCGGCGCGGTTGCGGTGGTAGCCATAGGCATTGCCGTAGGGCGGGCCGTAGGACGCCTGGCTGGGCACCTGGCGGTAGTAGACCGGGTTGCCGTAGCGGTCGCGCTGCACGATCAGGCGATCGTTGTAGCCGTAGTCGCCATGGCGGTAGTAGGGCTGGCCACCGCGCATGACCACGTCGGCCACCTGGACCAGCACGCGCATCATGTCCGAGGACTGGGCCTGCGCCGGTGCCGGCGCGGCAAGCGCGGCGGCGCCCAGGCTGGCGGCGAGCACGGCGGGGGCGAGATAACGGGACAGGCTCATGCGTCTTTCTCCTCAGGCCCGCACCGATTGCGGGCACGGACCGACGATGCACCGGGGCGGGTGAACGCATTTCTAATTTCCGCCCGACCGGCCGATTGCGTGCAACGGCCGTTCAGCCAACTGGCTCCCGCACGCACAATGCGTCCAGCGCGCCCGGCAGCGCGTGGAGCGCCTCGATGCTGCGCAGGCGCGTGGTGTCCGCGGGCGGCGTCTCCAGCAGGTCGTGCACCCAGGTCACGTGGTAGGGCACGTGCACGCCCCAGCCGCCGAGCTCCAGCACCGGCGCGATGTCGGAGCGCAACGAGTTGCCCACCATCAGGAAACGCGACGGCGGCACGTCGAATTCGCGCAGCACCCGGGCGTAGGTGGGCGGGTCCTTTTCGCTGACGATCTCGATGCGCGGGAACAGGTCGGCCAGCCCGCTCTGGCGCACCTTGGTTTCCTGGTGGAACAGGTCGCCCTTGGTGATCAGCACCACCGGCCAGTCGCGCGCGACCCGCGCCACCGCCTCCGCTGCGCCCGGCAGCAGTTCCACCGGGTGCTGCAGCAAGGCCTTGCCCAAGCCCACGATGCGGTGCAGGTCGGCGGCGCTGATGCGCGAGGCGGTCACGTCCACGGCCGCTTCGATCATCGACAGGGTCATGCCCTTCACCCCGTAGCCGAACAGGGCGATGTTGCGCTTCTCCACCGCGTACAGGCGCGCAGCGACGTCAGCCACGTCCACGTAGGCCGACAGGATGCGCTCGAACTCCGCCTGCGCCTGGCGGTAATAGTCCTCGCTCTTCCACAGGGTGTCGTCGGCATCGAAGCCGACCAGGGCGAACGGTGCGTGCGGCACGGGACGATCCATCCGCGCAGTCTAAGCGCCCACCCGCAAAGACGAAGGGCGGCTTGCGCCGCCCCTCGTGCCACAGACCGTTGTCGCGATCGTTGTTGTTGTTGTTGGGCGCCGGGGATCAGCGGCCGGACTTGACCTTGCCCTTGGCCTTGCCGCTGGCCGCCAGCCAGGCCTTGTATTCATCGGCGCTGAGTTCGCCGTCCGCGTTCGCATCCGCCTGGACGAAGATCTTGTCCAGCTGCGGGATGCCGGCGGCTTCGGTGGCGCTCAGGGTGCCGTTGCCGTTCGCATCGAGCTGGCTCCAGCTCATCTGGCCCGGCTGGGCGGGCGTGGCCGGGGTCGCCGGCGTGGCCGGCACGGCAGGCGTCACGGCGCCGGTCTCGGTGCGCACCGCCGGAGTGGCCGGCGTCGCCGGGATGGCGGGGGTGGCGGGCGTGGCCTGGACCATCGCATCGGTTTCGCTGCGCACCGGCGGCACGGCCGGGGTGGCCGGGACGGCAGGCGTCCTGTCACCGGTCTCGCTGCGGACCGGCGGCGTGGCGGGCGTCGCCGGCACGGCGGGCGTCGCGACC
>CBFGMM010000045.1:0-13922 GCA_965649855.1 uncultured Thermomonas sp. | reverse complement strand
TTTCAGCGTTTTTTTTTGAGCCGGCCTGCTGCTCGTCGTAGGCGCGGCGCTTCTCCGCGATCAGGGCGCGGGTGTGCTCGCTCATCTCGGCGTCGTGCAGCATGCCGATCGACTTCAGGTGGTCTTCCACGATCATGCCGAGCTCGGCCACCAGGCTGGGCATGTACACGCCGCCGGCCTTGAAGTAGCCGCCGCGCGGGTCGAACACGGCCTTCATCTCCTCCACCAGGAAGGTGACGTCGCCGCCCTTGCGGAACACGGCGGACATGATGCGGGTCAGCGCCACGATCCACTGGAAGTGCTCCATCGACTTGCAGTTGATGAAGACCTCGAACGGGCGGCGGTGTTCGTGCTCGGTGCCGGCGTTGAGCACGATGTCGTTGATGGTCACGTACATGGCGTGCTCCACCAGCGGCGACTTGATCTTGTAGGTGGAACCGACCAGCACTTCCGGGCGCTCGATGCGCTCGTGCATCTGGATCACGTTGTCGACCGGCAGCTGCGCCTCCGCCGCTTCGCGGCTCACGGACTCCGCCTTGACGGCTTCCTTCGCCTTGTCCTCGGGGGTGACGACGGCGTAGCCCTTGATTTTCCTGTCGATCCTGACGGCCATGTGGGTGCGGTTTCCGGTGCGTGCCTGGTGTGCTGGGTGGGGGTGTCGCGGGTGGAACATCCCGCCCGGCGGGTGCCGCCGGGCGGGACTGGCTTGCTTACTTCTTGCGGGCGGTCTTCTTCGCCGCCGGCTTGCGGGCCGGGGCCTTCTTCGCCGCGGCCTTGCGGGCCGGCGCCTTCTTCATCGCCGACCTGGCCGGTGCCTTCTTGGCCGCGGCCTTGCGGGCGGGCGCCTTCTTCATGGTCTTCTTGGCGGCGGCCTTCCTGGCCGGTGCCTTCTTCGCCGCCGCCTTGCGGGCCGGCGTCTTCTTCATGGCCTTCTTCGCGGTGGCCTTCTTCGCCGGCGCCTTCTTGGCGGCCGACTTCCTGGCCGGAGCCTTCTTCGCCGCGGCCTTCTTCACCGCCGCCTTCTTGGCGGTGGCCTTCTTGGCCGTCTTGCTTGCGGTCTTCTTGGCGGCGGCCTTCTTGCCGGCGGCCGAGCGCTTCAGGCTGGTGGCTTCCTTCTTCGCGCTGGCGCTGGCGCTGGCGAGCTTCTTCTTGGCGTTCGCCACGGTCTTGGTGACCGCCTTGCGCGCGTTCTTCGCGGCCTTCTTGGCCTTCTTGACGGTGGCGCTGGCCGTGCTGGCCACCGCGTCGCCGATTTCCACGGCCTTGTCTTTCACCGTTTCCGCGGCATCGGACAGCGTTGCCGCCACACCATTTCCATTGCTCATGTGCATTCCTCGTCTGCTTTACGGGTTTGGGTACCGCAGGTGGATGCTATACCCGGCAGCGGCGTGCGTGCAGCGTGACGGCAAACATGCCGCGCGACGCCGCCGCTGCGCCGCGCGCAAACCCTTCAGAATTTCCCGTAGTAGCCCTCTTTGAGCGCATCGAACAGGTTGGCCGCGGTGTGCATCTCGCCGTCGTACTCGATCTGCTCGTTGCCCTTGACCTCCACCACGCTGCCGTCGTCCAGCTCGAAGCGGTAGAGGGTGTTCTCCAGGTCGGCTTCCTTGACCAGCACGCCCTGGAAGGCGGCCGGGTTGAAGCGGAAGGTGGTGCAGCCCTTCAGGCCCTTTTCGTGGGCGTAGCGGTAGATGTCCTTGAAGTCCTCGTACGGGTAATCCGTGGGGACGTTGGCGGTCTTGGAGATCGAGGAATCCACCCACTTCTGCGCCGCGGCCTGCACGTCCACGTGCTCCTTCGGGCTGATGTCGTCGGCGCTGATGAAGTAGTCCGGCAGGCGCGCGGCGGCGTCCTCGGCGAACGGCACCGCCTTCGGGTTGACCAGTTCGCGGTAGGCCAGCAGCTCGAAGGAGAACACGTCGACCTTTTCCTTGGACTTCTTGCCCTCGCGGATCACGTTGCGGCTGTAGTGGTGGGCGAAGCTGGGCTCGATGCCGTTGGACGCGTTGTTGGCCAGGCTCAGGCTGATGGTGCCGGTGGGGGCGATGGAGCTGTGGTGGGTGAAGCGGGCGCCGGTCTCGGCCAGCTCCTCCACCAGCTCCGGGGCGACCTCGGCCACCTTCTGCATGTAGCGGCTGTAGCGCGCGTGCAGGGTGCGGCCCTCGATCTGCTGGCCCAGCTTCCAGCCGTCGCGCGCCATCTCCGGGCGCTTGCGCAGCATCTCGGCGGTGACCTCGAAGACCTCGCCCATGATCGGCGCCGGGCCCTTTTCCTTCGCCAGGGTCAGCGCGACCTCCCAGCCGGCCACCGCCATGTCGCGGGCGATGCGCTCGGTGAACTCGCAGGACTCGGCGCTGCCGTACTTCATGCGCAGCATGGTCATGGTGCTGCCCAGGCCCAAAAAGCCCATGCCGTGGCGGCGCTTGCGCAGGATCTCGTCGCGCTGCTGCTGCAACGGCAGGCCGTTGACCTCCACCACGTTGTCCAGCATGCGGGTGAACACGCGCACCACTTCCTTGTATTCCTCCCAGTCGAACTCGGCCCGGTCGGTGAAGGGGTTGCGCACGAACTTGGTCAGGTTGACCGAGCCCAGCAGGCAGGCGCCGTAGGGCGGCAGCGGCTGCTCGCCGCAGGGGTTGGTGGCGCGGATGGTCTCGCACCACCAGTTGTTGTTCATCTCGTTGACGCGGTCGATCAGGATGAAGCCCGGCTCGGCGTAGTCGTAGGTGGAGACCATGATCATGTCCCACAGGTGGCGGGCGCGGATCTGCCCGTACACCTTGCAGGCCACCAGGCCGTCCTCGCGCACGATGTAGTTGGTGTGGGTGGGCCACTCGCGCCAGACCACCTTGGCCGGGTCGGCCAGGTCGATGTCGCCGCGTTCCTTTTCGTTGATCGGGAACACCAGCGGCCAGTCGGCGTCGGTCTCCACCGCCTGCATGAAGCCGTCGGTGATCAGCAGGGACAGGTTGAACTGGCGCAGCCGGCCGTCCTCGCGCTTGGCGCGGATGAAGTCCTTCACGTCCGGGTGGGACACGTCGAAGGTGCCCATCTGCGCGCCGCGGCGGCCACCGGCGCTGCTCACGGTGAAGCACATCTTGTCGTAGATATCCATGAACGACATCGGCCCGGAGGTGTAGGCGCCGGCCCCAGCCACGAACGCGCCGCGCGGGCGCAGCGTGGAGAACTCATAGCCGATGCCGCAGCCGGCCTTCAGGGTCAGCCCGGCCTCGTGGACCTTCTCCAGGATCCCGTCCATGGAGTCGGTGATGGTCCCGGACACGGTGCAGTTGATGGTGCTGGTGGCGGGCTTGTGCTCCTGCGCGCCGGCGTTGCTGGTGATGCGGCCGGCCGGGATCGCGCCGCGGCGCAGCGCCCAGGTGAAGCGCTCCATCCAGTACTGCTGCAGCTCGGCGGTGGGCTCGGCATCGGCCAGCGCCTTGGCCACGCGCTTGTAGGTGCCGTCGATGTCGGCATCCAGCGGCTCGCCCTGCTTGGTCTTCAGGCGGTACTTCTTGTCCCAGATGTCCAGCGACGCGGGCTGCATCGGGATGTCCTGCTTCGCGTCCGTGGCCACCGCTTCCAACCTTGCCGTGCTCATGCCTGTGCGTGCTCCTGTCCTTGTACCCGCGCGTGCGTCTCGCGGGCGTGTGCCGGGTGTGCGCCGTCGCGGGGGCGACGGCAGGGCCGCGCGCGCGGGGCGCACGGCCGGAATGCGTGGTGGTGTGTCGCGTGTGCCATGCAAGCGCCGCTCCCCAACGGACGCGAACCTGTTGCAGGCACGTCCTTGAGAAAGCACAAGGCTTGGGCCTGGCTACTGGCTCCAACCACAAGATGTAGTGGGAGCACGGATCCGACCTTAACCAGCGACGGGGGTGCCGTCAACGGGAAATTCACGGTGGCGGGTCAGCCGCGGGATGTTCCACGGGGCAGAGCGCGCGGCGTCCGCAGTTCCACGCGATCGGGCGACGGGTGCGGGGTGGCCTGAATGGGCAGGCGCATGCTGCGGCGCATCGTGGGCTTGCGGTCGCCTGCGCTCAGGGACCCTGCGGCGGGCGTCCGGCCACCGGATTGGGGCGCGGCAGTCGCATGCGCTCCAGCAGGGCCAGGTAGCGCGGCTCCTGCTGCAGTTGCGGCCAGTCCAGCAGCAGGAAGGACATGCGCACGTCGCGCTCGCGGTAGCCCTGTTCCAGCAGGTCCAGGGCGCGGCCGCGCTGGCCCAGGGCGTCGGCCAGTTCGGCCAGGCTGGTCGCCGGCAGGTAGCCGCGCTGGCGGCGCGCCTCCAGTTCCGCCATCACCCGCTCGGCGGCCGCGCGGTCGCCGGCCCGCAGGTAGGCCTTGCCCAGCGCGGCCAGGGTGTGGCTGTGGCCGCGCGAGATCTCCACCGCGCGCCTGAGCGCGGCGATCGCCTGCGCGTGGTCGCCGCGCGCGGTGGCCCGGCCTGCCTTGATCCGCATCGCGATCCACGCGTCCGGCTCCAGCTCCAGGGTCTTCTGCAGGTGGGCGGCGGCTTCTTCGGCCTGCCCTGCGGTGCGCAGGAAGCTGCTGCCCAGCGAATTGATCAGCGGCGACAGCGGGTCCAGCGCGATCGCGCGGCGGATGAAGGGCAGGGCCTCCTGCGCGCGGCCGATGTTGACCAGCAGGTGGGCCATCGCCAGCTGCGCTTCGGCCAGGTTGGGGTTGAGCGCGATGGCGCGCGCGATCGAGGCCTCCGAACGCGCCCAGTCCCAGTCGTACCAGAACTCGATGAAGCCGCGCGACGACCATGCCTCGGCCGACTCCGGATCGATCGCCAGGGCCTTCTCCACCGCCGCCTGGGCCAGCGGGAACAGCTGCCGCGGGTCGCCGTCGCCGGTCATCACCGTGGCCCGGTAGGTGAAGGCCATGCCGGCCCAGGCGCGCGCGCAGGTCGGGTCGCGATCCACGGCCTCGCGGAACGCGGCCAGGGCCTCCGCCATCCGGTCCACGTTGGGGCGATGGTTCTGGTACTGCCCGCGCAGGTAGGCGCGGTAGGCCACCGGGTCCTCGCCGTCGCAGGGGCTGTGCCCGCGTCGCGGGGCCAGCGCCGGCGTCAGCTTCAGCGCCGCCGCCACCGCCGCGCCCATGCGGTCCTGCACGGTGAACACGCGTTCGATCGGCGCATCGAAGGTGTCCGCCCAGATCGCCTTGCCATCCGCCGCCGAAAGCAGCCGGGCATTGATGCGCACCTGGTCGCCGGCGCGCTGGGTGGTGCCCTCGACCAGGTAGGCGGCGCCGAGCTCGCGCCCCACCGCCCGGGCATCGAGCGGGCTGCCCGCCACCCGCTGCGAGGAGGACAGCGCGCGCACCTGCAGCCCGCTGGTGCGCGAGAGCTGGGTGATCAGGGTATCGGCCATGCCCAGCTCCAGGCCCTCGTCGCGCGGCCCCGCCGAGAGCGAACGGAACGGCAGCACCGCCAGGGTGATGTCCTGCGCGCGTTGCGTCTCCGCCATGCCGGGCGAGCGTGCCGCCTGCACCGGGCCGGGTGCCCGCTGGCGCCACGCGACGATCGCCAGCAGCGCGGCCGCCAGCAACAGCCCGAGGGTCCACCCGGGACGGAACGCCACCACGCGCGGCGCTGGGTCGGTGCCGGGCGACGGCGCCGCGGCAGCGGCCGGCGCGACGCTGTCTGGCACGCGGGGCGACGGGACGTCGACCACCTCCGCGACCTCGGCCACGAACCGGTAGCCACGCCCCGGCAGGGTCACGATGTGGCGGTGGTCGCTGGCGTTGCTGCCCAGCGCGCGCCGCGCGAGGCTGACCGCCTGGGTGAGGGTGTTCTCCTCGATCACCCGCCCCGGCCAGACCGCGGCCAGCAGCTCGTCCTTGCCCACCACCCGGTCGCGGTGCTCGACCAGGTAGCAGAGCACGTCGAAGGCCTTGCCGGTCATCGCCACCGGCTCGCCCGCGGGCGACAGCAGCCGTCGCGTCTGCGGATCGATGCGGTAACCCTCGACTCCCAGCTGGCGCATTCCGCCGCCCGTCCTTGGCTGAATCAGGATTTGTCAGAGTTTGTCACGGAATTTCGAGGGAATTCAGGGCGCTTCCCCGCGTTGACTCGGAGGCACGGCAATCCGCCGTCGACCACCGCAACCCGGAGCATGCACATGAAGACGTCCCTGCACATCGCCGCCAGGACCGCCCTGCTGGCCCTCGCCCTGGCCACTGTCCCCGCGCTGGCCAGCGGCCCGGCCACCACCGGCGCCGTGGCCAGCAAGGCCAACCGCATCGTCGGCACGTGGTTCATCGAGGCCAGCGTGGACGGCGCCAACTGCGCCACCGGCATCCCCGGCCCGCCGCTGGCCGTGCGCACGTACCTGATGTTCCACGCCGGCGGCACGGTCACCGAACTGCCGCGCATCGGCAACACCGCGATCCCGTCGCCGCGCACGTTCGGCATCGGCAACTGGTACTACGACCCGGCCACCGATACCCACTACGGCTCCCTGCGCTTCGACTGGTACGCCAACGGCATCGCCCAGGGCTACGCCACCGTGGACCGCGAGATCCGCCTGGACGCCAGCGCGGACGCCATGAGCGGCAGCGCCGTCGCGGTGCGCTACATGGAGAACGGCACCGAGGTGTTCTCGCAGTGCGGCCCGGCCACCGGCCGGCGCATCTGACCCAACCGACATCGCGGCGGGCGCCCCTGCCGGCGTCCGCGGCGAGGAGATCGCCATGAACATTCGCATCCTGACCCGCGCCATCGCCCTGGCGCTCGCCCTCCCCGTCGCCCTCGCTGCATGCGGCGGGGGTGGCGCCGGGGGCGGGCAACTGATCGCGCCTGCGGCGCCGCCACCGCCAGCGCCTCCAGCACCTCCTCCTGCACCGTGCCCGGCCCCGGTCACCGGCGACTGCGTCCTGGCGGGAAGTCCCGCCACGCAAGTATTGCCGGGCGGGCGGCAGAGCGCGCATGCGCTGGTGATCGGCGACGCCGCGGGGCCGGTCACCCTGGAGCTGTGGCTGGGCGACGATTCGCGCTTCGATGGCGGCACGCGCATCGAGAACGGGTGGCTCAAGCTGTCGACGGGCAGCGTGCGGGCGGGCGCCAGCGCGGCGTCGCTGGCAGGCACCGTGCTGGAATCGAACGTGTTCGTGAGCGAGCGCGGGCGCTTGAGCGTCGAGGCCGGCGGCCAGACCGGAGGCGAGCTGCGCGGCAACGTGGAGAACCACGGACTGCTGGAGGTGTACGGCAGGGTTCGCGGCAACGTCGCCAACTTCGGGAAGACCGGCCTGATGGGTTCCATCTCCGGCAACGTCACCAACCAGGCGCGGCTCGATGTCGGCTCCCCATTGGGCGGACCCACGCACAACCGGATCGACGGCGACTTCCGCCAGACAGGCAGCGGCACGCTGGGCATCCTGCTGCCGGCGGGGGGCGACTGGGCTGGGGCCCATACCTCGAACGTGTCGATCGGAGGGCGCGCCGAGCTGGATGGGATCCTGGAACTGCAGCGCGCCACCTGGAACGACTACGGCGCCTGGTACGGCTACGTCGCCGCACCGCTGCCCGACGCGCCGATCAGCTTCCAGATCCTGCACGCGCAAGGCGGCGTGTTCGGTCGGTTCTCGGGCTGGAAGGCGGCCGACTGGCTGGACGAAAACGACACGCCGCGCCCGCTGTTCATCAGCGGCAGCCTGCGCTACGGAACGCACGACGTCTGGTTCGACCTCACCCGCGCCAGCCTGAGCGCGGCGATGGCCGCCAGCGGGCCGGTGAGTGCGCTCACCCTGGCCAGCGCCGGCAACCTGGATCGGGCACTGTCGGTGGCCGATGGCTTCCTCCGTACGCCCGATGCGGCCCGGCAGCGCCTGCTGGCCACTGCCGGCAGGCTGCTGTGGATGCGCGACGCCGCGCAGGCCGCGCGTGCGCTGGACACGTTGGCCGGCACGGCCCATGTGCAGGCCGCGCGTTCGGCGCTGGAGGCCGCTGGTGCCACCGGGCTGGCGACGCAACTGGATGCCGTTTTGCCTGGCGCGCGACGTGCGCATTGGACCCGCATGCACGGCGCCGAGCAGTTGTCGGGCGCGGATGCGTGGCTGTCGCCGCACCTGCTCGCCGGCGCATACGCCCGCCGCGCGGCCCAATCGGGCGAGGCAACGCTGGGCGCCGCCTCCTCGCAGCGCGACAGTGGCACCGGGCTGTACCTGCGCCACGTGCGCGACGGCGGCTGGTACCTCGGCGCGGAGGCGGGCTACGCAACGCGCACCGTCGCGCTGTTCCGGCCGATCGATTTCGGCGCGGCCGGCCGCTGGAGCGCGCGCTCGCAGCGCCGCTTCGACGTGGCCACGCTGGCCGGCGAGGCAGGCCGGGGCTTTGCCCTGGGTGCAGCCCGGCTGACCCCGTTCCTGCGCTTGGAGGCCAGCGCGCTGCAGGCCGATGCCGCGATCGAGCAGGGCCACACCGGCTTCGAGCTGGCCCTGGCGCCGCTGCGCCAGCAGCGCCTGCAGGCCGGCGCGGGCCTGCGCTATGCGCGCGACTGGCGCGTGGGCATGCACCGCGCGCGGCTCGACGCAAGCATGGGCGCGACGCACGCCCTGCTGCACGCGGGCGGCGCGCAACGTGCAGCGTTCACCGGGGTGCCCGACGCCGGATTCGCGCTGCCCTGGCGGGAGCGTGGCACACGCGGCTGGTTCGACCTGGGTCTTGAAAGCGATGCGGGAAGCCACTGGCAATGGGCGGTGCACGGCGCGCGCCTGCCCGATGCCGGGGCCGCGTGGCGCCTGCAGCTGGCGCGGCCGCTGTAGCACCCGCATGTCCCCTTCGCCGCGCAAAGCGCGTTGGTCCCTGCACGAGGAAGGGTGCATCACATGGAACCGTTGGCCGCGCTGACCACGTTCGCCCTTGCGGCACTCGCGGCCACGCAGTCCCCGCCGGGCGGAGGCACGGAAGCCGCTCCCGATCCCGTGCAGCTGGATCGCGTGATGGTCACCGCCCGCCGGCGCCCGGAGCCGGCGGGCGCGGTGCCCGGCGCGGTCACCGCCGCCTCCGGCGAGGAACTGGAACAGCGCGGAGCCCAGGACCTGGCGGCGGTCACCGGGCTGGCGCCCAACGTCACCGCGTATTCCGCACGCGCGTTCAACGGCACCCTGATCGCCTACATCCGCGGCATCGGGCAGTTCGACTCGATCTGGGGCGTGGAGCCCGGCGTCGGGGTGTACATCGACGACGTGTACATGGCGCGCCCGCAAGGCGCGTTGCTGGACGTGCTGGACACCGAACGGGTGGAGGTGCTGCGCGGGCCGCAGGGCACGCTGTACGGACGCAACACGCTCGCCGGGGCGATCAAGCTGGTGCCGCGTGCGCCGGAGCGCGAGTTCGCGGGCAAGGCCAGCCTGACCGTGGGCGACTACGCGCGTCGCGACGGCAGGCTGGTGCTGAACCTGCCGCTGGGCCAGACCCTGCGCACGCGCGTGGCGCTGGCCAAATACGATCGGACTGGCTACGGGACCAACCTGTCCACCGGCGCGGACGTCGGCGATCGCGATGCGGGCGTGGCGCGCGTCAGTGCGCTGTGGACGCCCAGCGAGGCACTGGAGGTGCGCCTGGCCTGGGACGCCTACCGGGACCGATCCGGCCCGCCGCCCGCGCGCAGGCTGGCGGTGCCGCCGCCAGCGATCGACCCCGACCGGACCCCGCTCGACCCCGGTCCCCACGACGTGCGCAGCGACGCCGGGGAAACGCACGCGCTGGACAACCAGGGCGCGTCGCTGACGGTGGACTGGGCGTTCCGGCCGCAGTGGCGGCTGCGATCGATCAGCGCCTGGCGGGAAGGCGACTCGCAGGCGGTGCTCGACATGGACAGCCTGCCGCGGCCGCTGTGGGTGCTGGGGCGCGACTTCCGCGAACGCCAGCGCTCGCAGGAATTCCAGCTGCACCTGGACGGTGCACGCACGGACATGATCGCCGGCCTGTACCTGTTCGACGGCATCGAGGCCGGCGACGGCCGCAGCACCAGGTTCATGCCCGGCATCGTTCCCTTCTACGGCGCAGCGGGCACGATCCGCACCGAAAGCGCCGCGCTGTACGCCAACCTGAGCCGCCGGCTCGGCGCCCGCTGGGAACTGGACGCGGGCCTGCGCCAGACCCTGGAGCGCAAGTCCGTCGCCGCGTACAACGCCTATTACCGGGACGCCACCTACACCACGGCCAGCACGGTGCTGGCGGACTTCAGCGACCGTACCCTCTACCGCGCGCCGACCCCCCGCCTTGCCGTCTCCTGGCGCCCGCACGACCGGCTCATGGCCTATGCGCAGGCCAGCCGCGGCTTCAAGGGCGGCAGCTACAACGTGCGCGCGAACGCCCTCACCCAGCCGGACTCCGTGCATCCCCTCGATGCGGAAACGGTGAACGCCTACGAACTGGGCGCCAAGACCGAGTGGCTGGGCGGACGCGTGCAGGCGAATGCGGCCGTGTTCCGGAACGACTACCGCGACATCCAGCTGAGCGTGCTGACCGAAACCGGCTTCCCCGACTTCCGCAACGCCGGCAGCGGCACCGCCCAGGGCGCCGAGCTGGAGTGGCGCGCACGATTGGCACCGGGCCTCGACTGGACGGGGCACGTGGGCTACCTCGACGCGCGCTACGACCGCTACATCGACCGGGGCATCGACGTCGCCGCCAGCCGGCGCTTCCCCAATGCCCCGCGCCTGACCGCCGGCACCAGCCTGTCCGGCGAATTTCCACTGGGCCGCGCGGGCTGGCTGCGCGCGCGCATCGACGGCCGCTACCAGTCCGAGGTGTGGCCCACCACCGACCTGACCCCGCTGCTGCGCCAGGGCGGTTACGCGTTGTGGAACGCATCGCTGGCCTGGAGTTCGCCGCGGCAACGCTGGGACGTGACCCTGCGCGCCGACAACCTGGCCGACCGCGCCTACCGCACCTCGGGGTTCGCCTATCCGTTCGGCATCGTCACCGGCTACTACGGGCCGCCGCGCGCGCTGTCGCTGACCGTCGCCCGCGCGTTCTAGCCGCCCGCGCGGCGCGTGCGGCGACGGCACGTCGACACGGCGTGGTCAATGATATGCACGGTTCGCTTCAGTCCCCGTTGCAGAAAATCATCCGAAACTGAACGCCTTCGTTCATCCCGCCGCCCGCCGATGACCCCCGCCAACAAGACCCTGCTCGCCCTGACCCTGGCCGCCGCGTTCGGCGGGTTCGCCGCCACCGGCCTGAACCTGCTGCTCGAGCAGCCGGCCAGTGCCACGCCCGCCAGCGCCGCCACCGTGCCCGCGGCCGGGGCGCTGCCCACCGGCGTGGCCGGCACGCCGATGCCGTCGCTGGCGCCGATGCTGCAGCGGGTGATGCCGGCGGTGGTCAGCGTCAACACCAAGCAGCGGGTGCGGGTGAACACGCCGTTCGGCGACGACCCGGTGTTCCGCCGGATGTTCGGCATCCCGGCCGAGCGCATCGCCCAGTCGCTGGGCTCCGGCGTGATCGTGGACGCGCAGCGCGGCCTGGTGCTCACCAACAACCACGTGATCGAGAACGCGGACGAGGTCGAGGTGATGCTGGCCGACGGCCGCACCCTGAAGGCCGAGTTCGTGGGCGGCGACGCCGACACCGACGTGGCGCTGATGCGGATCCCGGCGCAGAACCTGACCGCGATCCCGGTGGCCAACAGCGACCGCCTGCAGATCGGCGACTTCGTGGTGGCGATCGGCAATCCGTTCGGCGTGGGCCAGACGGTGACCTCCGGCATCGTCTCCGCGGTGGGGCGCAGCAACCTGCCCGGCGCGGGCTTCCAGAACTTCATCCAGACCGACGCCAGCATCAACCCCGGCAACTCCGGCGGCGCGCTGGTCAACCTCAATGGCGAGCTGATCGGCATCAACACCGCCAGCTTCAACCCGCGCGGCTCGATGGCCGGCAACATCGGCCTGGGCTTCGCCATCCCGTCCAACCTGGCCAGCAGCATCAAGGACCAGCTGCTGCGCGGCGGCGTGGTCCGCCGCGGCACGCTGGGCATCGACACCCAGGACGTGGACGCACGCATCGCGCGCGCCCTGGGCCTGGGCGAGGCGCGCGGCGCGGTGGTCACCCGCGTCTATCCCGGCACCGCCGGGGCCACCGCGGGCCTGCAGCCGGGCGACGTGATCCTGGCCGCGAACGGGCAGGCGATCGCCAGCGCGGAGGCGCTGCGCAATTTCCAGGGCCTGCAGGCGCCGAACGCGCGGGTCACCCTGGACGTGCGCCGCGACGGCCGCGCGCTGCAGGTGGTGACCGGGCTGCAGGAAGCGCCGGGCGCGCTGGCCGGGGCGCAGCTGGACCCGCGCCTGGCCGGCGCCAGCTTCGGCGACCTGCCCGAGTCGCTGCGCCGCCAGGGCCTGTCCGGGGTGGTGGTGGAGCGGGTGGAGGCGGGCAGCCGCGCCGCGCGCAACGGGCTGCAGGCGGGCGACGTGGTGCTGGCCGCCAGCAGCGGCGGCTTCAGCGACCTCACCGGCTTCCGCGCCAGCCTGGCGCGCGCCGGCGACGCCCTGGTCCTGCAGGTCCGCCGCGGCCGCGCCACCGGCACCCTGCCCATGCAGTGACCGCGCCATGACGGGCGCATCACGCCGCCATTGCGAAGCTGGCCGTTCCGCGCACGCTTGAAGGACCCCCGCACATGAGCAACAACACCGAAGCCCTGAAGTCCAACCTCGGCGAAGCCGGCACCCACCTGAAGCAGGCCGCCGTCGCCGCCGGTGGCGCGCTGAAGGGCGCCGCCACCGCCGCCGGTTCCGAGGTCAAGCTGGGCACCGCGCAACTCAAGGCCGAACTGGCCGACACCGCGCTGGCCGGCATCAATGCCGCCGAGCACCTGACCGCCGCCACCGGCGAGCAGGTCGATGCGCTGATGGACAAGGGCCGCGACCTGATCGACAGCGCCGCCGAGCTGATCCGCGAGCGCCCGCTGGCCGCGTTCGGCGTGGCGTTCGCCACCGGCTGGATCATCGCCAAGCTCGCCCGCAGCGACAAGTAAGCGCCCGCGATGCGCGCGGACGGGGACATGCCGCACGATGCGCCTCCTCCGGGCCCGGATGCACCGGGCCTGGAGGAGGCCGTTCGCGCGCTGGGCGAGGAGGGCAAGGCCGGCCTGAAGGCCGCGCGCGAGGCCGCCAAGGCGCTGCGCATCCTGGTTTCGGCGGACATCTCGCTGGCGCGCAGCGCGTTCGGCCGCACACTGGCCTTCACCGGCGCGGCGATCGCCTTCGGCGCCTCGGCATGGCTGTTGCTGATGGCCGCGCTGATTTCCTGGCTGAGCCTGGGCCTGGGCCTGGCATGGTCGACGTCCATGCTGCTCACCGCCGCGCTGAGCGTGGGCGCTACCGCCGCGGCCGGCTACGCGGCGATCCGCTACTTCGAATACACCCGGATGCAGGCCACGCGCCGGCAGCTGGCCCGCCTGGGCATCGGCGAACTCGCCGACATCATGCCCAGCGCGCGCAGCCACGAATCCAGCGAAGCCGCCGCGGAACGCGTGGCGCAGGCCACCGAGGAACAACCGGTGAAGAAAGGCCTCGGCATCGATGTCACGCCCCCCTAGGACCGACGAGATGAGCTTCGATGCATTGATCGCCAAGGTCCGGCAGGCCGAGACCGCGCTGGAGTCGCGCGAGCGCGAGGCGACCGCGCAGTGGCAGCAGCTGTCCGCGACCTGGCGCGCGTCCTGGACCCCGGGGCGGATCGTGGTGGCGGGGCTCGCCAGCGGGTTCCTGGTCGGCCGGTCGCGACCGCTGCGGGTGGCCAGCGGCGGGGGCGTGCTGCAGCTGGTCACGGCGCTGTCCGGCATGCTTGCCAGCGGCAGCGCGCAGGCCGCCGCCGGCGAGGCGGAGCAGGCGGCCACCCAAGCCACGGTGGCCGCGCACGCAGCCGGCGAGGTGGCCGCCGGGCCGGTGGACGGGCTGGCGCTGGTGTTCCACAC
>CBFGMM010000044.1:0-14424 GCA_965649855.1 uncultured Thermomonas sp. | reverse complement strand
ATGCCGCCAGTTTACGCCCGCCCAAAAAAAACCGGCGCCCGAAGGCGCCGGTGGTAGTGGAACCTGGAGCGATTACTGCGGGATCGGGAAACGGGTATGGTCGGAAACCCGCCGAGCGCACGCCATCACGGACTGCCCCTGCACGTAGGAGAGCAGGCCGGAAGACACCATCCGGTCCTTTTCCTTCGTCATGCAGGTGCTGTACTGCGTGCGCGTCTTCGCGGTCACCAGGCACAGATCATGGGACGCCTGGACCGTGGCACCGAACATCAACCCGGCATCGTTGACCACCCGCACCCCTGTATCGCACGCCGGGACGTTCGGGCTGGCCATCTTCGCGTTGCCAGTGTTCAGCTGCCAACCGATATCCGCCATGAGAGCAGGCGTGATGTCCAGGTCGTAGTAGCTGCGCAGCGTCGGGTTGATGGAGGGCTCCATCAGCAGGTTCGGCAGCGCGACGGAGTCGTAGTGCGAGAACGAAGAACCGGTCTGCACCGGGTTGGGTGCGAACAGGCGCGGACGGCCGTTGTCGTCCGCACCCTGGAGCAGCACCGGATCCTCGATGAAGGCCACGCTGACCGGCAGGTTCGCCTTGAACGTTACCCCGTTCGCTTGCGACACCGAGATCGTAGGAATGACGATGGTGGGATCGGCTCCGCCAAGGCCTGGCGCGGCACCGGCGGCGTTGTTGGCAATGATGACGCCGACCGCACCTGCGTTCTGGGCATTCTTGGTCTTGATCGCGAAGCCACATACGCCACGATCGATGAGGGCAATCTTACCGGCGACATCGCTGGTGATGGGCTCGCAACCGTCACCGGCATCTCCCACGCTGTCTGTGCCCAAGACCACCTGGCCGGCGAAGTTCGCCGGGGTCGCAGCCGGACCGAAGCTCGCGGTGCCGTAGGCGTAGTCGCCAGCCACGGCTGCCGGCGCGGTGGCTCGGAAGTAGATGCGCTTGTCCAGCAACATCTGGGCACCAGCGACCGCGCGCGGACCGGTGAACACGACGTTGCCGGTATTGATCGCCGCGGCTTGCCGCTCCGCATTGGTCATTTGCGGCCAGAATTTACCGGTCGTGTTGTCGAAGGCGTGAACATTGTATGTGTCCGGGTAGCCTAGAGGCATGACGCCGGTTGATACGGTGGCAACCGACGAAAATCCAAGGCCATGGGCATATTCGTGCATCACCACGTCGAGGAAATTGGTCAGGCCTGCCGGAGTCTTGCCGTCCAACCCGTAATAGAAGGCAAAGTTCGTGCTGAAATTGGTGTTGATATCGGTAAGGCCGGGCCTAAGGTTGAAACCAGCGAGCGCATCCGCAAGGGCCGTTGGGTACCACGTGAAAAGGCGCGGGGCATTCTGAAAATTGCCGTGCCAGGAGGCCGCGCCTGCCGACCCGAGTACGCCTGGCGCGAGCGCCTGGAACCGCGCACCGACGAAGATGGGTACGTCACTCTTCAACACGCTGCCCCAGAGCGACGCCGCATACTGTGCCGCGATACGCCGTTGTTCTCCGCGCGTGGTGCCCGGATTGCCGCCGACCGGGGCGACCGGAGTGGTATCGAAATAACCGAATCCGGATGGATCGGTGTACACAGGAATGACGTCGGCCGCCTGCGCCGTACCGAAGGACAGAGCGGCCAGAATGCCCGCGGCGAGTGCGTTGCGCACGGAGTTAACCTTCATCGGCCACCTCCAGCGACACTTGGCTAGGTGCAGCAGGGTCGATATCGCTGACGCGCATGCGCCCGTGCTGATCGGGCTGAGCGCCGAGGAAGTTGTAGAGTTCTTCCGGCATCTCAAACATCATTTCGCCCTGTGCCACCTTCATCGTCGCCATGGCTTGGGCCATCGTCTTAGGCGGGGCTTTGCGGGCTGCAGGAGATGCGCGCATGGCGCGGGCCATCTCATTCTTCTGCTGCACACTCAGTGACTGCTTCACAGAAGCCGGCTTGCTGGGGGTGATGGGCTTTGCAGCATTGGCGCTACCAATGGCAAAAACGGCCAATGAAAAGACTGCCACGAGGCAGCCCTTCCTCATAAACCTTGACGACATTGTTGGATCCCCTGGTGTGCGACAGCAAGAGCCCGGGTAGGCCGGGCGGGACCGGGATGGGCCCTCAGTGACCGGTGTGCTGTCGCGCCACCGGTCATTGTTGTATAGCCGGAGCTGCGTTTGTCCGCAACTGCCGCGCGTTTACCTTCCTGTCGCCCCTTACAGCAGGCCGCCGCCCAGGCTAAGGCGGATCGCGCCGACCACGATTGCCACCACGTTGAGGATCAGCCCGGTCTTGGCGCGACCACGCTTGCCGGGTGAGCCGATGGCCATTCCGATGGCGGCGATGATTGCCCCAATGACCGCGAACGGGATCATGAACCAGTTGCCCCAGCCCAGCAGCGGGATTAGGGCGAGCACCATCCAGGCCAATGCGACGATGCCCCACACGATGCTGATCAGTCCCATATCCCCCTCCGGTGATTGCGTTTGAGCCTCATTGTGCGGCCTAGGCCGCGCCCACGGTAGTCTGGTTCCCCAGCACCCGTCTGCACCCTGGAGAGCGCCATGAGAATCGGAGCAGCAACTGTCATTGTCGTCTCCTGTCTTGCAGCGGCTTGTGGCCGCGATGATGCGACAGGAAACCCGCAAGACGCAGCACCCCTAGACGCCACGACGCCCGCCTCGACGGGGGACTTGGCGTCCGCGACCCAAGAGGCAAAGGAGCCGCAGTCTGCCCCTTCAGACCCAAGGACCATTTCCGAGCCACCCCCGGTCAGGGCGGGCCTGTCATCGACCATTGCAATGCCACCGGCGGACACCCAAACGCCCCCGCTGGCCGCCAATGCGGAAGTGACCTATGTCTGCGAGAGCGGCCTGCCCGTCGTGGTGACCTTCCAGGGTGCGCGCGCTACCGTAACTCTGCCGGATGGCCGCGAGTTCATGCTCACGCAGGCAGCCGGGGTGGAGGGAGGACGGGAGGAGTATCGGGGTAGGGGCGCCACGCTGGTCCGCGCGGCCCATGTGGTAGAGCTTTCCCTGCATTCGGAAGGTTCCACGATGCGCTGCGCGGAAAGTTCCGCCACCGCTTGAGCGTCGTTCAAGCGTGCGCGCCGTCGATCTCCACCGCCAGTTCGCGCCGGCACACGTGGCCATGCAGCACGATCCGCGGCACGTCCGCCGGCAAGCGCGTGGCTAGCGCCGCGGCCACGCGTGGCAGGGCATCTCCATCGCGGACGTAGACCTTGAGCGGCGTGTTGCGCCCCGGCGCGCCGGCCAGTCCGGGACGGTGGAGTCGGGCGGCGGCCACCAGGCTGTCCAGGTTGGCCAGCACCTCGTCCAGTTGCGCCTCCAGCGACGCGCCGTGCCGCGATGCGTGCCCTACGATGGCGGCGGTGCCCGACAGCAGCAGCGGCATCTCGGCGTCCTCGGGCAGCATGGCGCGCGCGAACCCGGGCGGCTGCGGGCCATATTGCCGCGGATAGCGCCAAGCCTGCAGCTGGCGCGGGTTTTCGACCGAGGTGCCGGGGACCCGCGCCGATAGCCAGTAGAGCTGGAGGCGACCAGTGGGGTATGGATAGCCGATCGCGGTGGCGGCCGGCAGTTCGGGCGGGGCAAGCGCGCGCGCGATGCCGCGTGCGCGCCCCACGCAGAAACGCCGGTAGCGCTCCGCGTCGCCCTCGCCCCGTGTGATCGCGTCCATGTAGTTCCAGATGCGCAGCAGGTGCGGATAGCCGCTCTGCGCAAGCCATGCCTGCAGGTGCGCGTAGGCCCGCGAAGTGGCGGCCTCGATGTCGCCGGCATCGGCGACGTCAAGCGCCCCGAACTGCACCCGGCCATCGCAGCTCCAGGCAACGCCGCTGTCGCGCCCGCTGCAGACCTCACGGTCCACGCGCCAGCACTCGAACGGCGGGTCGCCCAAGGCCGGCAGGTCCACGCGCAGGTAGCGCGGGTCGGGGTGCGTTGGGGGCACGGAGGCGCCAAACCCGAACACTGCCAGCAGGGACCGGTCCGCCAGCAGCGACTCCAGTGGCCTGCTGCGATACTTCACGTCGAAGGTGGCCACGGCGGGGTGCGGGGCGGGGGTGGTCGGGGCTGGCATCGGGGCGCGGATGATAGCGCGCGCCCCGTGGCCGCCGGGTCACTGAGGCAACGGGTGCGCCGGGGCGGCCGCGAACTCGCCGTGGGGATCGTCGATCACCGGGGGGTGCGCGCGGATCTGCCGTCGCATCTGCAGCAGGCCGCCGCGGCGCACGCACTGCATGACGATGTGGCTGGTGATCCGCCACAGGTCGCGCAATGGCCGGAAGTGGCTGGGACGGAACTGCGGCGCCCCGTGCACCAGGCTGTAGCGCGCCTCGATGGGGACGGAGACGCAGCGCGTGCCCAGGTCCTGCGCAGCCGACATCAGCAGCTGCGCCTCGAACACGAAGTCCTCGCCGGGGATCCCCGCCAGCGCCAGTTCGCACACCGCGGCGGGATAGAAGCGCTGGCCGCTCTGGCTGTCCGCGACCTGGTAGCCGGTGCCCCAGGCGATGCCCCAGTCGCCGAACGCGTTGGCCAGCCGGCGGTGGATCGGCTGGTTGGCGCGCTTGCGCAGGCGCGCACCGATCACGATCCAGCCCGGGTAGCGGTTGGCCGTGGCCAGCAGGCGCGGGATGTCCGCCGGATCGTGCTGGCCATCGCCGTCCATCGAGACCACCGCGGCGTGGCCCTGGCGCAGCGCCTCGGCGAAGCCGTCGCGCAGGCCGGCGCCCTTGCCCATGCGCCGGTCGTGGCGCAGCAGGGTCACCGGCAGGTCGGCGATGGCCTCGGCGGTGCCGTCGTCGGAGCCGTCGTCCACCACGATCACGTGCGGGCACTGGCGCAACGCGCCCTCCACCACCTCGCGGATGCGCAGCGCCTCGTTGAGCGCGGGGATGACGATCGCGATGCGGTCGGCGGACAGGGCGGCGGTCTGCATGGCACGCATTATCACGCCGCCGGCGGCCCGGTGGGTGAGCGGGGCGGCGGCGCGGTAGCATCGACCCGGGCGCGGCCATGCCGGCCGCCATCGCGAGGCGTGGATGGATGCAGGGCGGACATGGCAGGCGCGGGCGTGGCAGGCGGTCCTGCTGGTGGCGGGCATGACCGCGGGGGCGGCGCCGGCCCAGGTCGGCGAGGCGGACTACGCGCGCGCCGCGCGCATGCTGGCCGACCGCACCGCGCCCCTGGTGCACGGCAACGTAGCCGCGGTCGCCTGGCTGGACGACGGCAGCGCCACGTGGCGGCAGCGGGTGGAGGGCGGGGAGCACGTGCTGCGCCTGAACGTGGCCACCGGCGCCATCGCGCCGGCGTTCGACCACGCTGCACTGGCCGCGGCGATCAATGCCGCGGACCCCAAGGCCAAGCCGGTCAGCGCGACGCGCCTGCCGGCGGTGCGCCTGCGTACTGCGGGCGAAGGCGCGCTGCGGGTGCGTGCGGGAACGCGTGACTTCCTCTGCGATGCCGCGGGCTGCCGCGCGCTGGAGGCGCCCGCCACCGGCAGCGAGCCGGGCGCACCGTCGCCGGACCATCGCCGCGAGGCCTTCATCCGCGACTGGAACCTGTGGCTGCGCGATGTCGGTTCCGGCAAGGAAACCCAGCTCACCTTCGACGGCCAGCCCGACTACGGCTACGCCACCGACAACGCCGGCTGGAAGCACACCGACCAGGCGATCGTGGTGTGGTCGCCGGATGGCGGCAGGATCGCCACCTTCCGCCAGGACCAGCGCAAGACCAGCACCATGACCCTGGTCGGCACCAACGTGGGCGCGCCGGCGGTGCAGCAGTGGAAATACCCGTTCGTGGGCGACGCCGACGTCACCATGATCGAGCGGGTGATCATCGACCTGACAGGCGAGGCGCCGCGCGTGGTGCGCCTGCAGATGCCGCCCGACCAGCACCGCTCCACCTGCGCCGACGACCTGGTGTGCAGCGACGGGTGGGAGGACGTGCAGTGGGCCAGGGACGGCAGGACCCTGGCCTTCGTCAGCACCGACCGCGGCCACAAGTCCGCCACCCTGCACGTGGCCGACGCCGCCACCGGCGCGGTGCGCCAGGTGTTCCGCGAGGAGGTCGCCACCCAGTACCAGAGCGCGCCGGCGCTGGATTCGGTGAACTGGCGCTACCTGCCGGAGAGCGGGGAATTCCTGTGGTTCAGCCAGCAATCGGACTGGGGCCACCTGTACCTGCACGACCTCGCCACCGGCAAGCGCAAGCGCCAGCTGACGCGCGGCCCCTGGAACGTGGCCAAGGTGGCGCGCATCGACCAGGCCTCGCGCACCCTGTGGTTCCACGGGGTGGGCCGCGAACCCGGCCGCGACCCGTACTTCGTCCACTACTACAGGGTCGGGCTGGATGGCGGCGACGTCGCGCTGCTCACGCCGGAGGACGCCAACCACGCGGTCACGCCTTCGCCGGGCGGGGGCCACTTCATCGACGTGCATTCGACCGTGGCCACCGCGCCGGTGGCGGTGTTGCGCGATGCGCAGGGACGGTTGCTGCGCGAGCTGGCGCGCGCCGACCTGTCGCGGCTGCGCGCGCACGGCTGGGTGCCGCCCGAGCCGTTCACGGTCAAGGCGCGCGACGGCAAGACCGACCTGCACGGGCAGCTGTTCAAGCCCGCGCGCTTCGACCCGGGCGCGAAGTACCCGATCGTCACCTACATCTATCCCGGCCCGCAGGTGGGCTCGGTGCGCTCGCGCAGCTTCCTGCCCGCGCACCTGGACCACCAGGCGCTGGCCGAACTGGGCTTCGTGGTGATCGCGCTGGACGGCATGGGCACGCCGATGCGCAGCAAGTCCTTCCAGGACGTGTCCTACGCCAACATGGCGGACAACACCCTGCCGGACCAGGTGGCGGCATTGCGGCAGCTGGCGGCGCGGCATCCGTGGATCGACGCCACGCGCGCCGGGATGTGGGGCCATTCCGGGGGCGGCAACGCGACGGCCGCGGCGATGTTCCGGTATCCGGAGGTGTACAGGGCCGGCATCGCGGAGTCGGGCAACCACGACAACCTGGCCTACGAGGACGACTGGGCGGAGCGCTACCACGGCCTGCTGGTGCGCAAACCCGACGGCACCACCAACTACGACGGCCAGGACAACGCCTCGATCGCGAGCCGGTTGCAGGGCCGCCTGTTCCTGCTGCACGGCATGATGGACGACAACGTGCCGCCGCAATCCACCCTGCTGCTGGTCGATGCGCTGGTCAAGGCGAACAAGGACTTCGACCTGCTGCTGCTGCCGCACGCGCGGCACGGCTACGGCAGCGGCAAGGACGGCCTGTACGTGATGCGGCGGCGCTGGGACTTCTTCGTCCGGCACCTGCTGGGGGTGGAGCCGCCGCGCGAATTCCTGCTGGAACCGGCGTCCTGACGGAGCGCGCCGCGGCGGCGCCGTCCGAGATTCCCCGGATGGCCCGGGATGCCGCCGCGCGAACCCGGGGCGACCCCGGCGGCGGGCACCGGCGGGTGGCGTGCTTGGCAGCGCCGGGCGCGCCGGATACCCTGCGCGCCACCTCGCGCAGAAGCCGTTCATGTCCGCCCAGCCCCCGACCCGCCTCAACCCGCTGCCCGCGCTGATCTTCTCCTCGCGCTGGCTGCAGCTGCCGCTGTACCTGGGCCTGATCGTCGCGCAGGGCGTGTACGTGTTCCTGTTCCTCAAGGAGCTGGCGCACTTGGTGACCGATATCACCACCCTGAACGAGCAGGAGGTGATGCTGCTGGTGCTGGGCCTGATCGACGTGGTGATGATCAGCAACCTGCTGATGATGGTGATCGTGGGCGGCTACGAGACCTTCGTCTCGCGGATGCGGCTGGAGCGCCACCCGGACCAGCCGGAATGGCTGAGCCACGTCAACGCCAGCGTGCTCAAGGTCAAGCTGGCCATGGCGATCATCGGCATCTCCTCGATCCACCTGCTGAAGACCTTCATCGAGGCCGGCACCCTGGATGGCATGCCGCTGTGCGGCACGCCCGCGGCGTTCACCGCCGCGCGCGACGCGCTGGCCGCCGGCTACGCCGGGCTGACCTGCGGCAAGGTCACGGCCACCGGGGTGATGTGGCAGACCATCATCCACACCATCTTCATCCTGTCTGCGCTGGGCATCGCGTGGACCGACAAGGTGATGACCGGCAGCACCACCAAGCGCGAGGCGCACGCGCACTGAGGCTGGCGCGCGCCGGCGAACGTGTTCGCCGGGCCGCAACGCGGGCGCGTCGCCGCCCGCCCCGCGTGCCACGCACGGCCGGGCGCATCGGCGCGCCGGTAGAATGACGCGATGGATGTCTCCCACCTCCTCGACGGGCTGAACCCGGCCCAGCGCGAGGCCGTGTCCGCGGACCCTGGCCACTACCTGGTGCTGGCCGGCGCCGGCTCCGGCAAGACCCGCGTGCTGGTCCACCGCATCGCCTGGCTGCACGAGGTGCTGGGCGTGCCCATGCACGGCATCCTGGCGGTGACCTTCACCAACAAGGCGGCCGGCGAGATGCGCGCGCGGATCGGCGCGCAGCTCGGCGGCGAGCCGCGCGGCATGTGGATCGGCACCTTCCACGGCATCGCCCACCGCCTGCTGCGCCTGCACTGGCAGGACGCGAAGCTGCCGGAAGGCTTCCAGGTGCTGGACTCGGACGACCAGCAGCGCCTGGTCAAGCGCGTGCTGCAGTCGATGGAAGTGGACGAGGCGCGCTTCCCGCCGCGCCAGGTCGCCTGGTGGATCAACGCGCAAAAGGATGAGGGCCGCCGCCCGCAGCACATCCAGCCGGGCGCCGACGAGTGGGGCGAGGTGATGCTGCGCGCCTATGCCGGCTACCAGGAACGCTGCGAGCGCGCAGGCCTGGTCGACTTCGCGGAACTGCTGCTGCGCGCGCACGAGTTGCTGCGCGACACGCCCGCGCTGCTGGCGCACTACCGGCACCGCTTCGGGGAACTGCTGGTGGACGAGTTCCAGGACACCAACGCGATCCAGTACGGCTTCGTGCGCCTGCTGGCGGGGAGCCAGGCGGACGAACGCCACGGCCACGTGTTCGTGGTCGGCGACGACGACCAGGCGATCTACGGCTGGCGCGGCGCCAAGGTGGAGAACGTGCAGCGCTTCCTGCGCGACTTCCCCGGCGCCAGGACCCTGAAGCTGGAGCAGAACTACCGCTCCAGCGCGAACATCCTGGGCGCGGCCAACGCGGTGATCGCGCACAACGACGACCGCCTGGGCAAGCAGCTGTGGACCGACGCGGGCGAGGGCGAGCCGATCGACCTGTACGCCGCGTACAACGAGATCGACGAGGCGCGCTACGCGGTGGACCGCATCGTGCAGTGGGTGCAGGCCGGGGGCAGCCATGGCGAGGCCGCGATCCTCTACCGCAGCAACGCGCAGTCGCGCGCCTTCGAGGAGGCGCTGCTGGCGGCGCAGGTCCCGTACCGCGTGTACGGCGGCATGCGCTTCTTCGAGCGCGCCGAGATCAAGGACGCGCTGGCCTACCTGCGCCTGGTCGCCAACCGCGACGACGACGCGGCCTTCGAGCGCGCGGTCAACACGCCGCCGCGCGGGATCGGCGACCGCACCCTGGACGAGGTGCGGCGCACCGCCCGCGGGCACGCCGAATCGCTGTGGCGCGCGGCCGTGCGGGTGTGCGCCGAGTCGACGCTGGCGGCGCGCGCGCGCAATGCGCTGCTCGCCTTCATGGCCCTGATCGATGGCCTGGCCGGCGATGCCGCCACGCTCACCCTGCCCGAGAAGATCGACGACGTGCTGGCCCGCACCGGGCTGCGCGAGCACTGGGCGAAGGAAGGGCGCGGCGGGCTGGATTCGGAATCGCGGATCGACAACCTGGACGAACTGGTCTCGGTGGCCAGCCGCTTTTCCCGCGCCGAGGACGACGACGCGGTCGCCGGCATGTCGGAACTGGTCGCCTTCCTCAGCTACGCCGCGCTGGAGGCCGGCGAGGGCCAGAGCGAGGCCGGCGCCGACGGCGTGCAGCTGATGACCCTGCACAGCGCCAAGGGCCTGGAGTTCCCGCTGGTGTTCCTGGCCGGGCTGGAGGAAGGCCTGTTCCCCAACATGCGGTCCGCCGAGGAACCCGGCCGCATGGCGGAGGAGCGCCGCCTGGCCTACGTGGGCATCACCCGCGCGCGCCAGCAGCTGGTGCTCAGCCATGCCGAGACCCGGCGCATCCACGGCAGCGACATGTACGGCCTGCCCTCGCGCTTCCTGCGCGAGATCCCCAGGGCCCTGCTGCGCGAGATCCGCCCGAAGCCGAAGCAGGCGGCGTTCGTGCCGCGCGCCGGCTACGCGCCGCGCCACCGCGACCATGGCCACGCGCCGATCGAGGTGCCGGCGGTCCGGCTGGGCGCGAACGTGCGCCACCCGACCTTCGGCACCGGCTTCGTGACCGACGTGGAGGGCAGCGGCGCGCACGCGCGGGTGCAGGTCAACTTCGAGGACGCGGGCAGCAAGTGGCTGGTGCTGGCCTACGCCAACCTCAGCCCGGCCTGATGTAAACGCCGTGTCGCGAACCGGCCTCGTGATGCCGACCGGGCCTTAGCCGGCGCGCCGCTAGGCTGCGGCCTTCGACCGTTCCGGAGCGACACCATGGCGACCCGCAAGACCACGGCGGCACGCGCGCCGCGCAAGGCCGGCAAACAGGGGAAGCCCGCGACCGCGACCCCCACGGCAGCGGGCTCCGCGCCGGCCGCCGCGGAGCGCACCGCGCGCCGCCAGCGCGGCATCCAGCAGGCCATCGCACGCAAGCCCAGGCCGGCCAAGGGCAAGGACGAAACGCCGCCGATGCAGGCCGGTACCCGCCGCCAGCCGGCCGGGAAACTGCCCGCGCAGCACCTGGCCAAGCCCGGGCGCGAGGCCGACCTGGCGCTCGCGCCGCGCTACCTGGCGCCGGACTATGCTGGCAGCGGCAAGCTCCAAGGCATGGCCGCCATCGTCACCGGCGGCGACTCCGGGATCGGCCGCGCGGTGGCCGTGCTGTTCGCGCGCGAGGGCGCCGACGTGGCGGTGCTGTACCTGTCCGAACACGAGGACGCCAGGGCGACCTGCGACGCGGTCGAGGCGGAAGGGCGGCGCGCGCTGGCAATCAGCGGCGACGTGCGCGACAGCGCGTTCTGCGACCGCGCGGTGAAGCAGGTGGTCAAGTCGTTCGGCAGGCTGGACGTGCTGGTCAACAATGCGGCCTTCCAGCAGCACGCACACCGCATCGAGGACGTCAGCGACGCCCACCTGCAGGAGACGCTGCAGACCAACATCGCCGGCTATTTCCACATGGCGCGCGCGGCGGTGCCGCACCTGCCGCGCGGCGGCAGCATCGTCAACAACGGCTCGGAGACGGGCATCTTCGGCAGCCCGCACCTGCTGGACTACTCGGCGACCAAGGGGGCGATCCACGCGTTCACCAA
This sequence comes from uncultured Thermomonas sp., assembly GCA_965649855.1. Lineage (GTDB taxonomy): Bacteria > Pseudomonadota > Gammaproteobacteria > Xanthomonadales > Xanthomonadaceae > Thermomonas. The sequence goes on along the minus strand of CBFGMM010000044.1, from coordinate 3,003 downwards.
GGCGCTGGCCAGCCAGCTGCTGGAACGCGGGATCCGGGTCAACTGCGTGGCGCCCGGCCCGGTGTGGACGCCGCTCAACCCGGCCGACAAGCCGGCGAAGGAGGTGGCGCAGTTCGGTCGCGACAGCGACATGGGCCGGCCCGCGCAGCCGGAGGAGATCTCGCCTGCCTTCGTGTTCCTGGCCTCGCCGGTGACCGCCAGCTACGTCAATGGCGTGATCCTGCCCGTCATGGGCGGGCCGCGCGGCTGACGGCTACCAGCTGAACAGCTTGTAGTAGGTCATCGGACCGTCCCTGGCGTCGCGTTCGTTGACCACCCCGTCGCCGTTGCGGTCGTAGATGTAATACGTCGGGCCGCGCGACGGGACCACCTTTACCATCCGCAGCGCCCCGCCCACGCGGTATTCGGTGACGACGTCGCCGTTGGCTTCGGTGCGGCTGCTGGACACGGCATCGTCGAGCATGGCCTCGGGCGCGGCGGTGGCACAGCCCGCAAGTGCCAGCGCGGCGGCCAGGGCAAGGGGAACGATGTGCATGGCGGACTCCCGATCAGCGTGCAGCCGAGTATGCGCGCGGTGCGTGCACGCGGCGTGCGGATCAGGCCCGTGCGGGTTCCTGGTCGGCCTGCAGCGCCAGGAACCCGCCCGACTGGCGTTGCCACAGCTGGGCGTACAGCCCGCCGCGTGCCAGCAGTTCCGCGTGCGTGCCGGTCTCCACGATGCGGCCTTGGTCCATCACCACCAGCCGGTCCATCGCGGCGATGGTGGACAGGCGGTGGGCGATGGCGATGACGGTCTTGCCCTGCATCAGCCGGTACAGGTTCTCCTGGATCACCGCTTCCACTTCGGAATCCAGGGCCGAGGTCGCCTCGTCCAGCACCAGGATGGGCGCGTTCTTCAGCAGCACCCGGGCGATGGCGATGCGCTGGCGCTGGCCGCCGGACAGCTTGACCCCGCGCTCGCCCACCTGCGCATCGAAACCGCGCTGGCCCTTGCCATCCACCAGCTCGGCGATGAAGGCCGCCGCATTGGCCTGGCGCGCGGCCTCGCGCAATTCCTCCTCGGTGGCGTCCGGACGGCCGTAGAGGATGTTCTCGCGCACCGATCGGTGCAGCAGCGAGGTGTCCTGGGTGACCACGCCGATCTGCGCGCGCAGCGAATCCTGCTGCACGCCGGCGATGTCCACGCCGTCCACCGTGATGCGCCCGGCCTCCACGTCGTGGAAGCGCAGCAGCAGGTTCACCAGGGTCGACTTGCCCGCGCCCGAGCGGCCGACCACGCCGATCTTCTCGCCCGGCGCGATGGCGAGGTCCAGGTGCTCGATCACGCCGGAGCCCTTGCCGTAGTGGAAGGCCACGTCCTGGAAGCGGATCGCGCCGCGCGCCTGCGCAAGCGGCGGCGCGCCGGGCGCGTCGTCCACGGTGGGCGGCAGCGCGATCGAGCCGATCCCGTCGTGCACGGTGCCGATGTTCTCGAACAGCGCCGACAGCTCCCACATGATCCAGTGCGACAGCCCCAGCAGGCGCATCGCCAGGGCCAGCGCCACCGCGAGCGCGCCGGTGCTCACCGCGCCCTGCAGCCACAGCCAGATGCCCAGCGCGCCGACGCCCGCCACCAGCAGCATGTTCAGCGCGTACAGCAGGCTGTGCACGCCGGTGGCCAGCCGCATCTGCCGGTACACCGTGGACAGGAATCCCTGCATCGCATCGCGCGCGTAGGCCTGCTCGCGCTGCGAATGCGAGAACAGCTTGACCGTCGCGATGTTGGTGTAGCTGTCCACGATCCGCCCGGTCATGGTGGAGCGGGCGTCCGCCTGGCGCTGCGAGACCTCCCCCATGCGCGGCACGAACCAGCGCATCAGCAGCGCGTAGCCGGCCAGCCACGCGGCGAACGGCAGCATCAGGCGCCAATCGCCGCTGGCGGCCACCAGCAGGATGCCGCCGAAATACACCAGCACGTAGATGCCGATGTCCATCAGCTTGACCACGGTCTCGCGCACCGCCAGCGAGGTCTGCATCAGCTTGGTGGCGATGCGGCCGGCGAACTCGTCCTGGAAGTAGCCCATCGACTGCCGCAGCAGGTAGCGGTGCACGTTCCAGCGGATCCGCATCGGAAAGTTGCCGAGCAGGGTCTGGTGCTGCACCAGCGAATTGAGCAGCACCAGCAGCGGCACCACGACCAGCGCCAGCGCGGCCATCCCCGCCAGCCGCGGGCCTTCCTGCGCCATGAAGCCGGCGGGCCCCAGCGCGACCATCCGGTCCACCAGCGCGCCCAGGTAGGCGTACAGCGCCACTTCGGCCAGCGCGGTGAGCGCGGTGGTCAGGCCCAGCAGCAGCAGCCACGGCTCCGCGCCGCGCGTGTAGTGGCGGCAGAACGCCACCAGGGTGGCCGGCGGTTGCGACGGGGGATCCGGCGGAAACGGGTCCAGGCGGGTTTCGAACCAGCGCAGCATGGCGGGATGGGGTCGAGGCGGGCGGCCATTGTGACAGCGCCGTGCCCGCGGACCGCCGCCGTACAATCGTGGCATGGCCAAGCTCGTGCTGATCGACGGTTCCTCGTATCTCTATCGCGCGTTCCACGCCCTGCCGCCGCTGACCAACGCCGCAGGCGAACCCACCGGCGCGCTGTTCGGCGTGGTGAACATGCTGCGCGCCCACCTGAAGGAGCAGCCGGACTACGCCGCCTTCGTGGTGGACGCACCGGGGCGCACCTTCCGCGACGACCTGGACCCGCAGTACAAGGCCAACCGCCCGCCGATGCCGGACGAGTTGCGCGCGCAGGTCGAGCCAATGTGCGAGATCGTCGCCGCACTCGGGTTCCCGATCCTGCGCGTCGACGGCGTGGAGGCCGACGACGTGATCGGCACCCTCGCCGTGCGCGGCGCGGCCGAGGGCATCGAGGTCACGGTCTCGACCAGCGACAAGGACTTCGCCCAGCTGGTGCGGCCGGGCGTGGTCCTGGTCAACACCATGAGCGGCGGGCGGCTGGATTCGGACGCGGCGGTG